>NZ_JBJGZV010000011.1:0-135184 GCF_054050715.1 Blastococcus sp. SYSU D00669
GGTCCGCGCGCTGCCGACGCGCGCGGACCGCGACAGGTACTACTGCGAGCTGGTCGCCGAGCTGTACGGCACGACGCCCGGGGATCAGCTCAGGTTCGCCGTCGGTGTGGTCTCGCAGGCGTTCGCCCTGCGCGCCGCGCTCGGCGATCCCCGCCCGCCCCTGGAGGAGGTCCCGATGCCCTCGTTCGGACGACGGTTCCGCTGCCGCGTGCTGCGCCTGCACGACTGGCGGCTGCACAGCACCGAGGACGGGAGCCGCTACCGCTCGTGCGCCGTCTGCGGCACCGACGACGCCGGCCCGCGGGGGATGACCAACACGATCGGCGCGTGAGGCCTAGGTGCGCGGCGCCTTGCGCGGGTGCAGCAGGCGCTCCACCGCCGCGGTGGCCTGCTTGTCCTCCTTGCGCGCGGCGCGCTTCTCCTTGAGCGACTTGTTGGACTTCTTCGCGGAGTGCGCGTCGTGCGGCGACTTGTCGGCCATGGCTCTCGCTCCCTCGCGGAGGGCCGGATCCGGCTTCCGGTGGCGCGCACGCTACGCCGGACCGGCCCCCACGGGGAGGGGCGGCGCCGCCCTCAGCGCACGGCGCGGCAGCCGGTGACCGCGCGAGGATGACGCCCGTGACCGACGAGCCCGCGACGTTCCCGCTCAGCACGTCCGAGCTGCGCGCGGTCGCCGGCTTCGCAGCGGCGTGCGCGCGGCCGGTCCTGGCGGTCTTCGCAGCCGCCCGCCCCGACGACCGGCGTCCGCGGGAGGCGGTCGACGCCGCGCAGGCGTTCGCCGACGGCGCCGAGCGCACCCGGGTGCTGCGCGACACCGCCTGGGCGGCGCACCGGGCGGCCCGGGAGACCCGCGACGCCGGCCTGGCCGCGGCGAGCGCCGCCGCGCGGGCGGCCGCCGATGCGGCCGGGGCGGCCTTCCTCCACCCCCTGGCGAAGGGCACCCAGGTCCGGCACGTCCTCGGGTCGGCCGCCTCCGCTGCCCGGGCGCTCGAGCTCTCGGCGGGGGGCGATCCCGCCGTCGGCGCGGATTCCCTCACGCGGTTCCGGCTGGTCGCCGGTGCGGTGGTGGTGGACGTCCTCCGGCGCTACCCGCCCGCCCCGAGCGGCGGTGGGCGGGTCGGCGAACTGCTCCGGCACCTGGACGCGGCGCTCCGCTGAATTGCACTCTCGATGAACGCGATGCCGCGGCTTGTCGACACGGCGACTTCGCGCCATTCAGAAAAAGGTTCTCAAGCATTCATCCGAACGGGTCGATCCCATTGTCGGCGCAATTCGCAGAAAGGCGGATCGCGCGCGACGGAGGGAGAGACCGGTGCGGAACGGCAACGGCAGGGGACGGCGCGGCGCGACGAGGACCGCCGGTGTGCTGGTGGCCGCTGCGCTCGGCGTCGGCCTGTCCGCCGGTGTCGCCTCCGCTGCGCCGCGCAACCCGTCCGACGGCGAGATCACCGCCGCCCGGCAGGCCGCCGACGCCGCCGCGGCGCAGATCGGCCAGCTCGCCGCCCAGGTCGCCGCCGCCGAGGCGCAGGTCGACGCCGCGCACGCGGCCGCCAACATCGCCCTCGACCAGTTCCAGGCCACGCAGGCCGAGTACGAGACGGCCCAGGCCGAGGCCGCGGCCGCCGACGCCGCCGCGCAGCAGGCGCAGACCGACCTCACCGCCGCCCGCACCGACGTCGCCGCCTTCGCCCGCGACAGCTACATGTCCGGCAGCACCAGCCCCGGGCTGATCAGCCTGCTCGACTCCGGCAGCCCGGCGCAGATGCTCGAGCGCGCCGCGCTGCTCGACGCCGCCGGCGACCACCGCAGCGACGTCCTGACCCGGGTGACCGTGGTGGAGCAGCAGGCCGCCGCGGCCGCCGGCGCCGCGCGAACCGCGCTCGCCACCGCCGACGCGCTCAAGCAGGAGGCCGAGGCGCAGCTGGCCGAGGCCACCGCGCTGGAGGCCGGTGCCCGCCGGCAGGCCGCCGCCGTGGAGGCGCAGCAGGCCCAGCTCCAGCAGCAGCTCGACGCCGCGCAGCAGACCCTCTCCACCCTGCAGGGTCAGCGCACCGCGGCCGACCAGTCCGCCCGCGACGCCGCCGCGGCCGCCGCGGCTGCCGCCGCCGCCGCTGCCGCCGCCGCGGCCGAGGAGGAGGACGACCCGGCGCCGGCGCCGTCGGGCGGCAGCGGGAACGGCTCCGGCGGCACCGGGGGCGGCTCCGGCGCGGGCGCCCCGTCGTCCTCCGCCGTCGAGACGGCGATCGCCGCCGCGTCGCGCTGGATCGGCACCCGCTACGCCTGGGGCGGCGGGTCGCTCACCGGCCCGAGCATGGGCTGGGGCGTGGATGCCGGCGTCGTCGGCTTCGACTGCTCGGGGCTGACCCGGTACGCCTACCACCAGGCCGGCATCTCCATCGCCCGCAACAGCAGCGCCCAGTACGCGAGCCTGCCCCAGGTGTCGCGCAGCCAGCTGCAGCGCGGTGACCTGGTCTTCTGGGCCACCAACACCAGCAACCCGTCGACCATCCACCACGTGGCGATCTACCTGGGCGGCAACCAGATCCTGGAGGCCCCCGAGAGCGGCAAGACCGTCCGCATCACCTCGATGCGCTGGTCGGGCTTCATCGGCGGGGCGCGCCCCAGCGCCTGACCCGGGAGCCGGCGGGAGCCGGGCATCTGGCGCCCGGCCGGTTCTCCCCTCATGCTGCGGTGGGGGTGGTCATGGGGGCGCACTCGCGGCGGCCGGCCCACCGGCGCGGTGGGCTGCTGCTCGGACTCCTGGTGGTGGTCGCCCTGTTCGTGGGCATCCGCGCCGACTCGCTCGGCGAGCCCTGCACCGGCCCGTGCGGCACGGGGGAGACCGCCGACGTCACCGCCCTGCCGACCACGCCGTCCCCGTCGCCGGCGCAGCCCGAGCCCGCGCCCGACGCCGGGCCCTCGCCCTACGCCGGGGTCGGGACGTGGCTGTCCCGCTACCGGTTCACCCGCGAGTTCGGCGGGACGGCGCCACCGGTCACCCCGGCCGACGTCGACGCGATGGCCGACGCGGGGGTGCAGACGCTCTACCTCCAGCCGGCCGCCGACGACCCGCGCTTCCCCGGCCTGCTGAGCACCGACCTGCTCGGCCAGTTCCTCGCCCGGGCGCACGAGCGCGGCATGCAGGTGGTCGCCTGGTACCTGCCGCGCTTCACCGACGTGGCCGGCGACCTGCGGCGGCTGCAGGAGATCGCCGGCTTCTCCGCCGACGGGCACGCGTTCGACGCGGTCGCGGTCGACATCGAGTTCACCGAGGGGACCGGGCTCGCCGCGCGCAACGCGGCGCTGGTCGACCTGTCCCAGCGGCTGCGCGCCCTGCTGCCCGACGCGGAGCTGGGCGCGATCGTGCTGCCGCCGGTGGTCACCGACGTGCTCAACACCGCCTACTGGCCGCAGTTCCCGTGGCAGGAGCTGCGCGACCTCTACGACGTGTGGCTGCCCATGGCGTACTGGTCGAACCGGTCGGAGGAGGGGTTCACCGATCCGCACTGGTACATCACCGAGAACATCACCCGGGTGCGCGAGCACCTCGGCGAGCCCTGCGCGGTGGTCTCGGTGATCGGCGGCTACGACGTCCAGGAGACCGCCGAGGACTACGCCGCGATGGCGCGGGCCGCGGCGGAGCAGGGCGCCGTCGGCGTCTCGATCTACGACTGGCCGACGACGCCCCCGTCCGCGTGGCCCGCGGTCAGCGGCTACGCCGCGGCGGGCTGCTGACCGCTCACCCCGCCGCCAGCACCTCGCGGAGCCGCACCGCGAACGCCTCCGGGTCGCGCTGCTGGCCGAACTCGCCGCCGAGGAAGCCGCCGTGCCCGCCGGGGAAGACCACGGCCTCCTGCCCCAGGGCCTCGGCGAGCGCGACCGACGTCCGCCCGGTGAGCAGGCCGTCGGACTCGGCGCCGACCGCGACGACGATCCGGGTCGGCGCCGCGCGCAGCGCCGCCAGGTCGGGGCGGTAGGCGGTGATCGCGTTGGAGACGCCGGACAGCAGCGGGTCCTGCCGCGAGCCGTCGTCGTCGACCGGCAGGCCGAAGGCCGCGGGGTCCGGCGCGGACGCGGCCGCGAAGTCGTCGGTGAACTCACCGCGCCACGAGGTCAGCGCGATGAACGCGGCCATGCCGGTGCCCCAGCCCTTGTCGTGGTACGCCGCCTGCACGTCGCGCTCGGCGGCGAACGCCCGGTCAGCGTCGGGCAGCAGCGCGAGCAGCGGGGGCTCGTGCGCGACGAGCGTGCTCACGTCGTCGGGGTGCGCGGTGACCAGGGCCAGCGCGCTGACCGCGCCGCCGCTGCTGGCGAACAGCTCGACCGGCCCGGCGCCGAGCGCGGCGACGACCCGGTGGACGTCGTCGGCGTTCTGCTCGGGGGTGTGCTCGGACCGGCCGTCGTGCCGGGTGCTGCGGCCCAGGCCGCGGGGGTCGTAGGTGACCACCGTGCGGTCGGGGAAGCGGGACGCCAGGCTGCCGAAGCCGGAGGCGTCCATCGGCGCGGCGATCAGCACCAGCGGCGGGCGGCCGTCGGCGGTCGGCAGCGGACCGCGGACGTCGTAGGCCAGGGTCGCCTCGGGGGTCTCGAGGGTGCTCGTCATGCACGGCAGACCCCCGGCTGACCAGGAACTCATCGCTCAAGCGACCTGCAACCGCCGCCCAAGCGCGCCGGCGCACGGTGACCGGCGTGAGCTCCCGATCGCCCGCCGCGCCGGCCCTCCTCGCCGTCGCGGCGCTGTTGTCCGCCTGCGCCCCGGCCGGTGCGGCCGCCGTCGCCGCCGTGGACGTGTCGTTCGAGCGGTTGACCTGGGCCGACGGCGTGGCCGTCGGCCCGGACGGCACGGTCGGCGTCCTGCTGCAGGGCCGGTACGACTCGGGCCTGGCGCAGGTGCGCGACGGGGCGGTGGTGCAGGAGACGTTCGTCGACGACACCGCCCACGCCGTGCAGGCGCTGCCGGACGGGTCGTTCCTCCTCGTCGCCGACGACGACAGCCAGTCCGACCTCCTCCTCGTCGTCGTCCCGCCCGCCGGCACCGCCGACGCGGACGACCCGTACGAGACCCGGCCGGTCGATCCCGACCCCGCGCTGGACGACGCGCAGCCGGTCGCGACGGCGCTCTCGCCCGACGGCCGCACGCTCTACGTCGCGTTCACCGAGCGCGACCTCGACGTCGGCTCGCTGGCCCAGGTGCTCGCCGTCGACGTCGCGACGGGGCGGGTGGTCGCCGCGCGCACCCTGGGCACGGCGACCGTCCGGCCGGTCGGCGTCGCGGCCTCCGACGACGGCGGCACCGTCACCGTCGTCCTCGAGACGGCGGACCTCACCACCCAGGTGTGGCGGCTCGGCCCGGGCCTGGACGGCGCCGACGCCCCGGATGTCGAGGTGGACGGCTACCCGGTGACCCCGCCCGCCGTCGGGCCGGACGGCGAGCTGTATCTGCTCACCGACCCCGGCGCCGAGGGCGGACCGGTGCTGGTGCGGCTCGCGGCCGGCGCGCGGACCCCGGTGGCGATCGCCGACCTGCCCGGCGGGCCGTACGACGAGCCCACGGCGCTGGCCGTCGCCGGCGACGGCGCGACCGTGCTGGTGGCCGCGCGCACCGGCGCCGGGCGCCTGCCGACCTACGCGCTGGTCGACGTCGCACACGGTGAGGTCACCGAGCCGGAGGAGCTCGGCGGGCGCGGCACCGCGCTCGCGGCGGCCGCCGACGGCCGGACGCTGTTCGTCGCCGGGGCCGCGGACGACGACGGCGAGCGGCGCGCCCAGCTGTGGAGCGTCCCGTGAAGCGGCTGCTCCTGCTCGCCGTCGTGCTCCTGACCGCCGCGTGCAGCGCCGAGGGGGAGCACGGCCTCCCCGGCGAGATCCGCTCGACCGACGTGACCGTCCCGTCCCAGCCGTGGGGCGGTGAGTGGATCACCCACGCCACCGGCATCGCCGTGCAGGAGGACGGCACCTGGGTGGTCTTCGAGAACGGCCTCGACGAGACGGCCGTCGTCCGCGTGCGCGACGGGGAGGTCGTGTCGCGGAGCCACCTGGTCGCCCACGGGCTGGCCGGCGTGGTCCGGGCGGACGGCTCGGTCGCGCTGGTGACCGCCGACCCCGACGGCACCGCGCTGCAGGTCGCCGTCGTGCCGCCGGGCGGGGACCCCGACGAGGTCGAGCCGGTGGCGACGCGGCCGGTCGACCCGCCGCTGCACCTCGAGGACGAGTACGCCGACGTGTCCGCCGTGCCGGCCCCCGACGGCCGGGACGTGATCGCGCTGCTCGACCCGGCCGACGGCGGGCCGGTGCTGGTCCGGCTCGACCCGGTCACCGGCGCGGTCGAGGACCGCCACGAGCTGGACGCGTCGCCGGCCTCCTGGGTGCTCAGCGAGGACGGCGAGGAACTGGTGCTGTTCCTCGCCGACGGCGGGGCGACGCAGGTGGTGCGGATGCCGGCCGACCTCTCCGGCGGGCCCGGCGAGCCGGTCGTGCTGCCGGGCGACGCGTGGCTGGCCACGGTGGCGCCCGACGGCACGCTGTACTTCCTGCTGGACGCGGGCGGGGGCCCGGAGCTGCACTCCCTCGCGCCGGACGCGGCGGAGTCGGAGCGGCTGGCCCGGCTGCCGGAGCCGAGCGAGGCGTACCCGCAGGGCGAGTACCGGGACCTCGCGGTCGACCCCGAGGCGGGGTTGGCGTTCCTCGTCGGCTCGGGCGGGGAGGACACCGACCGCCCGGAGCCGTTCCTGCTCGCGGTCGGCCTGGACGGCGGCGAGGTCGGCGAGCCGCAGGTGCTGGCGGGCGACGGCTCGGCGGCCGCGGCCACCGTCGTCGACGGCGCGCTGCTGGTCGTCGGCACCGGGGCGCGGGACGCCTACGAGGACGGCTACGACGCGCTGGTCTGGACCTACGCCTACCCCGCCTGACGGGCCATGCTGACCGCGTGGCGAGCGACGACCCGACCGTCTACGAGTGGGCCGGTGGCCGGCCGGCCTTCGAGCGCTGGCTGGGCCGGTTCTACGACCTGGTCGAGGCCGACGACCTGCTGGCGCCGGTGTTCCACGGCCGGGTCAGCGAGCAGCACCGGCGCGACGTCGTCACCTGGTGGTGCGAGGTGATGGGCGGGCCGGCCGAGTACACCGCCTCGCTCGGCGGCTACGAGCACATGCTCGGCAAGCACCGCGGCCTGCACATCAGCGGCGAGCAGCGGCTGCGGTTCGTCACCCTGCTGTCCCGGGCGGCCGACGACGTGGCGCTGCCCGACGACCCCGAGTTCCGGGCGGCGATCATGGGCTACGCGGAGTGGGGCACCCGGCTGGCGGTGCACAACTCCGGCGACGCGACCGACGTCGTCGAGCACGCGCCGGTGCCGCGGTGGGGCTGGGGCGTCGCCCCGCCCTACCGTCCCTGACGGCGGGGGTGGGCTTTTCCCCACCGTGAAGAGGCTGGTCAGCGCCATGTCCCGGCGCCTCGCGCGTTCCTAGCGTCGTCCCCGGCGGTGCTCCTCCCACGCACCGCGGACGAGAGGACGACGAGATGACCAACCCACCCGCCGCGCTGGAGCTCGCCGGCGTCACCCGGGTCTACGGCCGGCCGGGCACCGAGGTGCGGGCCCTGGACGGCGTCGACCTGGCCCTGGCGCGCGGCAGCTTCACCGCCGTCATGGGCCCCTCCGGCTCGGGCAAGTCGACGCTGCTCAACTGCGCGGCCGGGCTGGACCGGCCGACCGAGGGCACCGTCACCGTGCAGGGGCTGCCGCTGACCGGGCTCGGCGAGGACCAGCTGACCCGCTTCCGCCGGCGCAACCTCGGCTTCGTCTTCCAGGGCCTGAACCTGCTGCCGTACCTGACCGCGCAGCAGAACGTGGAGCTGCCGCTGCGGCTGGCCGGCCGGCGCGTCGACCCCCGCGACGTGCTCGAGGCGCTCGCCGCGGTCGGGCTCGAGGGGCGCGAGCGCCGGCTGCCGGCCGAGCTCTCCGGCGGCCAGCAGCAGCGGGTGGCGATCGCGCGCGCCCTGGTCACCCAGCCCGCCGTGCTGTTCGCCGACGAGCCGACCGGCGCCCTCGACAGCGCCGCCGCCCGCGAGGTGCTGGCGCTGCTGCGCCGCGCCGCCGACCTGCGCGGCCAGACGATCGTCATGGTCACCCACGACCCGGTCGCCGCCGCCACCGCCGACGAGGTCGTCTTCCTCGCCGACGGCCGCGTCGTCGGCACGATGGCCCGCCCGACCGCCGACGCCGTCGCCGGGCAGCTGGCCCACCTTGGCGAGCTGGTGGCGGTGGCCCGGTGACCGGCCTGGCCTGGCGGTCGCTGCGCGCCCGCCGCACGACGTTCGTCGCGACCGCGCTGTCGGTGCTGCTCGGCACCGCCGTGCTCACCGCGTTCCTGACCCTGCTGGAGAGCGGCGTGCAGGACGGGGTGGGCGCCGTCGACCGGGAGACGCTGGTGACCATCGCCTCGGTGGTCGGCGGCTGGGGCACGGTCATCGTGCTGTTCTCGGTGGCCTCGATGCTCGCGCTCACCGTGCGGCGGCGGGCCGAGGAGTTCGCGCTGATGCGGACGATCGCCGCCACCCGCGGCCAGGTGCGCCGGATGGTGCTGGCCGAGTCGATGACCCTCGCCGTCGTCGCGGCCGCGGTCGGCGTCCTGCCCGGCTGGCTGCTCGGCCGGGTCGTGCTCGACCTCCTGCGGGAGGGCGGGCTCGTGGCCGACGACGTCGCGCACACCCTCGGCTGGCTCACCCCGACCTGCGCGCTCGGGGCGGTCCTGCTGGCCTGCGCCGTCGCCGGGGTGCTCGCCGCGCGGTCGGCCACCCGCGGCTCGGCGCAGGAGGCGCTCACCGCCGGCCGGCTGCACCGCGACCGGCTCGGCGCCTGGCGGATCACCGCCGGCAGCGTCTTCCTCTCCGCCGGCATCACCTTCACCGTGCTGACGCTCACCGTCACCGGCAGCAGCAGCGACCCGTACGCCGCGATGCAGACCGCCGGGCCGGCGTCGATCTACTGGTCGGTCGGGCTGGCGCTGTTCGCCCCGCTGCTGCTCCAGGCGGTCGCCGCGCTGACCGCGCCGCTCGTCCGGCGGGCCCTCCCCGACGTCCCCGGCCACCTGGCGGTGCAGCACGCCCGGCGACGGGCCCACGACCTGGCCGGCGTCCTGGTGCCGCTGCTGGTCTTCGTCGGCCCGGCCACCGGCACGCTGTACCTGATGCAGATCGAGAACAGCGTCTCGACCGACAGCCTCACCGGCGACACGGTCGGGCTGATCAACTACCTGGTCGTCGGGATGATCGCCGTCTTCGCCGCGATCATGGTGGTCAACGGCACGGTGGCGGCGGTCGCCGACCGGCGGCGCGAGTTCACCCAGCAGCGGCTGGCCGGCGTCACCCGCGCCGAGCTGGTCACCACGGCCGGCGCGGAGACCGCCGTCCTGCTGGTCACCGCGCTGGTCTTCGGGGTGCTGGCGGCGCTGGGCACGGTGGTCCCGTACAGCATCGCCAAGACCGACGGCTGGCTGCCGACCACGCCGTGGCTGCTCCTCGGCGTCGTCGTGGTCGCCGCCGTCGTCGCCCTCGGGACGGCGGTGCTGGCCACCCGCCGGGCGGTCGCGGGGCCGGTGCTGCGCCCCTCGCCGGGATGACCGAGCAGGCCGGGAGCGTCCCACCACCCGCCGGGCGGTGGGACGCTCTGGCCGTGGACGCGGTCGCCTTCCCCGGTCTGCTGCCGGTGGACGGCGGCGCGTTCCGGCAGCGGCTGCGGCTGGCCGGTCTGGCGCTGGTGTCGCTGCTCGGGGCGATCGGCTCGCTGGTGCTCTTCGTCGTCACCACGATCGGGATCGCGACGACGCCGGCGGTGATCGGCGGCGTGCTGCTGCTGGGGCTGGTGCCGCTGGTCGCCGTCGTCGCGGGGGTGCAGCGGCGGGCGGCGGGCTGGGTGCTGGGGCACGAGCTGACCGCGCGGTACGCGCGGGCGCCGCGCGACCCGGTGCGCCGGCTCGGCGCCTGGGCGCGGGACGGCACCCGCTGGCGCGACTACTCGTTCCTCGCCTACGACGGCACCGGCGGGCTGGCGATGTCGGCGGCGGTCGTGGGCCTGACCGTGCTGCCGTTCTGGTACCTGGCCGCGCCGTGGCTGCTCGGCGGCGGTTGGTGGTGGATGGTGCTGCTCGCCGGCCCGGCGGCGGGGCTGTGGTGGATCCTCACGCCGCTGCTGGTGCGGCCGCGGTTCCTCGGGGGCACACGTGCTCGGCTGGTCGCCGGCCGCCGAGCTGGAGCGCGAGGTGGAGCGGGTGACGGCGTCGCGCGCGGCCACCGTCGACTCCGCCGCGGCCGAGCTGCGGCGCATCGAGCGCGACCTGCACGACGGCGTGCAGGCGCGGATCGCCTCCCTGGGCATGAACCTGGGCCTGGCCGAGGTGCTGCTGCGCAGCGACCCGGACGCGGTCGAGGAGCTGCTGGCCGAGGCCCGGCTGGGCGCGACCACCGCGCTGGAGGACCTGCGCAGCGTGGTGCGCGGCATGCACCCGCCGGTGCTGGCCGACCGCGGGCTGGCCGGGGCGGTGGAGGCGCTGGCGCTGGACGTCGCCGTCCCGGTGACGGTGTCGTCGTCGCTGGACGGCCGGGCGCCGGCGCCGGTGGAGAGCGCGGTCTACTTCGCCGTGGCCGAGGCGCTGGCCAACGTGGTCAAGCACAGCGGGGCGTCGCGGGCATGGGTGTCGCTCGGCCACGAGGACGGCGTGCTGCGCGCGGTGGTCGGCGACGACGGCGGCGGGGGAGCGGACCCGTCGTCGGGGACCGGGCTGGCGGGGGTGGCCCGCCGGATCGACGCCTTCGACGGCACGCTGACGGTCTCCAGCCCGCCCGGCGGGCCGACGACGGTGGGAGTGGAGGTGCCGTGCGCGCTGTCGTCGTCGAGGACAACGCCCTCCTCCGGGACGGCCTGACCCGCATCCTCGAGGCCCACGACATCTCCGTCGACGCGCGGCCCGACGCGCGCGGGCTGGACGGGCGGCTCGACGGGGCCGACGTCGCGATCCTCGACGTGCGGCTGCCGCCGACGCACACCACCGAGGGGCTGGTGGCGGCGGTCGAGCTGCGCCGGTCGCGGCCGGGGTTCCCGGTGCTCGTGCTCAGCCAGTGGGTCGAGCAGCTGTACGCCCGCGAGCTGATGGCGTCGGGGGAGGGGGCGGTGGGCTACCTGCTCAAGGACCGGGTGAGCGACGTCCGCTCCTTCGTCGCGGCGGTGCACGCGGTCGCGGGCGGCGGGACGGTGCTCGACCCGCAGGTCGTCTCCGCCGTCCTGGCCGCGGCCGACCGGCGCCGGGCCACCGACGCGCTGACCCCGCGGGAGCGCGAGGTGCTGGAGCTGATGGCGCAGGGCCGGTCGAACGCCGGCATCGCCGCGGCCCTCGTGGTCACCGAGAAGGCCGTGGGCAAGCACATCAACAACATCTTCGCCAAGCTCGGCCTGGAGATGGCCGGCGACGACAACCGCCGCGTCCTCGCCGTCCTGCGCTGGCTGCAGGACCGCGGCTGAAACCCTCCGCGGCAGCTCCGTCCCCCGTTCGGGTGACCGCGGTGCCGCTGCACCCCGGGTCGACCCCGCCTCCTGCCGAAGCAACCTCCCGTGACCGCTGTGCACGGGAGGGACCGCACGATGGTGCGACCGTCGGACCGCCTGCCCGGTGGCGGGGACGAGCACGTCCTCGGCGACCTGGTGCGGCCGGTCCGGGTCATCGGGCCGGACACGTCGCTGGTCGCCGTCGAGGAGCAGCTGCGCGCTGCCGGGGACGCCCCGTGGCTGGTGATGACCGGTCCCGCCGGCCCGGTCCTGCTGACCCGCGGCTGGCTGGAGCACCTGCAGTCCGGCCCGTACGGCTACGGCCGCATGCTCAACCACCGGCGCCGCGCCGGCGAGGTGGCGCCGGGCGGCACCGTCGTCCTCCCGGCGACGCGCACGGTCGGGGAGGCCGCCGCCGCGCTGGCCGAACGCCGGCGCACCGAGGAGGAGATCCCCGAGGCGATCGTCGTGACCCGCGCCGGTGAACCGGTCGGCGTCGTCCCGGTGGCTGCTCTCTTCGAGCAGCTCGCGGTGCACCACGCGCACCGCGCCGGGCACGACCCGCTGACCGGTCTGCCGAACCGCTCGTTCCTGCAGGAGCAGCTGCAGCCGCCGGGCAGCTTCCGGCCGGGAGTGCTCTTCTTCATCGACCTGGACCGCTTCAAGGACGTCAACGACCACTTCGGCCACGCGGCGGGCGACGAGGTCCTGGTCCAGTTCGCGCAGCGGCTGCGGGCGCTGGCGCGGGCCGACGACCTGGTGGCGCGGCTGGGTGGTGACGAGTTCGCCCTCGTCACGTCCGCCCGCCTCACGCACTCCCAGGCGGAGGACCTGGCGCAGCGCATCCTGCTCGCCGCCGACGCCCCGCTGGTCGTGCGGAGCGGTGACGGCACCGAGGAGCTGGTGACGATCGGGGCGAGCGTGGGCATCGCCCACGCCCCGGCCGCGGACCACGGCCGCCCCGGGGACGCCTTCGACGTGCTCCTCAGCGAGGCGGACACGGCCATGTACCGGGCGAAGTCCCTCGGTCGCGGGAGGGCGGCGGCCTTCGTGCCGGAGCTGCTGGAGGACCGCGAGGCCACCGAGGAGGTGCGGGCCCGGCACCAGCTGGAGCGCCGCCTGCGGGTGGCCGTCGAGACCGGGCAGCTGCGCCTCCAGTACCAGCCGGTGGTGTCGCTGCCCTCGGGGCGGACGACCGGTGTCGAGGCACTGGCCCGCTGGCACGACGACGAGCTCGGCTGGATCCCCCCGGACCGCTTCGTGCCGCTCGCCGAGCGCACGGGGCTGATCGTCGACCTCGGCCGCTGGGTGCTGCGCACGGCCTGCGTCGCGGCGGCGGGCTGGCCGGCCACCGTGTCGGGCGCGTCGCCGACGGTGGCGGTCAACGTGTCCCCGGTCCAGCTGGCGCAGCGCGGCTTCGTGGACGAGGTCGTCGCGGCGCTGGAGCTGTCGGGCCTCGAGCCGCAGCGGCTGTGCCTGGAGATCACCGAGACCGCGGCGATCACGGACCTCGCGGCCACGGCGGCGCGCCTGGACGAGCTGCGCCGGCTGGGGGTGCGGCTGGCGCTCGATGACTTCGGGGCCGGCCACTCGTCGCTCACGCTGCTGCGGCGGCTCCCGGTGGACCTGGTGAAGATCGACCGCTCCTTCGTGGAGCCGGTCGCGACGGACACGGCCGACGCCGTCCTGGTGCGCCTCGTCATCGAGGCCGCGCACAGCCTGGGCAAGCGCGTCTGCGCGGAGGGCGTCGAGACGTTGGAGCAGGCGCAGCAGCTGGTGGCGATGGGGTGCGACTCGGCCCAGGGGTGGTTGTTCGGCCGTCCGGCCGACGTGCCCGCCCTGGCCACGCCGGCCGGTACGCCCCCTGGCGGCTGCGGGACCGGCGCGGCGCCGCTGCCGCTGCACGGCAGCGACGAGATGGTCGTGGTGTCCTCGCCCGGCCGCGCCATCACCTACGCCTCGGCCACCACGGGACCGATCCTGGGCTGGCTGCCGCAGGAGCTCGTCGGGACCTCCGTGTTCGCGCTGATGCACCCCGAGGACGCCGATCGCGTGCGGTCGGGGCTTCCGGTGGTGCGCAACGGCGGCATCGACGGCACGGTGCACCGGGCCCTGCACCGCGACGGCACGGTGCGCTGGCTGCGGACCACCGTGCGGCCGCTGACGGACTCCACCGGCGAGCTGCGGGAGGTCGTGACCGTCTCCCGCGACGTGACCGCGTCCGTCGCGGCCCAGGAGGCGCTGGCCGAGAGCGAGTCGATGTTCCGGCACGCGTTCGACGACGCCCCCATCGGCATGGCGCTCACGGGGCTGGACGGCCGCTTCATCCGCGTGAACCGGGCCTACGCCCGGCTGGTGGGCCGCACGCCCGAGGAGCTGGCCGCGATGACCGTGGCCGAGCTGACCCATCCCGACGACCTGGCGCAGGACGACGCCAACCTCACCGCGGTCCGCACCGGGACCGAGGACGTGCAGGACGTGCGCAAGCGCTACCTGCACGCCGACGGGACGCCCGTCCCGGCCCGGGTGCACGCCGCCGTCGTCCGGGACCGCTCGGGGCGGCCGGCGCACGTGTTCGCGCACGTGCTGGGAGCCGAGCAGTGAACCCGGCGGGCGCGAGGACCTGAGCCCGTCGGCCTCGGCCGCCGAGCCGGCGGGGTCAGGTCGTCGCGGTGTCGAGCGCCGGGCGTCGTCCCCACTGGACGGCGACCACGCCGATGACCGCGACCACGGCGCCGACCACCGGCGGGATGAACCACTCGGCCTCGTTGCTCCACCAGGCGGCGACAGCCGCCACCGCGTACGCGGCGAGGTTGCGCCACTCGACCGCCGGCAGGGCCGACGGCTCGGGCATGCCGTGCCGCCAGCGCGCCAGGAAGTCGCCGATGACGACGCCGCCGAGCGGGGGGATCAGGATGCCCAGCCAGACCAGGTACTCGATGAGGTTGTCGTAGATGCCCGTGATGGCCAGCAGCGTGCCGATGACGACGCCGCCGATGACGAACGGCTTCTTGGACCGGGAGTCGGCGATCTCGGCCCCGGCGACGCCGAAGTTGTAGGCGGTGTTGTCGTTGGTGGTCCACAGGTTGGCGACCAGGAAGACCAGCCCCCAGCCGACCAGGCCGAGCTGGTAGAGGACGAGCACGAAGTCGCCCTCGCCGAAGGCCAGCGCGCCGATCGCGCCGAAGCCCAGCATCAGCAGTTCCCCGATGAAGAAGGCCACGATGCAGGCCCAGAAGCCGGCCGCCGGGGTGCGGGCGAAACGGGTCCAGTTCGGCGCCTGGGTGCCGCCGGAGGCGAACGTGCCGACGATGATCGTGACGGCGGCGGCCAGCGGCAGGGTCTCCGTCGGCTCGATCGCGGTGAGGCCGCCCCAGCCGCCGACCTCCTCCAGCGAGCGCCACGTGACCCACCCGGCGAGGACCAGCAGCAGCGGCACGGAGACCACCGACAGCGCGTACATGCCCTTGTAGCCGTAGTAGGCGGTGACCCCCATGACCGCCCCGCCGGCGACCATGAGCGCGATCTCGGTGCCGCGGCCGGTCCAGTCGAAGGCGCTCGCGGTGAGGCCGGCGAGGGTGGCGACGGTGACCCCGTACCAGCCGACCTGGGTGCCGCCGAGCAGCAGCGACGCGAACTTCGCCCCGACCCGGCCGAGGGTGTAGCGGCACATCATCACCGTGGTCAGGCGGGTGCGGGCGCCGATGCCACCGATGGCGCCGACGTACACCCCGAGGACGGCGCTGCCGAGCAGCAGCACCCAGATCAGCGAGGTGACGTCGAAGGCGGCGCCCAGCTGCGCGCCGGCCAGCATCGTGGGCGTGAAGAAGGTGAAGCCCAGCAGCACGATCGCGACGGAGAACAGCGACTTGCTGGCGTGCCGCGGGACCGGGTCGATCGGGTAGTCGGGATCGACCTCGGCCAGCGGGACGGCGGTGTCGTCGGGAGCCCTGCTGCTCATCGGTGCGCCTCCGTCTCGTCGTCCTCCCCGATGTCCTCGTGCCAGAGGGCGGGGTGCTCGGCGATGAACTCCTCCATCAACTGGATGCACTCGGGGTCGTCGAGGACCAGCACCTCGACGCCGTGCTCGACGAGCCAGTCGTGCCCGCCGGAGAAGGTGCGGGCCTCGCCGACGACCAGCCGGGAGATGCCGAACTGGCGGACCAGGCCGCTGCAGAACCAGCAGGGGGAGAGGGTCGTGACCATCGTGGTGCCGCGGTAGCTGCGCTGCCGGCCGGCGCGGCGGAAGGCGTCGGTCTCGCCGTGCACGGACGGGTCGTCGTCCTGCACGCGGCGGTTGTGCCCGCGGCCCAGCACCGTCCCGTCGCGGCCGATGAGGGCGGCGCCGATCGGGATCCCGCCCTCGGCACGGCCGGCGCGGGCCTCCTCCACGGCGACGGCGAGCCACTGCCGGGCGGTGGCCTCGTCGAGCGGTGCGTTCATCGGCTGCCGTCCTCCCTGTGCGCCTGCTGTGACAGTGGCACGAAACGGGTCCGGTCGCCTGATCGGGTGGACCTGCGGTGCGGTTGTCCACAGAACGTCACCGAGGCCGCCCGCGGACCGATCGGTTCTCTTACAGTCCCGCGCGTGCCGAGCGCCTTGGACGTCGTCGACGGGGAGGTCCGTGAACTGATCCGCCGCCGCGGCCTGGACCCGTTCACCGACCCGGGCCCGGTGCGCGTGCTGGTGCGCGACGTCGTCGCCGACTACTCCGAGCGCTCGCTGACCTCGGCGCTGCCGCCGATCGCCGACGCGGAGTCGGTGGTGCGCGACGTGCTCGACCGGGTGGCCGGGTTCGGTCCGCTGCAGCGCTACCTCGACGACCCGGAGGTCGAGGAGGTCTGGGTCAACGAGCCTGGGCGGGTGTTCGTCGCGCGGCGCGGCCGCAGCGAGCTGACCACGACGATCCTCGAGCCCGGCGAGCTGGCCGACCTGGTCGAGCGGATGCTGCGCACGTCCGGGCGGCGGATCGACATGTCGACGCCGTTCGTCGACGCGATGCTGCCCGACGGTTCGCGCCTGCACGTCGTCATCCCCGACATCACCCGCCGGCACATGGCGGTCAACATCCGCAAGTTCGTGCTGCAGGCGCACAGCCTCGACGAGCTCGTCGCCCTCGGCACCCTCACCGCCCAGGCGGCGCGCTTCCTCGAGGCCGCGGTCGCCTCCGGGCTCAACGTGCTCGTCTCCGGCGGCACGCAGGCCGGCAAGACCACCATGCTCAACTGCCTGTGCGCCGCCATCCCGGCCCGCGAGCGCGTCATCACTGCCGAGGAGGTCTTCGAGCTGCGCGTGCCGCTGCCCGACGTGGTGAGCATGCAGACCCGCCAGCCGAACCTCGAGGGCGCCGGCGAGATCCCGCTGCGGCGGCTGGTCAAGGAGGCGCTGCGGATGCGCCCCTCGCGCATCGTCGTCGGCGAGGTGCGCCAGGAGGAGTGCCTCGACCTGCTCATCGCCCTCAACTCCGGGCTGCCGGGCATGTGCACGCTGCACGCGAACAGCGCCCGCGAGGCGATCGTGAAGATGTGCACGCTGCCGCTGCTGGCCGGCGAGAACATCGGCACCGCCTTCGTCGTCCCGACGGTCGCAGCCAGCGTCGACCTCGTCGTGCACGTGGGCACCGACGCCGACGGACGGCGGCGGGTCCGCGAGGTCGTCGCCCTGCCCGGCCGCGCCGAGGGCGGGGTCATCGAGACCGCCGACGTCTTCACCTCCCGCGACGGCCGGCTGGTGCGCGCCGACGGCTACCCGCCGCACCCGGAGCGGTTCGCGGCTGCCGGCTTCGACCTCGCCGGGCTGCTCCGGTGACGGGCGCGCTCCTGGGTCTGGGGCTCGGCGTCGGCCTGCTGCTGATCTGGCGCAGCGGTTCGCGCGCGCCCAGGCCCCGCACCGACCCCCGGCGGCCCGGCCGGCGGCAGGAGCTGCTCGCCGCGGCCGGGCTGACCGGCATCAACGCCGCCCAGCTGCTGGCGCTGCAGATCGGCCTCGGCCTGCTGGCCCTCGTCGTCGTGCTGCTGACCACCGGCACCGTCACCGTCAGCCTCGCCTTCGCGGTGTTCGGCTTCGCACTGCCCCACGCGCAGGTCCGACGCCTGGCCGGCAAGCGCCGAGCCGACCTGCGGGAGGTGTGGCCCGAGGTCGTCGACAACCTCGCCTCCGCCGTCCGCGCCGGGCTCTCGCTGCCGGAGGCGCTCACCGCGCTGGCCACCCGCGGGCCGGAGGTGCTGCGGCCACCGTTCGCCCGCTTCGCCGCCGAGTACCGGTCGAGCGGTCGGTTCGGGCCCTGCCTCGACCGCCTCAAGGACGACCTCGCCGACCCGGTCGGCGACCGCATCGTGGAGACGCTGCGCGTGGCGCGGGAGGTCGGCGGCACCGACCTCGGCCGCGTGCTGCGCACGCTCGCGACGTTCCTGCGCGAGGACGCCCGGGCGCGGGCGGAGCTGGAGACGCGGCAGGGCTGGGTGGTCTCCGCCGCGCGGCTCGCGGTCGCCGCGCCGTGGGTCGTGCTGCTCCTGCTCGCCACCCAGTCGACGACGCTCGCCGCGTACGACAGCCCGGTCGGGACGGCGCTGCTGATCGGCGGCGGCGTGGTCTGCGTGGTCGCCTACCGGCTGATGCTGCGGATCGGGCGGCTGCCCGAGGACGTGCGGGTGCTGCGGTGAGCGCCGCTGTGCTCGGCATGCTCCTCGGCCTGCTCGCCGCGCTGGGCCTGGTGCTGGCGGTGACCTACGCGCCGCCGTTCCGCGCGGTGCGGCTGGTCGACCGGCTCGCCCCGTACGTGCACGACAGCCCACCGCCCTCTCGGCTGCTCGGCACGGCGACCGAGGCGGGGCTGCTGTCCGCCGTCCGGCGGATCTTCGGCCCGGTGGTCGGCGACGGCGCCCGGCTGGTCGACCGCGTGCTCGGCGGCCGGTCGGCGGTGCGGCGCCGGCTCGACGCGCTCGGCGCCGAGGGCGCGGTGGAGGACTTCCGCATCGAGCAGGTCGTCTGGGGCGGGCTCGGCCTGCTCGGCGCCGCCGCGGTCGCGACGGTCGGCTCCGTGGCCGCGGGCAGCCTCAACGTGCTCTCCGCCGGGCTGCTGTGCGTGGCCGGCCTGGTCGGCGGCGTCCTCGGCCGCGACTGGTGGCTGACCCAGCAGGTGCACAAGCGCGAGGAGCTGCTGCTGGCCGAGTTCCCGGTCGTCGCCGAGCTGCTCGCGCTCGCGGTGACGGCGGGGGAGGGCCCGGCGGCGGCCATCGCCCGGGTCACCCGGCTCTCGGGCGGCGAGCTGGCCCGGGAGCTCGGCTCGGCGCTCGGCCGGGCACGGGCGGGCGTGCCGCTGACCGAGGCGCTGCAGCAGGTCGCCGACCGGACGTCGCTGGACCCGCTCGCCCGGTTCGTCGACGGGCTGCTGGTCGCCATCGAGCGCGGGACGCCGCTGGCCGAGGTGCTGCGCGCGCAGGCGGCCGACGTCCGGGAGGCCGGCAAGCGCCGGCTGCTCGAGGCCGGCGGACGGAAGGAGATCGCGATGATGGTCCCGGTCGTCTTCCTGGTCCTGCCCGTGACGGTGCTCTTCGCATTCTTCCCGGGCCTCATCAGCATCGTCTCGCTGGCGCAGTGAGCCCGCGGGACGCGACAGGAGGGACGACGACATGACACGGGGGCTGTGGGCGGCGCTGGTGGCGCTGGCCGAACGGGTGCGCGGGGACGATCCCGAGCGGGGCGACGTCCCGGGCTGGGTGATGATCACGGTGATGACGGCGGCGCTCGTGCTGGCCATCCTCATCCCCTTCCGCGAGGCGATCGTGACTGCGGTGCAGAACGCGCTGTCCTCCGTCACGAGCGGTGGCTGAGCGGCGGCACCGCCCGGTCGACAACGAGCGGGGCAGTGCCGTCGTCGACGTCGTGCTGGTCTCGTTGCTGGTCCTGGCGCTGCTGCTGGCGGTGCTGCAGGTGGCGGTCTACGTGCACGTGCGCAACGTGGTGACCGCGAGCGCGCAGGAGGGCGCGCGGTACGCGGCCAACGCCGACGTCGACTCCGCCTTCGGTGCGGCGCGCACGGTCGAGGTGGTGGCGCGGGCGACCTCGGTGCAGACGGCGGAGGGGCTGCGGTGCACGTCGGGCGAGGAGGTCGACGCGACCGGGCTGACGCTTGTCGTGGTGCGGTGCTCCGGCTCGGTGCCGACGCTGTTCGCCGCGCTGGGCAACGTGCTGCCGCTCGAGGTGACCGGGCGCGCGGTCAAGGAGGTCCCGTGAGCCGGCTGCGCGAGCGGCTGCGGGAGGAGACCGGCTCGGCGCTGGTCGAGTTCGTGTTCGTGGCGCTGGTGGTGTTCGTGCCGCTGGTCTACCTGGTGGCCGGGTTCTCGGCGGTGCAGCGCGGGGTGTTCGCCTCGACCGAGGCCGCACGGGAGGCCGGCCGGGCGATCGCGACCGCACCCGACGTCTCCACCGGGCTGGCGCGCGCCGAGCGCGCCGCGCAGCTCGCCGTGGAGGACCAGTCGGTGGAGGCGACCGACGTCCGGGTGGCCTACGCGCCGGCCGGCGCCGGGTGCGACGCGGCCGGCGCGTACACGCCGTCGCTGACGCCGGGGGAGGAGTTCAGCGTCTGCGTGACCGTGACCGTGCGCATCCCGCTGCTGCCCGACTTCATCGACGCCAACACCGCCACCGGCCAGTTCGTCGTCGAGCGCGACCGCTACGTCGACGGTTGAATCGCTAGCTCGAACCGTCGGGGAGGGGGCAGTTGGTCACCTGCTGAACGACCGGCTGCGCATGCTGGTGCGCGACGTGGTCGCCGACTACTCCGAGCGCTCGCTGACCTCGGCGCTGCCGCCGATCGCCGACGCGGAGTCGGTGGTGCGCGACGTGCTCGACCGGGTGGCCGGCTTCGGTCCGCTGCAGCGCTACCTCGACGACCCGGAGGTCGAGGAGGTCTGGGTCAACGAGCCGGCTGGCACGCTTCTTGCTGTCGATTGGGACGTCCGGCGTGAGCGTATGGCAGCTGGGGGTGGCTGTGTCCCTGGGACTCGAGATCGCCATGGTGCCCAAGCTCGGCTTGGAGGTGTCCCCGGCCCTCGTCACTTTCGGTGAGCTGCTGATGCTGCCGTTCGAGGCCATGGAGTCGGCGCTGGAGGACGAGCTGAGCGTCAATCCAGCACTCGAGCGGATCGACGGCGACGAGTGCCCGGTGTGCCGCGGCGCGTGGCGCGCGTCCTGCCCGGTCTGCGCGCCGCGTGGACAACGTCGTCCCGGGACTGGGTCTGGTGACTGCGACGACATCGTCGTGCCCGCCGACGAGTCCGATGTCGAGCAACTCGCGCGTGAGGTGCGGGCGGAAGTCGGAGCGGCCGATGTGGCGATCGCCGACTACGTGGTGGCCAGCCTGGACCGTCACGGGATGCTGGACCGGTCCTGCACCGAGATGGCCGACGAACTGGGAGTGGACACGTCCCGGGTCGAACGCGTCCTCGCGGTGCTCCGCCGGACCGGCCCACCTGGCGTGGGGGCCCGCACGGCGAGCGAGTGCCTGCTGCTCCAGTTGGACGCCTGCGGCCTGACGGACGAAAGTGCCGGCTTCGCGCGCAAGGTCATCTCCGACCACCTGACTGCCCTGGCCAGAGGACACTTCGCCGCGATCGCCGCAGCGCTCGGAGCGTCGCCAGCGGAGGTTCGCGGCGTCCTCGCGTTCGTCCGGAGCCGCCTGAGCCCCTATCCGGCCTTCGTGGGCAGCGGGCACGTCACCGGTTATGTCGTACCGGACGTCGTCATCCGGCACGACGACGTGGTGCCCGGCGCGTTCACCGTCGAGCTGGTCGAGCCGGCCGTCATGCGCGTGACCGTTCGCGACATGTGGGCGTCCGGCCGGGTCCCCGCCGATGCCGTGCAGCGCGCCCGGTCGTTCGTCACCCAGGTGCGCAACCGATGGCAGACGCTCGAACGGGTGGCCTCGTGCGTCGTTCGGCACCAACCGGAGTTCCTCCGCCACGGTGCGGCCGGGCTGCGGCCGTTGACGCGGGCGGAGGTCGCCGCGGAGCTGCGCCTGCACGAGTCGACGGTCAGCCGGGCGGTCGCGGACAAGTACGTCCTGCTGCCCGACCGCACGACGGTGCCGCTCGCCCGCTTCTTCGGAGGAAGCGGCGAGGTGGACGAGAAGCTGCGCGTGCTGCTCCAGTCGGCTGCGGAACCGGTGTCCGACCAGCACCTGGCGGATCAGATGCGGGCCGCCGGTTACCCGATCGCCCGCCGGACCGTCGCCAAGCACCGGGCACGGCTGGGTTTCCCTGCCACCGGCCTGCGCTGAAGGCGGGCCCGGATCTTGCAGGGACAGGGGTGTGGGTTCCGACCGCTCCCCTTCGGTGGTGACGACCGCCGATGACGTCGTGCTGGCGTCCCGGCTGCTCGACGTCGTCAACCAGACCGAGCTCGACGAGCTCGTCGACGGCCTGGTCCGCACCACAGCGCCCGGCGGGCACCCGGACGGCCGAGCTCGCCGGGACCTCGCCACATCGCTGAAGCGCACCGCCATCGCCACGGTGCCCGGCCTGGCCCTCGTCCTCCGCGTCGAGCGGCCCGACGCGGTCTCGAGGGTTGCCGCGGCGGCGGCGCGGACCTACGGCGTCGAGCTGGAGGGGATGAGCGCCGAAGACCGGGACTTCGAGGTCGCGCTCCGCTTCGTCCGCCTGGCGCGGTCGGCGGTCGCACGGCTCACGCCCGGCAACGACGCGGCGGTCGCGCTCGCCGGCGCTGCGCGCCGCCACGCGCCCGGGCTGCTCGCACCGACACGGAGCCCGACGGGCACAGCCCCGGTCGACCTCCCCAACCGGAAGGAGAACCAGATGTTCGAGACCGAGACGCGCGATTACTCCCCGCAGGCCGAGTACGACCAGCGCGAGTACGGATCAGGGGGGCGGCCGGCCCAATGGGGCCAGGGCATGGGCGAAGCGGGGGCTTACGACCGTTCCGCCGGTGAGTACGGCGGCCCTCCGTACGAGTCGGGACCGTATCCGGGCGAGTTCGAGGACGGCGGGGAGTTCGAGGACGGCGGGGAGTTCGAGGACGGCGGGGAGTTCGAGGACGGCGGGGAGTTCGAGGACGGCGGGGAGTTCGAGGACGAGGGGCAGGGCGAGGAGCAGTTCCTCCCAGCGCTCGCGGGACTCGTTCCCGTCGTCGGGAAGGCGCTGGGCGGGCTGCTCAGCGGCGGAGGGGGCCAGCTGCTCGGTGGGCTGCTCGGCGGCCTCGGTGGTGGTGGAGGCGGAGACGCGAGGCGACGCCGTCGTCGTGAGGTCCAGGGGGGCTTCGAGTTCGAGGACGGGGAGGCGGCCGCCGTCTCCGAGTGGGAGGAGGAGGACGGCGAAGCGGGACAGGGCGGTGAGGCGGAGGACCAGTTCTTGCTCGAGGTCTTCAACGAGGTGCTCGGCGAGGAGCGCGGGCAGGGCGGGTCCGGCCTGACGCGGGCGCAGGAAGCCGATTTCGCCGCGCGCCTGCTCGAGGTCTCCGACGAGCAGGAGCTTTCCCGCGTCCTCGGCGGGATCGTCAACCTCGTCGGCCGAGGGGTGCAGGGGATCCGGGGAGCGGTCAACTCGCCGCAGGGCCGGGCTGTCATCGACGCGATCAAGCCGCTGGCCCGTTCGGCGCTGCCCGGGCTCGGTGGGGCCATCGGCGGCGCCCTCCTCCCGGGTGTGGGTGGGCAGGTCGGCCAGGCGCTGGGCAGGGTGGCGAGCTCGCTGTTCGAGATGGAGACCTCCGGGATGAGCCCCGAGCAGGAGGACTTCGAGACGGCCCGCCGGCTCGTCCAGTTGACCGCGGCGACCGCTCGCAACGTCGCGACGGCGCCGCCCGGGGTGCCACCCGACCTCGCCGGCGAGCTGAGCTTCTTCCTGGCCTCCCGCCGGTACGCCCGGCCGGTGTATCGCCGCGCCCTCTGGCGGGTCCGGCCGTTCGCCCGCCGGTACTACGGCAGGCGGTACCCGGGGTTCCGCCGCGGGTACCGCTACCGTCCGTACCGATCCTGGGGCGGTTACCGCGGCCCCCGCTACCGGCCGTACCGCGGCCCCCGCTACCGCTTCGGCTACGGAGGTCCGAGCTACAGGCGGTACTGGCCCTATCCAACCCTGCCGGTCACCCCCGGGGTGGAGCCGGAGCCGGAGCCCGAGCCGGAACCCCCGGGACCTCCGACGCCCGGCTACCGCTGGGTCGCCGTACCGATCGGAGCCCCCGCGCCGAGCGTCCTCCCGCCGCCGGTGCAGCCCGCCGCCCCAGAGCCTCCCGGGCCGGACCAGGGTCCGCCCGAACCGTCGCCTGCCCAGAGCGAGTACCGGCAGAACGGGCACAGCGGTCAGCCGGGCACCGGCCGCGCCGGTCGCTGGGTCTGGCGCGACGGCGCCTGAGACCGATGAGCCTCCTACCGTCGTCGACCTGGCTCCTGGAGCAGGAGACCCGCGCGCTGCTGACCCGCTTGGCAGCGATCCGGCCCTTCGTGCTCCAGGAGACCTCGGTCGCGGCGGCGGCCCTGTCCCCCGCCGCGCTCTCGGCGGTGGAGCAGTACCTCGTCACGGGACGGCGGGAGGTCCGCCGCAGGGCGCTCGGGTTCCTGCGCTGGCTCGCCGGTGCGGGCACACGGGCGACGGCGGCCGAGCAGCAGCGTCGGTACACGGAGGTGCGACTGGCGTTCCAGACCGTCGTCGCGCAGTTCGACCTCTTCTCCGAGGTGATCACCCAGCGCAGCGAGGACGACTACGGCGTCCTGCTCTCCGGGCTGGACGTCGCGGCAGCGGATGCCCTGCTACTTCCCGGCGGGTTCTTCGAGGGACCGCCCGTGGCCTGCGCGTTGCACCGGGGGCTCGGAGGCTCCATCCGGCGGGCTCGCACCCGGTTGCCCGGAGGTGGCGACAACCCGGTGGCGATCATCCGGATCCCTCGGGAACGGGTGATCGGGTACGGCATCGCCTCGTCGCTCGTCCACGAGGTGGGCCACCAGGGCGCGGCGCTGCTCGGGCTCGTGGAGTCTCTCCGGCGGCCGCTGGGTGAGATGGCCAGGCGGACCCGGTTCCCCGCCGCGTGGGTCCGCTGGGACCGCTGGATCTCGGAGGTGGTCCCGGACTACTGGGCGATCAGCAAGGTCGGCATCGCCTCGACTCTGGGCTTGGTCAACCTGGTCAGCTTGCCCCGAGGGTTCGTGTTCCGACCGTCCGACGACGATCCGCACCCGATGCCCTGGGTCCGGGTGCTGCTCAGCTGCGCGATCGGCGACCGCCTCTACCCCGACCCGCAGTGGGCTGAGCTCGCCGACGTCTGGCAGCGGCTGTACCCGCTGCTCGGCATCCACCCGGGCATCGCCCGCACGATCCACGACCTGCGCAGCACCATGCCCGACCTCGTATCGATCCTGCTCGAGCACCAGCCCCCTTCGCTCCGGGGGTGGCGGCTCGGCGACGTCCTCCGCAATCCAGAAGTCGACCCGGGGGCGTTGCTCCGCCGCTTTGCGTCCTGGGAGCAGGAACCGCGGCGGATGGCCGACGCGCCGCCGAGCCTCGCATTCGCCGTGCTGGGACAGGCGCGCGCCCAAGACCTGCTGTCTCCGGAGCGCGAGAGCCGGCTGCTGCACCGGCTGATCACGGGGTGGGCCGTCCGGAGCTCGCTCGAGACAGCGCGGTCCGCGGCGCAGCTGCAGCCGGACGTGTTCGTCGGTCAGCCCCGCATCTGGAACGAACCGCACGGCATCCCGCATCTCGCACTGAGTGCAACGTGATTGGAGACAGTCGATGTCCAAGAAGGCCAGTGGTGACGCATTCACGAGGAACTGCGACGCCGATGTCTGCGTGACCGCCTACCCCCAGCGGATAACCATGGGAGGCATCGTCCTCCTGACCGCTGCACCGCCGGATCCCGGGACGTACCACGTCGCCTTCATGGTGGAAGGCCCGGCGCGGTTCTCCGGGAACGAGGGCGGGATCGCCCTGTTGGGAGCCACGACGATCAACGGCGGTCGGGTCGCCTGCGACGCGGACCACCCCGTCCGGGCCGCCCTGGACACCAAGCGGCTCAGCGTCGGTGCGTGGACGGTACGAGCCCGATTCCTCCCGGCCCTCGTCGACGGGGTGTCCGACGGTCCTGAGCACGTCGACGTGGGGTGCGGCGACTCGGAGTGCGACCACTCTCCGTGCTCCGATTCGACGTGCAGCGAACCGGAGTGCGACCACTCTCCGTGCTCCGATTCGACGTGCAGCGAGCCGGAGTGCGACCACTCGGTGTGCCGGTGCATGCCGCGGCGAGCCGCCCAGCTGCTCGAGGGAGGTCCAGCCAAGGGGCACTGGGGCGAGTCCGATCCCATCGAGGTGGTGGACCGGCCCTTCCGGTCGGGGGACGACGTCTCGGTGACCATGCGGCGCACTGCCGTGGCACCGACGGCCGACCAGGTGCTGTGGGTCGCGATCCGCAACAGCACCAGGGCCCTGGGCTTCGAGCCCTACGAGCTCTTCATGGACCGGGTGATGTGCGGCTGGTCGCCGGAGCGAGAAGACCACCGGTGGCCGGGCAAGGAAGGGCACAAGATCCGCAAGAGCCTCCGCAGAACTGCGCTGCCTTTCCCGAACGTCGACCAGTACCGGTTGCTCAAGGCCGCGACCGAGGTCTTCCTCATGTGCCGCTGCGGGGTGGACGTCTCCGAGCTGGACGTCGACCTGGAGGAAGAAGCCAGGCGGCTCAACCGCACCGTGCAGATCGGCGACGTCGAAGCGGAGTTCCGAGCACTCGTGGCACCGCCCGCCGGGGACGATGAAGGTCTTCCGATGCTGCCGTACCTCCGCCTGATCCGGCGGAAGCTCGGTGACGTCCCGGTCGTGGGCTTCGACGACGACGACCGGGCGGCCCAGGCGTGCTACGGCATCCTCGCCAAGAAGCTCACGTCGCCCTGCTTCATCGAGCTGCTGTGGTCCTATTGGCACGAGCGGGCAGGGCTACCTCGTGCGATCAACGCGATCCTGTGGCGCTTCCAGAACCGCACCTCGTCCGGCGACGGGCACGACCCTCTCGCCGGGGTGAACATCGACCCGCTGCGCCCGCTCAACAACCTCCTCTGGGGTCTGTTGCAGGACTCGGGGCACCGGCTCACGGCGGCCCGGCGGATCGACGAGTACCTCCACCTCTACGGTCTCGGCCTCGGCGGCCGGACGTCGGCGCGATTCTGGAGCGCTGACCCCCGCTCCCGATTCGTCGACGCCTTCCACAACCTGCTGACGTTGTGCTCGGAGTTCTACTGCGCAGACGACAACACCACCGTCATCGCGGACGGCTTCGGTGTCCTCAACGCCCTGCGCGAGGTGCATCTCCTGCTCAGCGAGGGCGCCCACAACCAGTACGGCGACCTGCCGTCGACAGCCCGGCAGGAGATGCTCATGCAGCAATGGATCCTCAGCCGGCCGGAGATGCGCGACGTCTTGCCGACCCTGACGATGGTCGCCTACCCGGAGCGGTGGATGGAACGGGTCGAGGCGATGAACCGGTTGCAGGGCTGGTCGGACACCTCGGTGCTGCACTTCCGGGATCTGGCAGTCTTCGGCGAGCAGTTGCTGCTCGGAATCCGCTTCGGGGCCTGGACGCAGGCCGTCGCTCCGGACCAAGCGGCGAACTGGGCCCGCTACTGGCGCGCAGAGGTCCAGGGCTACGTGCACGCCCATCGTGCGGTCACCGGCGTCGATCTCGCGCAGCGAGGCGACCGGCAGCGGTCCTCGGCAGCGCTCACCGGTCGACAGGGATCCTTCCCCCGCCGGTACGGCGCTTCCCGGATCTGAACGGACGCGCCGTGCCAGACGGCACAGAGCCGGCCCGGCGTCCGGCGGTGCGCATCATCGACGCGCACTGCCACGCCGGGTCCGGCGACGGGTTCACCGGGCCGTGGGACACCTGTGCGCCCCTCCGGAAGTACCTACGCCGTTGCGATGAGGCTGGCATCGGTGCGTCCAACCTGCTCGCGGCGTTCCACTCCGACTACGCCGTCGCCAACGAGGAAGTCGGGCGGATCGTGGCCGGCCGACCTGATCGGTTCTCCGCGTTCGCCTTCGTGCACGCCGAACGGGATCGGGGGAGGGTCCTCCGACTCGTCCGGCACGCCGTGGTCGCCTGGGGCTTCTGCGGCATCAAGGTGCACCGCCACGACGCCCGGATCAGCCGCGAGATCTGCGAGGTCGCCCGCCTGCTGCGGCTGCCCGTCCTGTACGACGTGATGGGGGAGGTCGCGACGGCGGACCTGCTGGCGGCGGAGTTCCCGGACGTGGACTTCATCATCCCGCACCTGGGCAGCTTCTCCGACGACTGGGGTGCGCAGCGCTCGCTGTGCACCTTCCTCGCCGAGCGCCCGAACCTGTACACCGACACGTCGGGGGTCCGCCGGTTCGACCTGCTCGAGCGCGCGGTACGTCGGGCCGGACCGCACAAGGTGCTGTTCGGGTCGGACGGCCCCGAGCTGCACCCGGGCCTCGAACTCGCGAAGATCCGCCTGCTCCGCCTCCCACGGGACGCGGAGTCGCTCGTCCTGGGCGGCAACTTCCTCCGGCTCACGCGATCAGCGCGGCGGCGTCACCTGCCTGCCGGCGTCGCCCCGGTGGTCGCGCCCTCGCCGGTCACGACGGCGCGCCGACGTATCCGTTCCCGTGCCCGGTCGGCGGTCGCGAGGCCGTGGCCGCGACCAGAGCCGTGATGTCCTGGACCGTGACCCCCAGCTCCAGGGCACTGCGGATGCTCTCTGCCAGTCGCTGATCGGTCCAGGGCGAGCGCCGGGCCCCTCCGGGCCGCTCGTCGTCGGGTACGTCCCCGACTGTGACGACGCCGTCGCCGACGTGGCGGCAGGCGACCCTGAGCGCGAGGCTCCGCAGCTCCCGGACGTTGCCCGGGTACCGACGGCGGAGCAGGAGGTCGTGAACCGCTTCGTCGAGCTCCGGCTCCACCTGGTTGGGGACCGTCTGTGCGAAGAAGTGCCGGAACAGCGGGACGATGTCCTCGCGCCGGTCCTCGAGGCGGGGCAGGTGCAGCCGGCAGCCGGCGATCCGGTGGTAGAAGTCGCTGCGGAACCCACCCCTGACCTGTTCCAGCTCGAGGTCGCGGTTGGTGGCGCAGATCAGCCGGAACCTGCTCGTGCGCCAGGTGTTGCTCCCGACCCGCTTGAACGTGCCCTCCTGCACCACCCGGAGCAGTTCGGCCTGCAGAGCGACGGGCAGCTCCCCGACCTCGTCGAGGAACAGGGTGCCGCCGTCGGCGAGTTCGAACGCGCCCTCGCGAGGGGTGGAGGCGCCGGTGTAGGCACCCTTCTCGTGGCCGAAGAACTCGCTGCCCGACAGCGACGGCACGATGGTCGAGCAGTCGAGCACGACGAACCGCTTCTTGCCCGGTCGCGGATCCAGGTCGTGGATGAGCTGGGCCACGCGTTCCTTGCCCGTCCCGCTCTCGCCGGTGATCAGCGTCGCCGCATCCGTGAACCGGCCCGCCTCCACGGCGTCGCGGAGGGCGGCTCGCCAGACGGGACTGTCCCCGACGAGGTAGGTGCGCACGTAACGGGAGTCCACAGCCTGCTCCACGGTGCTCCACCGGCGCAGTCGTGCGTCCACATGCCGGGCCGCCCGCACCGGGTCCTCGCACGTGACGACGTCGGAGGCCCCCGCACGAAGCAGCTCCCAGCTCTCCCCGTCCGACAGGCGCTGGGCGGCCAGGGCGAGGACGCGGGCACGACCGCCGTCCGCCAGCTGTCGGATGCAGGCGGTCACCGCCGAGTCGACCTCTGTGAAGGCGACGACCCCGGGACGAGGACCGGCCGCGTCGCCGGAACACGTGCTGCCCGCCGGCCCCTCCCCCAGGTCCGCCCGGACACGACGGGGGTGGAGTCGGATGCCGAGGGTCTCCAGGTCCCGCACTGCCGATCCGAGGGCTCGATCAGGAGCTCCGACGACGGTGAACCAGACGTCCAGCGACCGGGGCGCGCCTGCTCTCGAAACGGCCGGGACGGGAGCCGTGGCCGGCATCCCGGGCTGCTATCGCCGGTTCCTGCGCCTACCCGGGAGGCGGGCGGTGGTCGAGCTCGCACTCCCGGTGTCGGGCACGGTCCGCCCGCGCCGCCCTCTCCGCACCCTCCTGATCCTGGGGCGCCCCAGCGCCTCGTCGACGTGGTCGATCACCCGGCGCGCCGCCCCGCGAGGCCTCCTCTCCTGCTGATAGGAGGCGGTCCGCCGCCCGGGCGACGGTGTCGCGCACTCGGTCTCCTGTCGAACGCAGGAGGAGTCCGCGGCCTCGTCGGAGATCCGCTGCACCCCGGCCGGGCGGACCGCACCGCGTTCTGCCGGTCGCTGCCGGAGGCCTACCGCAGCGGAGGGTGAGGCGTCGACCGTCAGGGGGATGACGTCGGGGAGGGGCCGGAACTCGAGGCCTGCTTCCTCCGTCGGCCGCGTCGTGTCATCCACCACGGCCCCCGGCAAGGCACAGCGGAACTCCCCGATGGCCCGCCACACCTTCTTCCGCGACTTGTACCCGCGCTCCGCCCGCGCCAGGACACGACGCCGGTCGCCCGTCGACTGGACCACCTGCCAGGAGAACAGACCGGAGGGGCGACGGACGATCTCGAACCACACCGCGTTCACGACTCTCGTTCCTCCCTGACGATGCCGGAGGCTCCCGGCCCGGCGGAGCTGTTCCGGTGGATCTGCAGCGCTTGCGCCGCGAGCCGCCTGCGGCGCGTGATCACCGCCAGAGCGGCCGGGTCGTTCCTGGAGCGCCCCAGCACGGCGGCCGGACGCTCGAACTGCAGCAGGACCGCGTCGGACGCCTGGTCGACCGTCGTGCGAGGGGACCGGAGCCGCGCATCCAGCTGGCGGAAGTCGCGGCGCAGTTCGGCGACGAGGTAATCGACCTGGGCGTCGAGGTCGGACAGGATCGCCGAGCCCAGCCGCCGGCCTCGGAACACGTGCCGGAACAGGCCGCGGCGGCGGGTGGGGGAGGTCCACTGGGCCAGACCGACGCCCGGCTGACGCGGGCCCCGTCGTCGGCTCCTGTCGCGATCACGCACCTCGTCGGGCGTGAAGGAGCGCACCCGGCCGGAGAAGTCAGGGGCGCGCATCGGCTGGTGCGTGCTGCTGCCCTCGATGCGGTTGGGCAGGATTCCTGACTCAGCGATCAGGTTGCCGGTGATCCCCGCCGCCGCGGCGGCTGGATAGCCATAGGTACGGGTCAGCAGGGTCATGACGCGCCGGATCCGGTCCTCCAGACCTGGCTGTCCGGTCGGGCTCGCCTGGCAGCCCGGCGAGCCCTGCCGCCCGCGGCACCGGATGACGGCGAAGAAGCGGCTCTGCGGACCGGTCAGATCCAGCCGCCCGTCCGGCCGGGTGTTCAGCCACTTCTCGCCGACTCTCTGGCCCACGTTCCCACCGACGACGCGGATCTGCCCGCGGCGGACGTCGGTGACCACGTCGCAGTGCGTGGCACGCGGCCGGGCATCGCCGATGTTGTCGTACGTGGCACCGCTGTTCGCCCGTGCGGCGCACACCAGGTCGCCGACACGTGGGGCGACCTCGGTGGCCCTGAAGCCCCAGAACGCCTTGGTCCGGTCGCCGGCGAGGCGGTTGCGCCGGGCGATGCGCGTGTAGGTCTGATGGGCCGCCGAGTAGGGGAAGTCGGGGCCGGCGCCCGCCCTCCTCATGACGTAGGACACGAACACCGCGCTCCAGGGGTGCATCGCCTGGAAACCCCGGTCGCGCAGCTGGCCGTCCGTCACCGTGCTGCCGATCCCCACGCGGTAGTACTCGCGCAGGATCGGCGCGGCGCTCGCGGACGTCTCGGTCAGTGGCCGCTGGCCCCGGGGATGCCATCTCTGGAATTCCTGGCTCGCGATCCGGGCGATCGCACCGCAGAGCGGAGGTGCAGGCGAAGGGGGAGTCGAACCTCGAACCATCGACGGTGCTGATCCGGTCATGAGCCCGCCTTCCTGCCGATGCGGGAACCCTCACCGTCGTCGCTGCAAGATCGAGGCCAGGTCGGTTGGGCGAGCACCTCTCTCGCGGACGTGCCGCCCAGACCGCCGGGGCTCCCGGGAAGGTCCCGGAAGCCCCTCCGAACGTCCCGGGGAAGGACTGCCGAGGTCGCTGCACAACAGGTCTGCGGCGATGTCGCCGACGTCGTCGCATGTCCATTCGACTGCGGCCAGGCCCAGTGCTTGGACCTCGGCACATGATCGCCGATGCCGCGCGCCGAGGACGCCGCAATGACACACGACGCCTATGGCGGACCGCGATGCCTGGAACGCTCAGGCAACGCGCTGAAGAGTGTCAGCGGTGACTACACGCGTGAACCCGCAATTCCCCCGTGTGCGTGAGTTCGAGCGCGACATTGCTACCGGTCCCCGCCACTGGGCGTCCCGGGTCCTCGTACCCTGTCCTCTCGGCTCGGATCCTGTCGCCATCACCCGAAGCTCGCTGCCAGGCGTACCAGATAACCCCCGCCGCCCTCGTCCGGAGGGCGTACGAGCGCGAGGTGGTACGAACCGAAGGAGTTGGCGTCCCAGCACCACGGGACCCACGCTTGAGCAGTCCGCGACTCACCAGCGGGAACCATGACGTTGCCCCTTGCGCTCTCCCTGTTGACGAACCAGATCGTGCGCTCGGAATCGTTCTGGATCAGGGTCATTGCCACGGCGTCCTCCACATTGTCTGTTCCCGGGCGACGGATCCTGGCTACCGCAGCATGAGTCTCATCGGGAGACGTCACCGCGTCGTCACTGTGTCGTCACTGCGTTGTGCGAGAAAGTCTGGCTTTATCGATCGGACGATGCTCCATCTCAGGGCCCGTGCCAGACGACGCGACTTTGTGAATGCGCGACCGCTGCGCGACCTCAACGTTGTCCGCGTCGGCTGTGGTACCGCCCGACTTCATCGACGCCAACACCGCCACCGGCCAGTTCGTCGTCGAGCATGACCGCTACGTCGACGGCTGAGCTGACCGCAGTCGGAATGCGCGCAACGTCGGCGGCAGCTACCGGTTCGCGACGTCGTCGATCGCGTTGGGATACGGCGCGAAGTTCCTGCTCTGAAAGGCCATGCACAACGCCTGATCACCGTTATCGTCGGACGCAGCGAGAGCATTCGCGACGGCTGCATGGGGATCTGGGTCGCCGAGTTCCTCCGCCACGAAGACGAACAATTCCTCGTAGTCGTACGGCTCGAAGGGCGGAGGGCATCCTCGCGCCGGCTTGTCCGCAGCGGCGGCAGAAGCCGTTCCCACGGCTGCTGCGAAGAAGATCCCCCCAAGTCCTGTGACTGCCGCTCTGCGATTCCTCTCGACTCCCCGGTCGGTGTGGAGGGCGGCTGACCCGGATGGCCGGAGGGTGATCCGGGTGCACGGTCGAAAGGGGAGTCCCCCGTGTGGGTGACAACGAGAACGGCTTCTTCTCCATTGACCGGGCGAATGGATCCGGCTTGCACTGTGCCGCACCCATTTCCGTGTCGAGAAAGGGCCCTGCCGTGAAACGGCGCATCGTCCTCGTGCTGACGGCTGCCGCGGCGGCATGCATCGTGCCGGCCCCGGCGCAGGCCGGTCAGGGTGGCGAGCCCCACCTCCCGACGCAGGGCAGTTGCGGCATCGGGCGCGGAACGGCCGAGAGCCCGGGTGCGCACTTCGCCATCCGCGCCGACGAAGCGACCGCACCCGGGGCCTCCGACTTCAGGTTCCAACTCGAGCCGAGTGCGCCGTTCCCGCCCCCGTACTGCACGCCTCCCGGAGGGCAGGTCACCGGCTGATCGGCCGGGGTCGGTACGTCGCCGGCTGAGCCGCCCGCTCCGTGATCGCACGTCTTCTCCGGTCGCCCGTCCCAGTGGATACTGGAACCGCTGGTTCCGTTCGCCGACGACGCCGGCGGAGACGTGCAGGAGCCCGACGATGGACGTCACCGACCACCCCGCAGGTCACGACGAGCCCCCCGACCACGGGCACCACATGGAGCTCATGGTCGCGACCGCGCCCGAGTCGTTCACCGCCCAGTCGGAGCCCCTGCCACCGACCGGCTGGACCGCGACGGCCAGCGACGCCTCGGCCGCGTACCCGCCGGGCAACGTGCTCGACCGCAACGCCGGCACGTTCTGGCACTCGCGCTACGAGGGCACCCCCGCGCCGCTCCCGCACTCGCTCACCGTCGACATGCGGTCGGTCCAGGGCATCGGGGGACTGCGCTACCTGCCGCGCCAGGACGGCAACCCGAACGGGACGATCGGGCAGTTCACCGTCGCCACCAGCCGCGACGGCGCGACCTGGTCCGCCCCCGTCGCGATCGGGACCTGGGCCGACAACTCCGCCGAGAAGGTCATCGCCTTCCCGCCGGTCTCCGCCCGGTACGTCCGGCTGACGGCGCTGACCGAGGCCGGCAACCGCGGGCCGTGGTCGTCGGCCGCCGAGATCGTCGTGCTGCGCGGCCTGGTCGGCCCGCCCGACCTGCCGCGGACCGGGTGGACGGCGACCGCGAGCGACGCCTCGAGCGGCTACTCGGCCGGCAACGCGCTCGACGGCGACGCCGTCACGATGTGGCACTCCCAGTTCGCGGGCACACCGGCACCGCTGCCGCACTGGATCACCCTCGACATGCGGTCGGTGCAGGACATCGCGGGGCTGCGCTACCTGCCGCGGCAGGACGGCAACCCCAACGGCACCGTCGGGCAGTATTCGGTGGCCGTCAGCCGGGACGGCGTCACCTTCACCACGGTCGCCACCGGCACCTGGGCCGACGACCCGCAGGAGAAGGCCGCCGTCTTCCCGCCCGTGTCGGCCCGGTACGTCCGGCTGACGGCGCTCACCGAGGCCGGCAACCGCGGCCCGTGGTCGGCCGCGGCGGAGATCGCGGTGCTCGGCCAGATCCCGCCGCCGGTCCTGTCGCGGACCGGGTGGACCGCCGCCGCCAGCGACTCCGCCACGGGCTTCCCCGTCGGCAACGTGCTCGACGGCAGCGCGGCCTCCTTCTGGCACTCCCGGTACGAGGGGACGCCCGCACCGCTGCCGCACACCGTGACCGTCGACATGCGCTCGGCGCGGCCCGTCTCCGGCCTGCGCTACCTGCCGCGGCAGGACGGCAACCCGAACGGCACCATCGGCGGGTACGCGGTCGCCGTCAGCACCGACGGCGTGACCTTCTCGCCGCCGGTCGCCTCCGGCACCTTCGCCGACGCGCCCACCGAGAAGCCGGTCCGCTTCCCGGCGGTCAGCGCGCGGCACGTCCGCCTGACCGCGACCACCGAGGCCGGCGGGCGCGGGCCCTGGTCGTCGGCAGCGGAGTTCCAGGTCCTGGGCGTGAACCCGCAGGCCACCTACGCCGGTCGGTGGGGGCCGACCATCGCCTTCCCGATCGTGCCCGTGTCCGCCGTCCTGCTGCCGACCAACAAGGTGCTGACCTTCTCGGCGTACGCGCCGACGGCCTTCGACATGACCAGCACGGTCACCGCGGTGGCCGTCTACGACCTGGCGACCGGCACCGTCGGCCAGTTCACGAGCATCGACGTCGGCCACCAGATGTTCTGCACCGGCCTGACCCAGCTCCCCGACGGGAAGGTGCTGATCAACGGCGGCAGCAGCGCCGCCGCCACCACGATCTACAACCCGTTCATCGACACCTGGACGCGCGGTCCGCAGATGACCATCCCGCGCGCCTACCAGGGCAACACCCTGCTCTCCGACGGCCGGGTCTTCACCATCGGCGGTTCCTGGTTCGACACCGCCCAGCACAAGCACGGCGAGGTCTGGACGCCCAGCAGCACGACCGGCTCCTGGCGGCGGCTGCCGAACGTGCTGGTCGACGGGATCCTGACCGCCGACCCGGCGGGCGTGTACCGGGCCGACAACCACGCCTGGGTGTTCGGCGTCGCCGACGGCGGCGTGTTCCACGCCGGCCCGAGCAGGCAGATGAACTGGATCACCACGTCCGGCGACGGGTCGATCCGCAGCGCCGGCACCCGCGGCGACGCGCCCGACATGATGAACGGCAACGCGGTGCTGTACGACGTCGGCAGGATCCTGACCGTCGGCGGGGCGCCGGCGTACGACGACAGCCCGGCGACCGCCCGGGCGTACACGGTCGACATCACCGGCGGCCCCGCGGCGCCGGTGCAGGCGGCGCGCGTCGCCGACATGGCCTACCGCCGCTCGTTCACCAACAGCGTCGTCCTGCCGGACGGCTCGGTCGTCGTCCTCGGCGGTCAGGCGCACGCCAAGGCTTTCACCGACACCGGCGCCGTCCAGGTGCCGGAGCTCTGGGACCCCGCGACCGGCCGGTTCACGGTCCTGGCGCCGGAGGCCGTGCCGCGGACCTACCACGGCGTCGCCCTCCTGCTGCCCGACGGGCGGGTGTTCTCGGGCGGCGGCGGTCTCTGCGGGAGCTGCACCACCAACCACCCGGACGCCCAGATCCTCACGCCGCCCTACCTGCTGAACAGCGACGGCTCCGAGCGGGCCCGGCCGAGCATCGTGAGCGCCCCGACGACGGCGGGCCACGGGTCGACGATCACGGTTCGGACCAGCGGCGCGACCCCTCGGTTCGCGCTCGTCCGCACCTCGGCCGTCACGCACTCCGTCAACACCGACCAGCGCCGCGTCCCCCTCGCCGCGACCACCACCGACGGCGTCACCTACACCATGCAGGTCCCGGCCGACCGCGGCGTCGTCCTGCCCGGCTTCCACCTACTCTTCGCCCTGACGGCCGACGGCACGCCCAGCGTCGGCAGGTTCGTCCAGATCCGGTAGGCGGCCGCGCGCGAGAGGGTCGACCGCGGTGCCCGGCGGCAGCACACTGTCCCGCGCCCGCGACAGCCCAGGAGGACGAGCACCGTGGACGACGTCGGTTCCCGACCCCCGGCGGAGCCCCCGCCCGCCGTCGACCCCGGCGCCGAGCCCTCCTCGCGGCGCCGCGTCGTCGTCCTCGTCGTGGTGCTGGCCGCCCTCGTCGCCGCGACCGCGGCCGGCTACGTGCTGACCACCGGTGGGTTCGGCTCGACAGCGCCCGGCGCCGAGCTGGAGGGCCGCTGGTCGGGCACCGGCACGGTGGCCGGCTGCGAGGGCGCCTACTGCGCCCTGACCGAGGAGATCACCCTCGAGATCGACTGCTCCTGGTCGAGCTGCAGCGTGCACGTGTTCGGCGAGCCGGCCGAGCTCCAGGAGGCGGGGAACCGGTTCACCGCGGCCGGGTCCATCCCGCCCTGGGAGCTCGAGTCCTGCGCCGGCGGCGGCCTCTCGACCGGCCGCTGGTCGCTCGACCTCGGCCTCGACGGGGAGACCCTGACGGGCCGGTACACCGAGGGGACCACCTCGCGCTGCGGGCCCGTGGTGTCGACGCCCGTGTCGACGACGGAGACGACCTGGGACTTCGAGCTCACCCGGAGCTGAGTTCGGCAGCAAGGTGTGCCAGATGTGCGTAAGTCCGCGCGCGCCGGGGCCGGTCGGAGCCCCTGTACGGGTGAGACTCGCCGCCAGCGATGACTTCCGGCACCGCTGGCCGTCCTCCCACTGGGCGGCGGGACTCGGCGTCCGCGGGCCGGCAGGACGACGAGAGGAACCAGGTGACCGAGATCAGGCAGGACGTCGACGCGCGCGTTCACACCGAGCGCACCCGACTGCTCCACGTGCTCGACGGGCTGGACGAGGAGCAGTGGGACACCCCCAGCCTGTGTGCCGGCTGGTCGGTGCGAGACCTCGTCGTGCACCTGCTCATGCCGTACGAGGTCTCGACGCCCCGGTTCCTGCAGATGATGCTGCGCGCGAGGTTCGACTTCGACCGCGCCGCCGACCGTTGGGCGACCACGGACACCCGGACACCGGCCGAGGTGGTCGCGGGCCTTCGGGAGACCGCGCACCGCACCTTCAACGTGCCCGGCGCGCCGGTTGAGGCGCCGTTGAGTCATCTGGTCATCCATGCCCAGGACGTCTACCGGCCGCTCGGGGTGCCCTCCCCGACGGACCCGGAGAACGCCCGGGTCGCCCTCGAGCAGCTGACCAGCCCGCGCGCCCGTCGCTCGCTTCCGCCGGGCATCCTCGACGGGCTGGCCTTCTCGGCCACCGACACCGACTGGCGCTACGGCACGGGGGCCCCGATCTCCGGACCGGCCACCGCGCTGCTCACCACGCTCTCGGGCCGGACCGCCGCCCTGCCTGAGCTCGCCGGTGCGGGCGTGACAGAGGTGCGAGCGCGCCTGTAGCCGCCGAGCGCGAGAACGCCAACGCGCAGCACACCACTCACATCGGGCAGCCGGACTTCCGCACAGAAGATCACACCCTGCCGAACTCACCCGGAGCTGACTTCGGCAGCAGGGTGGCGTCGAGGTGGGGAAGTCGCCTCCCTCACCTCCCCAGTCGATCGCCGCTTCTGGGGCGGCGGGCGGAGAACCGCTTCGCACGCGTTTCACCCGCATCGACCGGGCTGCAGCGCGTGCACAGCCGGAGAGGAGCGTGCACGGCGGGCGCGGGACGGCTTGGGGCCTGACCGGAGGTCGCGGCCCTGGGGGTGCTTGTCCACCCAGAAGTCACCTTGCCGCCGAACTCACCCCGAGCTGACGCCTGCCGCCGGTCCGCCGGGCGGGAGGAGCGCGTGCAGCACGCGGCCGGCCCGGTCCGGATCGGGCTGCTCCCCGGTGATGAGGGTCAGGTAGACGTAGGACTCGAGGATGCGGACGACCACGTAGGTGAGGTCGTCGAGCGGGATCTCCGAGCGCACCCGGCCGGCGTCGAGGTCCTCGACCAGCAGCTCGCGCACCTGGGCGAGCAGTCGCGACTGGTAGTCGGTGGCCCGCGTGGTGAGCAGGCGCAGCGCCAGCTCGCCCTCGCTCTCGACGAAGACCTGCATCCCCCGGTTGGCGATCACCCCGTGCACCCACGCGTCGAGCACCGAGGCCACCCGGCTGCGGCCCGGCAGCGCCGTCGCGGGGTCGGCGAGCAGCCGCTCGAACGTGCGGCGGGCCAGCGACCACAGCACCTCGACCAGCAGCTGGTCGCGAGAGCCGACCCAACGGTAGAGCGTGGCCCGGTTGACCCCGAGGTCGCGGGCCAGCAGCCCCATGTCGACGCGCTCCCCGGCGAGGAACGTCCGGCGGGCGCGCTTGAACGCCTCGAGCGCCGTCGGCCGGCCCCCGCCGCCCTCGAGCTGGTCCTGCAGGGGCGTGCGCACGAGCGTCCCGCCCTCCACCGCACCCCTCCTTGACAGCCGGTGTGACCGCCGACACAGTGCCTGCATCATATCGGCAACTTGTCGCACCAAGGGGACACATGAGCGAGATGACGCAGGAGATGGCCAGGGCCCGGCAGGAGGGCCGCCTCGCCGACCCCGACGTGCAGCTGCGCACCGAGCCCCGCGTGCACCCGCGGCTGCGGGACGGGCTCGCGGCGTTCGGCCTGGACGGGCACGCCGCGCCGCCGCCGTTCGACAAGTCCGCCGACCCTGCGGTCATCGCCGAGTTCGTCGGCCAGTCGCACGCCGCGTTCGAGGGCCTGTACGCCGCGCTGCCCAGCGACTGGCCCGACGAGGTGCGGGCCGACGTCACCCACAGCGAGGAGACGATCCGGGGCGTCGAGGGCAACGACATCGCGCTGCACGTGTTCCGCCCGGCCGGGGTCGACGGGCCGCTGCCGTGCACGGTCTACATCCACGGGGGCGGCATGACGATCCTCGAGGCGCACAACGCGGTGCACCGGCGGTGGAGCGAGGACCTCGCCGCGACCGGGATGGTCGTGGTCACCGTCGGCTTCCGCAACGCCTGGACCGCCGAGGGGCTCAACCCCTTCCCGGCCGGCCTCGACGACTGCAGCACCGCGCTCGACTGGATCCACGCCCACCGCGAGCAGCTGGGCATCACCAAGCTCGTGCTGCAGGGCGAGTCCGGCGGCGCCAACCTCGTGCTCGCCACCGTGCTCAAGGCCAAGCGCGAGGGCCGGCTGGACCGGATCGACGGGGTCTACGCGATGGTCCCCTACATCAGCGGCGGCTACGGGTGGGACCGCGACCGCAAGCTGCGCGAGCTGCCGTCGCTCGTCGAGAACGACGGGCACTACATCAACTGCCAGATGATGGACATGCTCGTCGCGGTCTACGACCCGACCGGCGAGAACGCCGAGAACCCGCTGGCCTGGCCCTACTTCGCCACCGAGGCCGACGTCGAGGGCCTGCCGCCGCACGTCATCACCGTCAACGAGCTCGACCCGCTGCGCGACGAGGGCATCGCCTACTTCCGGCTGCTCCAGCGCGCCGGGGTGCCGGTCGTCGGGCGGGTCAACCTGGGCCTGACCCACGCCGCCGACATGTCCTTCCGGGCCGCCGTCCCGGAGTCGTACCGGTCAGCCGTCCGCGACATCCACGGCTTCGTCGCCGACCTCTGACCCGGGGAGCAGGGCCGCGCGCAGCGCGCGGGCCTGCTCGCGCCAGAAGGCGGTGGTGACGCCGGCCCGCCGGAAGGCCATGTCGAAACCGTGGAAGGCGCCGGGGACGACGTGCACCTCGCACGGCACCCCGGCCTCCCGCAGCCGGCGGGCGTGCTCGAGGTCCTCGTCGTGGAACAGGTCGAGGCTGCCGACGCCGATCCAGGCCGGCGGCAGGCCGGTCAGGTCCTCCCGCCGGGCGGCCACCGCGTACGGCGGGGCGTCGGGGCCGCCCGGCCCGCGGCCGAGGTAGGCGCCCCAGCCGTAGCGGGTGCTCTTCGCCGTCCACAGCCGCAGGTGCCGCGGGTCGACGCTGGTCCGGCCGACCGTCCGGTCGTCGAGCATGGGGTGGACGAGCAGCTGGAACGCCGGGCGCACCTCGCCGCGGTCGTGGGCGAGGTGGGCGAGGTTCGCCGCCAGGCCGCCACCGGCGCTGGCGCCGCCGATCGCCACGCGGTCCGGGTCGATGCCGAGCTCGTGGGCGTGGGCGACCAGCCCGGCCAGCCCGGCGTAGACGTCCTCCACGGCGGTGGTCGGGGGCCCACCGGTAGCGGACGGCGGCGACGGTGATGCCGAGCTCGCGGGCGAAGGCGGCGTTGCTGCGGTCGTCCTGCTCCGGGGCGCCGAAGACCAGCCCGCCGCCGTGGATCCAGAGCAGGGCGGGCGCCGGGCCTGCTGTCCCGCCGGCCGGAACAGGCGGAGCGGGACCTCGCCGTCCGGACCGGGGACGGTCAGCTGCTCGACGGTGACGCCCGTCGGTGGCCTGCCCGGCCGCCCGCGCAGGCTGCGCACCACCCGCGCCGAGCGGGGGCCGTACGACAGCCGGGGGAGGAAGCGGGCGATGGCCAGGTCGGGGTGGAAGGGCGTCGCCACGGGGCTCCGTCCGGTCGTCGTCGGCCTCGGCCGGAGGGTATGTGGTGGAACGGCTGGTCCCGCGCCCGGGCAGTTCATCCGATTGCGCGCCATCTTGTGGGTTGGCAGCGAAACCGGCGGGTACCGGCCCGCCATCCGCAACGGTGTGGGGAGCAGACCCGCGCCGCTCGCTGCGAATCCCCCGGAGCCTTCGTGCGCAAGCTGTTGTCCCGTGCTGTCCTCGTCCCCCTCGCCGCCGTCGGCGTCGTCGTCCTGAGCAGTTCCCCCGCCCTCGCCGCGCCGTCCGAGCAGGACGTCACATGGATGCAGGCGGCGCACCAGAGCAACCTGGCCGAGATCGCGGCCGGCAACTCCGCCCAGCAGAAGGCCACCACGCCGGAGGTGAAGCAGCTCGGCGCGATGTTCGTGCAGATGCACACCCAGCTCGACCAGGCGCTGACCCAGGCGGCGCAGCAGCTGGGCGTGCAGCTGCCCTCGGCGCCGACGCCGGAGCAGCAGCAGCAGCTCGCCGCCGTCGAGCAGAACTCGGGCCAGGCCTACGACACGGCCTGGATCGCCCAGCAGATCGGCTCGCACACGAGCACGCTGGCGGCCACCCAGACGGAGTTGAGCAACGGTTCCGACCCGACGGTGCTGGCCCAGGCCCAGGCGGCGACCCCGGTCGTGCAGCAGCACCTCACCGAGCTGCGGACCACCGCCGAGCGGTACGGCGTCCCGACATCGGTGCCCGGCGGCACCGGCGGCCAGGCGGCGGACGGCGGCCTCGGCGGCCTGGTGGGCTGGGGCCTCGTCGGCGTCGGTCTGCTGGCCGTCGGCGCGGGCTCGGTCGGCGTGGCCCGCCGCCGGACGACCGCCGCGTGAGACGCCCGCGCGCCCGGCACCTGGTGCTGGTCGTCGCGGGAGCCGCCGCCGTCGGCTCGGGGCTGGTCGTCCTCTCGACGCCGCCCCGGGTCGACGCCCCGGACATCGCCGCGCCCCCCGCGTCGGCGACCGCACCGACCGTCGTGCCGGCCGCCCCGCCGATCCCCTCGACGCCGGTGCCCACGACGCCGGCGCCGCAGCCCCCCGTGGCTGCGGCGCCGGTCGCCGTCACCCTGCCCGGCAGCGCCGACGTCCCGCTGGTGCCGGTCGGCGTGCTGGACACCGGAGCGTTGGAGCTGCCGGACCGGCCGACCGAGCTCGGCTGGTTCGCCGCCGGCGCGGTGCCCGGCGACCCGGCCGGCACCGCGGTCGTCGCCGGGCACATCGACTCGGCCGAGTACGGCTCCGGGCCGCTCGAGGCGCTCGTCCACCTGGCCGAGGGGGACGTCGTGGAGGTCACCGACGCCACCGGCGGCGTGCACCGCTTCGCCGTCACGTCCCGCTGGTCGGTGCCGAAGCCCGAACTGCCGGCCGACGTGTTCCGCACCGACGGCCCGCCGCAGCTCGCGCTCATCACCTGCGGGGGCACCTTCGACGAGCGCACCGGCGGCTACTCCGACAACGTGGTCGTGCTCGCTCAGCCGGTCGGGTGACGATGCCCGTCCGAACGTCCCGGTGACCCGGGACCGGCGCCCTGGCTCCCGGGTCGCCGCCCGCCCGAACCTCCCCCTGAGCGCGTCCACCCGGGATGCGCCGGAGAGGGGAGATCCCGTGACCACCGACGCTGCGCACACCGCCGGCGCGACCTCGCGCACCCGCATCCTGCAGGTCCTCGCCCTCGCCGCCGGCTTCCTCGTCGTCCTCGCCTTCGCGATGGTGGGCGCCTGGCCGGTCACCGTGCTCCTGGGCCTGCCGCTGCTGGCCGCCGCCGTGCTCGCCGCCCGGCACCCCCGGGCCGCGGCGGTGCTCGCGCTCGTGCCGGCCCTCGCCGTCAGCGTGTGGTGGGTGGTCTACCACGCACGCGAGGGATGGGCGCTGGACGACCCCTGGTCGGAGACCTGGTGGCTGGCGGCCGGCCCGGTCGCCGCGGCAACCGTCGTCGTGGCCGCCCTGGTGGCCGCACCCGGGAGCCGGAACCGCTTCTCCGGCGAGTGATCCGGGCCTAGCTTCCCGGCCATGGCTGAGCTGGCCGTCGTCGGAGGTGGGCTGGCGCAGGCGGTGGTGACCCTCGCCCTGCTCGCCCGCCGGCCCACCCATCCGGTGACGCTCGCGCTCGCCGCCTCCTCGACGGCACTGGTGCTGGGCGCCACCCCGGTGGCCGACCGGTACGCGGACGCGCTCTGGGTGCTCGGCCCGCCGGTCCTGGCGGTGCTGCTCGTGGTCTTCCCCGACGGCGCCCGCGGCCGTGGGTGGCGCCGGGTGCTGCGCTACCAGGTGGCGGCGCTGGCGGCGAGCGTCGTCCTGTGCCTGCTGTGGCCGGTCCCCGACACCTCGCAGCCCGGCCGGGTGGTGGTGTCGGTCCTGCTCGTCCCGTTCCTGCCGATCGCCGCGGCCGGGGTGGTCTCGCTGGTCCGGCTGCACCGGCGTTCCACGGGGGCACGGCGGCAGCGGATCGGCGTCGTGCTCGGGGCGGGGGCGGTGCTCATCGGCCTCTACCTCGCCGCCCTGCCGCTGTACCTGCTCCTCGCGGAGCGCGCGCCGGTGGTCGTCGACCTGCTCGACATGGCGTTCCCGATCGCCTTCAGCCTGCTGCCGGTGGCCATCGGCCTGTCGGTGCTCATGGAGGCCGCGCCCGCGCGTCGCCGGGTGGCGGACTCGTTGTCCCTGTGGGTGCTCACGGCGGCCGCGGCGCTCATCGCCGGTGCGACCTGCGCCGGCGCGGTGGCGCTCCTCACCGGCACCGAGGTGTCTGCGGGACCGCTGGCCGCCGCCGTGCTGGGGGCCGCCGGCGCGGCGGTGCTGGCCGTCGGTCTGGCCCGGCGCGGAGCCGCCCTCGTGCCGACCACCGACGAGCGCGCCGTCGCCGGGCTGCGCGACCTGGCCGCCCGGCTGGCCGGCGCACCCGCGCCGGACGAGGTGCCCGACCGGGTCGCGGCAGCCGTGGGCACGGCGCTGGAACTGCGCGGCACCGCCGTCGAGGCCCGGGTGGGGGAGGGGTACGAGCGGCTCGCCACCTGGAGGGACCCCTCGGGTGCCGCGACGTACCGGCCGCTGGAGCACGCCGGCCAGGTCGTCGGCCGGCTGGTGCTCGTGCCGCACACCGACGGCGTCCCGGTCGACCTCAGCGCGCTCGACGGCCTGCTCCCGCCCGTGGCCGCGGTCGTGGCCGCCGCCCGGCTCACCGCCGAGGTCGAGCACGCTCACGGGCGGCTGCTGCGGATCCGCGACGACGAGCGGTCGCGGCTGCGCGCCGACATGCACGACGAGCTCAGCCCGTCGCTGTCGGGCCTGCGGCTGGCGATCACCGCGGCGCGCGACCGGTTGGCCGCCGGTGACCCGGCCGCCGCCGACGGCCTGCTGGCTCGGGTCGACGAGGAGGCCGCGCGCGCCGGATCGGTGGTCCGGGCGATCCTGGAGGACCTGCGCCCCGACGACCTGGTGCAGCAGGGGTTGCTCGCCGCCGTCCGCCAGCGGGCCTCCGCGCTCAGCCGTCCCGGGTCGTTCGAGGTCGAGGTCCACGCCCCGTCGGCGCTGCCGGTGCTCAGCCCCGAGACGGAGCTCGCGGTCTACCGGACGGTCACCGAGGCCGTCGCCAACGCCGCCCGGCACTCCGGCGGCGAGCGCTGCTCGGTGCGGCTCGCCTGGGTGGACGACGACCTCCTGCTCGAGGTGGCCGACGACGGCGCGGGCCTGCCGGCCGAACCGCGGGTCGGGGTCGGGCTCGGCTCCATGTCCGCCCGTGCACGGGCGCTCGGCGGGGACCTCGAACTGGCGAACGGGGCGTCCGGAGGAGTCCGGGTGCGCGCCCGCTTCCCGGTGGAGGTGGGGCGGTGACCGTGCGGGTGCTCCTGGCGGACGACCACCCGATGTTCCGGGAAGGTCTGCGGGCGATGCTGCACGGCCGTGCTCCGTTCGACGTCGTGGCGGTGGCCGGGACGGGGGAGGAGGCGATCGCCGCCGCCGAGCGGGCGCAGCCCGACGTCGCCGTCGTCGACCTGCGCATGCCGGACGGCGACGGGGTGGTCGCCACCAGCGGGATCCGGCGGGTCAGCCCGCGGACCCGGGTCCTGGTCCTCACCTCGTTCGACGGTGAGCGCGAGGTGACCGACGCCCTGGCCGCCGGCGCGCACGGCTACGTGCTGAAGTCCGCCTCCCCGGAGGAGATCGCCGACGCCGTCACCGCGGTCGCGTCCGGGACGTCCGTCCTCTCCGACGCGGTGCTCGCCGAGGTCGCCCGCCGCTCGGCCCGGCCGAGGTCGCGGCCCTTCCCGGAGCTGACCGACCGCGAGTTCGACGTGCTCGAGGGGCTGGCCCGCGGCCTGGCCACCGAGGCGATCGCGCGCCGACTGGGGCTCAGCGCCAAGACGGTGCGCAACAACCTGTCCAACGTCCTGGTCAAGCTGGGGGCGCGGGACCGCGCGGCCGCCGTCGTGCTCGCGCACGAGCGGGGCGTGGGTACCTGATCCGGCTTTACGGTCTGAACTCGTCCGCAGGCTGCCGATATGGCAGGACATGACGAATCAGACGACTGACGTCGCGGGGGATGTGGCGTCGGTCCGGTACGTGAGCACCACGGTCAAGTGCCCGGCGTGCGTGATGACGCTGGACCTGGACGACGACCGGCCGCGCCTGGGCATGGTCCGCTGGAAGCTGGCCGGCGACGACCGGCTGCTGGTCGGGACGGCGGTGCAGTTCTTCTGCGCCAACGGGCACTCCAGCGAGGAGGACCCGGAGCTGCTGCGGGCCTTCCGCTCCCGGCGCTTCTGACCGCTACCTGCCCTGGAGCGCGTCCAGGGCGCGGCGGGTGCGGTCGTGCACCTCGTCGGTGGTCAGGCCGTCGACGGAGGCGATGAACGACACGAACACGTGCCGGTCGGGTGCGGCGAAGTCGAAGACGCTGCGCGAGGAGGGGAAGACCTCGCGCGTGAGCTGCATCGTGGCCCGGGTCAGCGCGTGCCTGTCCTCGTCGCCGGCGATCGCCGACAGCAGGCCGAACCACGCCCCGAGCCGCCAGGTCAGCGCCTTGGCGAAGGCGATGTTGAACGGGACGCCGATGATCGGGATCGACCCGATCACCTTGTCCCACAGCAGGTCCTGCGCCAGGAAGCCGATGTTGGGCTTGAGGTAGGCCTTCGCGGCCTCGGGGGTGATCTCGCCCTTGCCGTAGACGGCGCGGATCTCGCTCCACAGGTTCGCGTAGAACGGCACGGCGGCCGCGTCGACCAGCAGGGTCACCCCGAAGCCGAAGAACCCGCTCGCGCCCTGCGCCAGCAGGTTGCCCGTCGCCAGGTTCCGCGTCCGCTCGTACACCTGCTCCGCGCGCGCCCGCGCGGCCGGGTCGAGGTCGGTTCCGGCGCTGCTCATGCCGGCATCCTGCCCCGCGCCCGGCGGCGCGGGGCAGGCCGGCTTTCAGACGAGACCGGGCGGGAGCTGCGAGAGCCCCTTCTGGACGTCGTCGAGGTTCATGCAGGGCGTGATCGTCACCTTCGCCTTGCCGGCGAGGAAGAGGGGCTCGGAGATGGCCGGCAGCTGCGAGGAGTCGGTCATGTCGAAGAAGATGAAGGCGGCCCGCTGGCCGTCCTCACCGGCGAAGTAGGCGGCCTCGGGGTGGAGTTGCTGGACGATCTGCTCCACCACCTTGGCCAGGGAGCCGGTGCGGAGCGCCTCGTTGCCCATCTCGGTGTCCATGACGGCCTTGAGCATCATGCGCATGGGGTGCCTCCTGCTCGGTCGGGGAGGCGAACCCTGCTCCCGCCCGCGCCCGGCGGCCAGAGGCCAAGGGCTTCGTGCCCGCTGCCGGGCGGCCGGGTCAGCGGGCGGCGGCGGCGCGCTCGGCGCGCAGCGCCTCGAACACCTTGCGGCGCAGCTGGTCGCCGTCGTTCTCGGGCACGTCCTCGAAGCGCAGCGCCACCAGCCACTGCGCGCCGCGGGTCGTCTGCCAGATGACCTCGCCCGTCAGGTCCACCGAGGTGTGCCCCAGGTCGAGGTTCACCGGCAGGCGGGTGCCGCCCTCGGGCGGCAGGCCCCAGCCGTCGAGCAGCGCCCGCATGCCGGCCTCGCTGAGGTCGACGGTCTGACCGGACATCTGCGAGCCGGCCCACGGGATGGTCACCGGCACCTGGACGCGGGCGCGCACGGCCTTGCGGCGCTGGCTGCGGGTGGCCGGGCCGGTGGGCCGCAGGTGCCAGCGCGGCTCCTCGCCCTCCTCGACCTCGGCGACGCGCGCGGGCAGCGTCCGCTCCTCGTTGGCGCCCACCCAGAAGACCTCGACGGGGTCGTTCTCCTGGATGGCGAGCTGCCAGGCGGCACCCTCACCGGTGGGCCGCACGACCAGCGCCTGCTCGGTCGAGACCTCGACGCACGCGGTCACCGTGATGCCGCGGGTGACCAGCGTGACGTCGGCCTGCGACGACTCCAACGGCCGGTCGGCGTCGTGCTCGCTCATCGACTTCTCCGATCCTGTTCTCCGCCGAACGCCGTCGTCCGCACCTGGGGAGGAACGGCTCGTCGCGGTCCGCGCATGCCTGGTGGCGCACGGTCACTCACTCGATCGGAGGACTTTAGGTCCTCAACCCAGCGCCGGGGCGGGCGCGACGCGCCGGTGGTCACCCCGGCAGCGCGCCCACCTGGCGCGCCAGCGCCGTCCCCCGCCGCAGCAGCCCGTCGACGTCGCCGAGCTCGAGCGGGCGCCACCGCAGCACCCACACGGCGAGGATCCCGTCGCGCACCGCGTACCGCATCGGGTCGCTCGGGGAGTCGAGGGGCAGGCCGCCGGGCGGGGTCGGCGCCGCGGCGCCGGCCGGCAGCAGCAGCGCCGTCCGGCCGCTGTTGCTGTCCGCCAGCGGTGCCTCCGAGTGCAGCGCGAGCCGCGCGGTGGCCGGCAGCCCGGGCAGCCCACCGCGCAGCACCGCCCACGGCGTCCCCGGGACGGGGTTGGTCGGGAACGCCGCGGCATAGGCCGCCGGGTCCTCCGGCTGCCCGCCGAGCGCCTGCACGGCGGCGGCCAGCGTGGGCGGCACCCAGGGGTGCATGGGCGAGCCCGGGCCGGCGGCCGCGGGGAGGGGCTGCTCGAACGGCTGCGGCCGGTGCAGCGGCCGGCAGGCCTCGGCCAGCGCGGCGCCCGCGTCGCGGACCATGTGCACCAGCTCGTCGAGCTCGGCCGCCGTCGAGGCGTAGCCGCTGCGCTTGAGGACGACGGTGCCCAGCCGGTAGCGCAGCTCGAACAGCGGGAACCGCCCGCCCTCGCGGAGCACCGCCGCGGCGGCGCTGCGCACCAGCCGGTCCAGCACGCCGTCGGGCAGCCGGCCGGCGACCTGCAGGGTGAAGCCCCGCAGCCCGTACGGCGCGAGGTCGACCTCCTCCTTGGTCCGCCACCACCCGACCGGCCGGTTGTGGACGACGAACGACGGCAGCAGCGCCGCCTCGGGGGTGAGGCTCGCCGCGCCGGTGCACGGCACGCCGACGTAGACGTTGTCGGCCTCGGTCGAGGAGATGAACCGCCGCACCGACAGGAAGTGGCCCATCGGCACGTTGACGTGCACGCCGAACCAGGTGCCGGCGCCCATCTCGAGGTCGTCGCCCACCGGCCACGGGTAGCGCCAGTGCCACACGCAGACGTCGCGGTCGCCGGACGTGCCGCGGCAGACGTTGAACTGCAGGCCCGCGTCGAGCGGCAGCGCGGCGAAGTAGCCGCTGGCGTTGCCGCTGCCGACGTGCTGCAGGCCGCGGTCGGCGGCCCAGCCGCGCAGGTCGACGGCGGGGTGGCCGCGCTTGGCGTCGGGCACGTCGGCCCGCGACATCGCCGCCCGGCCGAAGACGCGGGTGGAGACGGGGGGCACGGTCGTCGTCATCGCCCGTCCTCCGCTCAGCGCCGCGCACCGGCGAGCGAGCCGGTGGTGGTGGGCACGGTCGGGTCGGTGACCAGGCAGACGACGGCGTGGTCGCCGGCCGCCCAGCTCTCCTGCGTGGGGGTGAGGTAGCCGTGGACGAGCACCGACTGCGCGTAGCCGACGCCGGTGAAGCCGAGGAACGCGGCGTCGCAGCCGGCCGAGGCGAGGGTGGCGATGGTGGCGTCGCCCGGGTACGGCGTCGCCGGCAGGTCGAAGACCGAATAGACCTCGTACACGTGCGGCTCGGTGCACGGCACGGTCGGCACCTCGGTCACCGTGCCGGTCGCCGGCAGCTCGTCCAGGCACTGGCCGAGCGTGAGCGAGAAGACGTCGCCGCCGGCGTCGGTGCCCAGCACCTGCTCGGTGACGGCGTCGGCGATCTCCTCGCCGGTGTCGGACACCTCGGCGCGGACCAGCTGCCAGCCGGCGTAGGCCCCGGCGGCGAGGAGCACCGTGGCGATGGCGCCGGCCACCCGGCCGGTGCGCCGCGGGGCGGGCGACGGCGGGGGCACCGGGGAGAAGCCGGCGGCGGGCGGCTGCCACGGCGGCAGCGGGGCGTCGGTGGTCGGGCCGGCGGGGCCGCGGTCGTCGAGGATGCCGGGCTGGTACATGAGGGTGCGCTCTCCCGTGACGCTCGTGCTGCTCAGGACGTCGTCGACGCTAGGGACGGCGGGAGCGCGCGGGCACCGTGCCGACTACGGCACCGCGGTACGGGGACTACGGCATCGCGCCCCGGCGGGCTACGGGGTCAGGAGGCGACGGGCAGCACGTCGCGCAGCTCGGTACGGCTGTTGATGCCGAGCTTGCCGAACGCCGACTGCAGGTAGCTCTCCACGGTGCGCACCGACAGGTGCAGCTCGCGGGCGATCTCCTGGTTGGTCAGCCGGGCCGCGGCCCGCGACGCCACCTCGTGCTCGCGCGGGGTGAGCCCATCGGGCACCGCGGGTGCACCGCCCGGCGCCGCGGCGGTCCCGATCCGCCGGCGGGCGGTCTGCTGCAGCCGCTGCGCGGCACGCACCGCCTCCCGCCCGGCGGAGGGGAGGGCGAGCGCCGCGGCGGCCGCGTCGGCGGCGAACCCGGGGTCGCCGACCTCGAGCAGGGCCTGCCCCGCGTGCACCAGCGCCGCGGCGTCCTCCTCGGCCAGGCCGTCGGCGAACGCGGCGATGGCCGCGGCCAGCGGCCCGGGCTGCGGCAGCGGCGCCGCGCGCAGCCGCCGCACCGCCTCGGCCGAGCCGCGCCGGGCGGCCGCGGCCAGCAGCAGGACGCCGTCCATCGCCTGCCCGGCCGCCAGGTGCCGCTCGGCCCTGGCCACCATCTCGTCGAGGACGTCGTCGCCGAGCAGCGCCCGCGCGGTGAGCAGGCAGTACCGGGCGGCGACGGCGAGGTCGTAGGGGGCGTAGCGCTGCACCCCGTGCTCGGCGAGGGCGGCGCGGGCCGCGGCCGCGTCGCCGTCGAGCGCCGCGCACAGCGCCAGCCCGGCCAGCACCTGCCCGGTGCTGAGGAACGGGTCGCGCCGCCGGGCCTGGCTCAGCGCCGAGAGCAGCGCCGTCCGCCCGGCGGCCGCCCGCCCGGCCCAGGCGTGCAGCACGCCCTGCGCCGTCTCGACCGCCGCGCCGGCGTGCAGCGCCCGCTGGCCGGCGCCGACCGGCCCCGAGCCGAGCACCTCCAGCGCCCGCGCCCACAGCCCGCACCTCACCGTCGCCAGGAACAGGCCCAGCGAGGCGTGCACCTTCAGGTCGGCGTCGTCGGCGGCGTCCACCGCGGCGCCGACCTCGGCGAGCAGGGCCTGCGCGTCGTGCTGCCGGCCGACGCCCGCCAGGACGGCGGCCAGCAGCGCCGAGCCGATCAGCCACCGCCGCCGGTCGCCGTCCGGACCCTCCGCGTGCAGCCGGGTCAGCGGCTCGACCAGCTCGGCCCCCGCGCCGCCGGCCAGCCGCAGCTCGAAGCCGGGCAGGTCGAGCGAGCGGGCCAGCGCCGGGTCGTCGACCGCGGCGCGCACCGCGGCCAGCGCCGCCTCTCCCCGGGCCGGCCCGCCGTCCACCCAGACCAGCGCCGCCGCCAGCTCCCGCACCAGCGCGACCCGGTCGGGCGGCGGGGTCGCCGGGTCGTCCAGCAGCGCCTGCGCGACCTGCGCGGCGTGCGCGGCCAGGCCCATCCGGCGCAGCGCCCGGGCACGCACGACCGCCGCCTCGGCGCGGTGCGCCGGGTCGCTCACCGTGCCCACCAGGCGCAGCGCGAGCTCGGGGTCGAACAGGGTGTTGGCCGCCCGCGCGGCGCGCACCGCGACGCCGGGGTCGAGCGGTGCCCCGCTCTCCAGCGTCCAGACCGCGAAGGACAGCAGCTGCCGCGGCGGGCCGGCGGTCAGGTCGGCCCCGGCGGCCACCACCCGGTCGCGCAGCACCCGCCGCCGGGTGAACGGCACCCCGCGGCGGACGACGTCGGCGACCAGCCGGCTGGCGATGCGCACCGCCGGCGCCGGCTCGCCGTCGACCACCACCACCCGCGAGCGCTCCAGCCGCTCCAGCGCGGTCGGCTCCACCAGCTCGAGCAGCAGCGCGACCGGCAGGTGCTCGGTGAGGGCGACGACCTCCAGCGCCTCCCGCTCGGCGGGCGACCAGCGGCCGAGGCGGGTGGCGACCAGCGAGGCCGGCCGCGCGCCGGTCGGCCGCTGCCCGGCGGTGAGCGCCCACACCCCGTCGTTCGCCGTCAGCAGCCCCGACTCGAGGTGGTCGTCGACCAGGTAGCGCAGCAGCAGCGGGTTGCCCTCGCTCACCTCGGCCAGGTAGCGCAGCGACGACGCGGCGACCGGCGCGCCCAGGTAGTCGGTGGCCAGGGCGGTCACCTCGTCGTCGGTCAGCGGCGGCACCGGGACGACGGGCAGCAGGTCGTCGCGCCACAGCTCGACGAACGCCTGCGGCATGTCGACGACGTCCACGGCGGTGACCAGCAGGGCCGCGGCGCCGGACTCGGCCAGCCCGGCGAGCACGTGCGCGCTGAGCTCGTCGACCAGCGCGCTGTTGTCGACCACGACCACCGGACGCGCGCCGCCGCTCTCGCGCAGCGCGAGCCCGAGGGCGCGGGTGACGGCGAGCGGGTCGGCGACGGCGTCGTCGGGCAGCGCGGTCAGGTGCGGGTGCAGCGCGCCGAAGGGCACCTCGGCGACCAGCGCCGAACCGCGCACCGTGAGCACCGTCGTCCCGAGCTCGGCGCGCACGTGCTGGGCCAGCGTCGTCTTGCCGGTGCCGGCCTCGCCGGCGACGACGACGCCGACGGTGTCGGCCGCGCGCAGCCGGGCGGCGACGGCGTCGCGCAGCTCCCGCCGCTCGAGCAGCGGCCACGACCGCGGCGCCGTCACGCCGGCCCCACGACGGCGGCGCGCTGCGCCTCCACCCGGGCCCGCACCTCGTCGAGCAGCGCCGGCTCCACGCCGAGCTCGCGCAGGGTGGCCACCAGGTGGTCGCGCATCCGGTCGAAGGACCCGTCGTCGACGCCCAGCCCGGCGTGCGCCCGCGCGACGGCCCGCCCCTGGTAGCGCTGCAGGGAGCCGACCACCGGCGGGCCGTCCAGCGCGACGGTGAGGAAGTCGCGCTGGTGCTCGCGCAGCCGGGTCAGGTCGACGCCGTCGAACCACGGCGCCAGCACCGGGTCGGCGAGCATCCGGTCGTAGAGGATCGTGACCGCGACCGAGAGCGCCGGGGCGCCGCCGATCGCCTCGAACAGCCGGCCGTCCGCCACGCGCGTCAGCCCTGCTCGCGGGCGGCCAGCGCGCCCAGCCGCTCGAGGTCGGCGCGCAGCGCGGCCTCGCGGTCGCGGTGCTCGGGCAGCAGCAGCGCCGCGACCGCCTCCTCGACCCGCGGCATCGAGAGCACCTCGTAGCTCTGCACGATCCGCGTGCCGCCGCCCTCGGGCTCGAGGATCACCCGCCACTCGCAGGTGTCGCGGTACGGCCCCGCCGGCAGCGTGCGCCACACCAGCTCGCGCGGCGGCTCGACGACGTCGACCCGGCAGGTGCGCGCCCAGCGCGACCAGCGCACCCTGTTCGACCCCTGGAACCGGGCACCCGGCGCGGCGGCGGTCGCACCGTCCAGCCAGCGGGCGGCCCGGCACTCACCGCTCCACTCGCCCACCCGCGGGACGTCGGCCAGGACCTCCCAGACCGCCTCGGCCGGCGCCGCGACCAGCGCCTCGACGGTGCCGCGGCGGGCGATGCGGGTTCGGCTCACGGGCGCAGATGGTGGCAGAGGAAGAGCCGGGACGGAGTCCGTGTTGCGCCGGTGCCCGGTCCGCGACGCGAGGAGGCGGTCATGCCCGACTACGCCCACGACCTGCAGTTCGGCTCGTTCCTCACCCCCAGCGGCGCCGACCCGGAGGCGGTCGTGCTGCTGGCACAGGCCTCCGAGCGCGCCGGCCTGGACCTGGTCACCTTCCAGGACCACCCGTACCAGCCCCGGTTCCTCGACACCTGGACGCTGCTGTCCTACGTCGCCGCCCGCACCGAGCGGGTGCACCTCGCGCCGAACGTGCTCAACCTGCCGCTGCGCCCGCCGGCCGTCGTCGCCCGCGCCGCCGCGAGCCTCGACCTGCTCAGCGGCGGCCGCGTCGAGCTCGGCCTGGGCGCCGGCGCCTTCTGGGACGCCATCGAGGCGATGGGCGGCGAGCGGCTGACCCCCGGCCGGGCGGTGGCCGCGACGGCCGAGGCGATCGCGGTCGTCCGCGGCATCTGGGACGTCGACGACCGCACCCCGCTGCGCGTGCCCGGCCAGCACCACGCCGTCGACGGCGCGAAGCGCGGCCCCCGCCCGGCGCACGACATCGCCATCTGGCTCGGCGCGCTGCGGCCGCGGATGCTGCGCCTGGTCGGCCGCAGCGCCGACGGCTGGCTGCCGTCGCTGGCGTACCTGGACGACGACGGCATCGCCGAGGCCCACGCGGTCATCGACGAGGCCGCCGCCGACGCCGGCCGCAAGCCCGCGCAGGTCCGCCGGCTGCTCAACGTCGGCCCCGACGTGCCGGCCGAGCGGCTGACCGGGCTGGCCCTCGAGCACGGGTTCGCCACCTTCGTGCTGGCCACCGACGACGCCGACGAGCTGGCCCGTTTCGGTGCCGAGGTCGCGCCCGCCGTCCGCGAGGCGGTCGCGGCCGAACGGGGCCGCGCCGCATAGGTTCCCGCCCGTGGTCAGCGAAGGGGTGCTCACCGACGAGCGCCGTCCCCGCAGCCGAGGTCGCCGCGCGGTCGTCGTCCTGGGCGTGCTCGCGCTGCTCGCCGTCGTCCTGCTCGGCGGCGCCGGCTGGTACTACTCCGGCGAGATCCACTCCGGGGCGCTCGAGGTCGACCCCGACGACGGCCCGCAGCGCTACGACCTCGTCGTCGACTCCTACACCGACCGCGGCGTGGTGCTCCGCGCCGCCGGCGACGACGTCGACCGGGACCCGCTGACCACCGCGGGCACCTTCGGGCTGGTCTGGGACGGCGGCTCCGCCGTGGTGTCGGGCGAGCCGGAGGACCTCGGCGACGGCCGGGTGCTCCGGGTGTTCGACGGCGCCGTCGGACCCGAGCCCGGCACCCCGGCCGCGCTGGTGGGCCGGGTGTGGGACGACCCGCGGCAGGCCTGGGGCGCGCCGTACGAGGAGGTGGCCGTCCCCTGCGGCGGCGGGGAGTGCCCGGCGTGGTTCCTGCCGAGCACGTCGACCACCTGGTTCGTCGCCGTGCACGGCAAGGGCGCCGACCGCGCGGAGACGCTGCGCGCCGTGGGCCCGGCCGTGACCAGCGCCGGCCTGCCCGCGCTGGTGATCACCTACCGCAACGACCCGGAGGCGCCGGCCGACCCGACCGGGCGGTACGCCTACGGCGCGACCGAGTGGCGCGACCTGGAGGCCGCCGTGCGGTACGCGGTCGAGCACGGCGCGGAGGACGTCGTCCTGTACGGCTCGTCGATGGGCGGCGGGATCGTGGCCGCGTTCCTGCAGAACTCGGAGTCGGCGTCGCTGGTGCGCGGCGTCGTGCTGGACGCGCCGATGCTCGACCTGCGCGCCACCGTGGCGCACGGCGCGGCGCAGCGGGACCTGCCCGTGGTTGGCGGCGTCCCCGACGTGCTCACCGGCACCGCGCAGTGGATCGCCGGCTGGCGCTACGACCTCGACTGGGACGCCGTCGACTACCTGCCCGGCGACTGGCTGACCGTGCCGGCGCTGGTCTTCCACGGCACCGCCGACGACCTGGTGCCGCCGTCCACCACCGAGGAGCTGCGCGCGGCGCACCCCGAGCTGGTCGAGGAGGTGCGGGTCGAGGGCGCCGGGCACGTGCGGGCCTGGAACGCCGACCGCGACGCCTACGAGTCCCGCGAGGTCGCCTTCCTCGTCTGCGTCACCGCGCCCGAGCCGGCGGCGGCCTGCCCCGGCGCCGGTCTGCGCGAGGTCACCCCGTCGCCCTAGGTTCGGCCGGGTGCGAGTTCTCCAGCTGAACGTGTGGGCCCGCAGCGGGCCGTACGAGGTCCGCCGCCGCCTGCTCCGCGCCGAGATCGGGCTGCTCGCGCCCGACCTGGTGTCCCTGCAGGAGGTCGACGCCGGGCCGGGGGAGGGCAACCAGGCCGAGGAGCTGCTCGGCCCGCTCGGCTACGAGGTCGTCTACGAGCGCCGCGACGGCGCGTACCGCGGCGACCCCGGCGTGGCCGTCGCCACCCGGCACCCGGTGCTGGCGCGGCACGTGCTCGAGCTGCCGCACGGCGGGGTGGCGCTCGCCGTCCGCGTCGCGGTGGGCGCGGCGGAGTTCTGGTTCTGCTCGGCGACCACCGGCCACGGCTGGCCGCACCAGGAGGCGCTGCGCGAGGACGTCGTCGTCGCGCTCGACGCCGGTCTCACCGAGCTCGCGGCCGGCGACCGGTACCCGCCGGTCATCGGCGGTGACTTCGACGCGACGCCGGAGCACGCCAGCATCCGCTTCCTCACCGGGAAGCAGAGCCTGCAGGGCCGCAGCACCTCGTGGGCCGACGCGTTCGCCGTCGCGGGGGAGGGGCGGCCGCACACCTGGTCGACCGACAGCCCCTACGTCGCGCCGTTCGCCGCCGCCGTCTTCGCCGAGCCCGACCACCACCGGCGCATCGACTACGTGCTCGTGGGCTCGCCGTTCACCTGGCAGCCGCGGGTGGCGGTCCGCTCGGCGCGGGTGGTGCTGACCGGCGACGCGCAGGCGGCGCCGTCGGACCACTGGGGCGTGCTCGCCGACCTCGACCTCGACGGCATCGCGCTCGGCGGCGGCCGCGGGCTGGAGACGTGGGAGGAGACGGCACGCCTGCTCTGGCCGGACCAGCCGTGAGCAGCGGGTACAGCGGCACCCCGCTGCCGGCCAAGCTCGGGATCCGGGCGGGCAGCCGGGTGCTGCTCGACGGCGTCTCGGCCGGGCTGCCGGTCGACGGACACCGCCGCCCCGGCCGCGAGCCCTACGACGTCGTCCTGCTCTTCGCGCCCGACGCCGCCCGGCTGCACGCCCGCTGGCCGGCGCTCGTGCCGCGGCTGGCGACCGCCGGGCGGCTGTGGGTGTGCTGGCCGAAGCGCAGCAGCGGCGTCCCCACCGACCTCACCGAGGACGTGGTCCGGGACTTCGGGCTGGCGGAGGGGCTGGTCGACGTCAAGGTGTGCGCCGTCGACGCGACGTGGTCGGGCCTCGCCTTCGTCCGCCGCCTGCGCGACCGCTGACCTCACCCCGTCGGGTGAAACCGGAACACCACCGTCCAGACCTCCCGCGCGGCGCCCGATGGGCAGGCAACGCCAGTGCGGTCGAGGGAGTGAACGGTGCGTTCCAGCGGAGTGCGGCTCGGGAGCTGGGCAGTCGCGTGCGGTGCGGTTGCGGTGGTGCTGGCCGTCCACACCGTCGTCTACGGCACCCTGGCATCGCAGGTCGTCTACCTGGCCGTGACGTGGCTGGCCGCCCTGCTGGCCTGGTGGGGAGCGGTGCGGACGGGGCGGCGGCCCGGCACGGTGGCCCTCGCCTGCGGTGTCACGCTGTCCGCGGTCGGCGACCTGGTGTGGCAGCTCGTGTCCTGGACCGGCGGGTCGACCGACGTCTCTTCCGCCGACGTCGCCTACGTCGCCGCGTACGCGGCCGTGGGGGCGGGACTGTGGCGGATGGCCGGTCTCTCCGGGCGCTCCCGCGGCCAGCAGGTCGACGGCTGGATCGACGCGGTCGTCGTGTTCATCGGCGCGCTGCTCGTCGTCTGGCAGCTCTCGCTCGCCGCCACGCTCAGCGACACCTCCGTCTCCCTGGCCACCCGGCTGGTCTGGGTCCTGTACCCGGCGATGGACGCCGCGCTCATCGGCCTGGTCTTCCGGCTCGTCGTCGTCCGGCGGCGCGAGCAGATCGGCGCGCTGGTCGTCGCGGCCGGTGCCGTCTGCTGGCTCGCCTCGGACCTCGCCTACGCGCTGGTCGAGCTCGGTGGCATCAGCGCGTGGACCGACACCGGCTGGATGCTCGCCGCGGTGCTGCTCGGCTCGGCGACGTGGGGAGGCCCCGGGGCGGGTGCAGGCGCGGAGGGGCCCGCCGAGGAGGACGACGACCGGACGAAGGGTGGCCTCGGCCGGCTCGCTGTCTGCCTGGGCGCGCTGCTGGTGCCCAGCTTCATCGACCTGCTGCAGGAACTGACCGCCGACGCCCTGCTGCACGTGCCCGTCTTCGCCGGCTCCCTCGTGCTGGCCGTCCTGATCTTCTGGCGAGCGGCTCGGCTGCTCCGCGGGGAGGCGCGGGCCCGTGCGCAGGTCCGCGCGCAGCAGCGCTACAGCGCGGCGCTGGCCGCGCACTCCGCCGACGCCGTCGCCGTGCTGTCCGAGGACGGCCGGCTGGTCAGCGACCCCAGCCCGCTCACCGCGCTGCTGGGGGCGGGGCGGGAGGACGTCGCGACGCTGGCCGCCCTGCTGCGCCGCTCGGGCGTCGCCGTGGCGGACGCCCGTGCTCTGGCCGACCGGGTCCGGCAGGCCGGGCCCGGCGTGGTGGTCGAGTCGGAGCTGGCCTGCCGCTGGAACGGCGAGCAGGGCTGGCTCGGCGTGCGCCTGATCGACCTGCGGGGCGATGCGGACGTGCGCGGCGTCGTCGTCCACGCCACCGACATCACCGCGCGCAAGCGGGCCGAGGCCGCCGTGGCCCACCTGGCCTTCCACGACCCGCTCACCGGGCTGGCCAACCGGGCCCTGCTGGCCCGGCGGCTCGAGCGGGCGCTGGGCCCCGGCCGGCGACCCGGGTCGGTCGGGCTCGCGCTCGTCGACCTCGACGGCTTCAAGGGGGTCAACGACACGCTCGGCCACCCCGCGGGCGACGAGCTGCTGCGCGAGATCGCCGCCCGGCTCACCTCCGCGGTGCGGGCCGGCGACCTCGTGGCCCGGCTCGGCGGCGACGAGTTCGCCGTGGTGGTGGACGGCGGCGACGGCGCCGCCGACATCGAGGCCACGGCGGCGCGGGTGCTCGAGCTGCTCACCCGCCCGCTCGTCGTCGCGGGCCAGCGGGTGCAGGTCTCGGGCAGCATCGGGGTCGCGCTGGCCGCCCCGGGCGCCACCAGCGACTCGCTGATCGGCGACGCCGACATCGCCATGTACGTGGCCAAGGCCGCCGGCCGCAGCCGGGTCACCACCTTCGACCCGGCCATGCGGGCGGCCGCCCAGGAGCGGCGGCTGCTGGAGCAGGGCCTGCGCGGAGCGCTCGGCAACGGCGAGCTCCGGCTGGTGTACCAGCCCGTCGTCGACCTGGCCGACGGCCGGGTGCACGGGTTCGAGGCCCTCCTGCGGTGGCAGTCGCCGACGCTCGGCGCCGTGCCGCCGGACCGGTTCGTGCCCGTCGCCGAGGAACTCGGGCTGATCCGCGACATCGGCGCCTGGGTCATCGGCGAGGCCACCGCGACGGCGGCGGCGTGGCGGCACGTGGCCGGGACCGACGCCCTCACCATGTCGGTCAACGTGTCGCCGGTGCAGCTGTCCTCACCGGACCTCGTCGACGTCGTGGCCGAGGCGCTCGCCCGGACCGGGCTGGCGCCCTCGACGCTGGTGCTGGAGGTCACCGAGGGCGCCCTCGTCCAGGACCCCGCTCGCGCGGCCCGCTGCCTGAGCGCGCTGCGGGCACTGGGCGTCCGCGTGGCGCTGGACGACTTCGGCACCGGGCAGTCGTCGCTGGGCCACCTGAGCCGGTTCGAGGTCGACGTGCTCAAGATCGACCGGTCGTTCGTGGCCGCGATCGCGCCCGACGGCCAGCTGCCGCCGGTGCTGCGCGGCATGATCGACCTGGGCCACGCCCTCGACCTCGAGATCGTCGCCGAGGGCATCGAGCTGGAGGAGCAGCGCAGCGGCCTGCTCGACGGCCGCTGCACCCGCGCGCAGGGGTACCTGTTCGCCCGGCCGATGGAGGCCGACGAGGCCGAGCTGCTGCTCCTCGGGGGCGCCCGAGCCGTGGTCTGAGGCGGCTCGTCAGCCCCCGCGCTCGACCTCGGCCTGGATCACGCCGCGCAGCGCGGTGAGCAGCGCCTGGTCCTCGGCGTCGCCCCGCTCGACGGCCTGGCGGGCGGCGTCGGGGAACAGGCCGGTGTCGACCTCGTCGAGCCACGTGACGTCGCCGCCGACCCGCCGGCCCACCTGCAGGGCGCCCTCCTGCGGGCGCAGCACGTACTCCTCGCCGTCCAGCCGGATGTTCACGAAGTCGCTCATGCGCCCGCCCTACCCAGCTGGGCAGGATCGGCACGTGGAGGACACCGGGTTCTGCGAGGTCGTGGTCACCGCCGACGACGCCGACTGGCTGGCCGGGTTCACCCGCACGCTGGTCGAGGAGCGGCTGGCCGCGTGCGGGCACGCCGTGCGCGAGATCCGGTCGGTCTACCGGTGGGAGGGGGCGGTGCACGACGAGGCCGAGGCCCGCGTCGCCCTGCACACCCGCCGGTCGCTGGTGCCGGCGATCGTCGCCCGCGCCGACGAGCTGCACCCCTACGACGTCCCCTGCGTGATCGCACTGCCGCTCGTCGGCGGCAACCCCGCCTACCTGGCCTGGCTGGCCGCCGAGACCCGCGAGCCCTGATCCGCGCGTCCCGGCCCGACACGCCGTCGGCGCTCACCCGTTCGGGTCTCGCGGCGTGGCGGAACTCAACAACGCCCGCGCGGCGTCCGATGGTGGGGGAGAGGGGTCGCCGGGTCGGCGGTCCGCCGTCGTCGGGGAGGGGCGCGTGACGGTGCGTGCGGCGAACGAGGCCGTCCGGGTCGAGGCCGTGCTGGACGCGCTGCCCTCGCCCACGGTCATCGTCGGGCCCGACGGCACCGTGCTGCTCGCCAACTCCACCTGGACGGCCCGAAACGCCGCCGCGCCGGCCGCCGTGGCCCTCGGCGTGGGCGGCAACTACTTCGACTCCGCGCTGCGCTTCCTCGACGACACGTTCACCCGCTCGGTCGTCGGCTCGCTGCGCGCGCTGGCCGGCGGCGAGCTCGACGCCTACGCCACCGACTGCGCCGTCCCTGACGGCGCCGGTGGCACCCGCTGGTTCCACCTGCAGGCCTCCCGGGTGGACGGGAGCGGGCAGATCGTCGTCACGCACACCGACATCACCGCGCGGGTCCACGCCGAGCGGACCTCCTCCTGGCAGGCCCGGCACGACCACCTCACCGAGCTGCCCAACCGCGCGCACCTGCACGAGCTCATCGACGAGGAGCTGCGCCGCCCCGGCCGGGGCCCGGTCGCCGTCCTGTTCCTGGACTGCGACGGGTTCAAGGAGGTCAACGACTCCCTCGGCCACGAGGTCGGCGACGAGCTGCTGCGCCAGATCGCCGCGCGGCTGAGCGGCCGCACCCGCGCCGGGGACACCGTCGGGCGGCTCGGCGGCGACGAGTTCGTCGTCCTGTGCCGCGACTGCGACGCCGACGGCGCGGTCGCTCTCGCCGAGCGGTTCGCGACGGCGTTCGACGAGCCGTTCGCGCTGGGTGGGCGCACGGCGCGGCTGACCGCCAGCATCGGCATCGCCGCGACACCGGCCGACGACGTCGGCAGCGCCCGCGCCACCGACCTCGTGCGCGACGCCGACCTGGCCATGTACGCGGCCAAGGCCGCCGGTCGCAACCGGGTGCACACCTTCACCAGCGACCTCCGGGCGGCCGCCGAGCGCCGTGCGCTGCTCGCCGGCGAGCTCAGCGACGCGATCGCCGGCGGCCAGCTCCTGCTGCACTACCAGCCGATCATGTTCCTGCCCACCGGCGAGTGCAGCGGGGTCGAGGCGCTGGTCCGCTGGCAGCACCCGGAGCGCGGGCTGCTGCACCCGGGCGACTTCCTCGCCGCGGCCGAGCGCCAGGACCTCGTGGTCCCGCTGGCCCGCTGGGTGCTCGGCGAGGCGGCCCGGCAGACCGCCGAGTGGCTGGTCGGCGGCCTCGACCTGGTCACCGGCGTGAACATCAGCGCCGCGCACCTCGCCACCGGCACCCTCCTCGACGACGTCACCGACGCGCTCGCCGCGGCCGGTCTCGACCCGTCGCGCCTGCTGGTCGAGCTGACCGAGACCTCCGTCGCCCAGGACCCGCAGCGGGCCGCCGAGCAGTTCGCGATCCTGCGCCGCAGCGGCATCGAGGTGTCCATCGACGACTTCGGCAGCGGCTACTCGTCGCTGGGCCAGCTGGTCAACATCCCCGCCGGCATCCTCAAGATCGACCGCAGCCTGGTCGCCGGCGCCGGCGACCGCGCCCGGTCGTCGGCCGCCGCCGTCGCCGCCGTGGTCGGGCTCGCCTCGGCCCTGGGCATGCGCACGCTCGCCGAGGGCGTGGAGACCGCCGAGCAGCTGGCCCGCGTCATGGACCTGGGCTGCACCTTCGCGCAGGGCTACCACATCGCCCGGCCCATGCCGGCCGGCGACCTCGCGCGGTGGATGACCGTCTGGCGCCACGCGCCCGGCGCCGTCCTCTCCTGACCCGGGGCGGATCGGCCGGGCTCGCCCCTGCTCGTTCTCCCTGCCCGGACCCACCCGCCGCGCACGACTACATTGGATCGACGTGGCCGCTGACTTCTCCGTCGTCCTGGACGAGCTCGACACGACCCTGAAGTCCATCGAGGCCGTCCTCGACGTGGACAAGCTGCGGCGCGACATCGCCGAGCTGGAGCAGCAGGCCGCCGCCCCGGACCTGTGGGACGACGTCGAGAAGGCGCAGGCGCTGACCTCGAAGCTGTCCTACCTGCAGGGCGACCTGCGCCGGGTCGAGGAGCTGCGCCGCCGGCTCGACGACGCCGCCGTGCTGCACGAGCTGGCCGAGGAGGAGGGCGACGAGGGCAGCCTCGCCGAGGCCGACCGCGAGCTCGAGGGGCTGCGCAAGGAGATCGACGAGCTCGAGGTCCGCACCCTGCTCAACGGCGAGTACGACGCCCGCGAGGCGCTGGTGACGATCCGCTCGGAGGCCGGGGGCGTCGACGCCGCCGACTTCGCCGAGATGCTCATGCGCATGTACCTGCGGTGGGCCGAGCGGCACAAGTACGGCGTCGAGGTCTACGACATCTCCTACGCGGAGGAGGCGGGCATCAAGTCCGCCACCTTCGCCGTCAAGCACCCGTACGCCTACGGCACCCTCTCGGTCGAGCAGGGCACCCACCGGCTGGTGCGCATCTCGCCGTTCGACAACCAGGGCCGCCGGCAGACCTCCTTCGCCGGCGTCGAGGTGCTGCCGGTCGTCGAGCAGGTCGACCACGTCGACATCCCCGAGAACGAGATCCGCATCGACGTCTTCCGGTCCTCCGGGCCGGGCGGGCAGAGCGTCAACACCACCGACTCCGCCGTCCGGATCACCCACCTGCCCACCGGGATCGTCGTCTCCTGCCAGAACGAGAAGAGCCAGATCCAGAACCGGGCGGCCGCGATGCGCGTGCTCCAGGCCCGGCTGCTGGCCAAGCGGCAGGAGGAGGAGCGGGCCGCCATGGACGCGCTCAAGGGGGAGGGCAGCAGCTGGGGCAACCAGATGCGTTCCTACGTGCTGCACCCGTACCAGATGGTCAAGGACCTGCGGACCGAGCAGGAGACCGGCAACACCACCGCCGTCCTCGACGGCGACATCGACTCGTTCATCGAGGCCGGGATCCGGTGGCGGCGGCAGCAGGAGTCCGTGCCCGCGAGCTGACCGACGGCGTCCCGTTCGTCACACCGGCACCAGTTCGCTGCTGGTCGCGGAGGTCGTCCCGGAGAGTCTCCGGGCGACGGCGGCATGATCGGCCATCCGACCGGTACCGTGAACCTCCGTGATCGAACTGCAACACGTCACCAAGATCTACCCGGCCAACTCCCGGCCGGCCCTCGATGACGTGTCGACCGAGATCGACAAGGGTGAGTTCGTCTTCCTGATCGGCTCGTCCGGGTCGGGCAAGTCGACCTTCCTCCGGCTGCTGCTGAAGGAGGAGGACCCCACCAAGGGCACGATCTCGATCAACGGCCAGACGCTCAACACCATGAGCAAGTGGAAGGTGCCGAAGCTGCGCCGCACCATGGGCTGCGTCTTCCAGGACTTCCGCCTGCTGCGCAACCGCACGGTGGCCGAGAACGTCGCCTTCGCGCTCGAGGTCATCAACAAGCCGCAGCGGACGATCAAGCGCGTCGTCCCCGAGGTGCTGGAGATGGTCGGGCTCGAGGGCAAGGCCGCCCGGCTGCCGCACGAGCTCTCCGGCGGTGAGCAGCAGCGGGTGGCGATCGCCCGCGCCTTCGTCAACCGGCCGCTGGTGCTGCTGGCCGACGAGCCCACCGGCAACCTCGACCCCGAGACCAGCGAGGGGATCATGCTGCTGCTGGAGCGGATCAACCGCACCGGCACCACGGTGATCATGGCGACGCACGACTACCACATCGTCGACTCCATGCGCCGGCGCGTGATCGAGCTCAACGGCGGCGTCATCGCCCGCGACCAGTCGCGCGGCGTCTACGGCGTGGGCCGCTAGCCCCGGGGTCACCGACCCCCTCGACCTGCAGAACTCCACGACAGGGAATCCATGCGCGTCAACTTCGTGCTCTCCGAGGTGGCCACCGGGCTGCGTCGCAACCTGACCATGACGGTCGCGATGATCCTGACGACGGCCATCTCCCTCGGGCTCATGGGCACCGGCCTGCTGATCGCCGGGATGATCTCCGACATGAAGGAGATCTACTACGACAAGGTGCAGGTCTCCATCTTCCTGACCGACGACGTCACCGACGAGCAGCGCAGCGCCATCGAGGCCAAGCTCGACGACTCGCCCGAGGTCGCCAGCTACGTCTACGAGTCCAAGGAAGAGGCCTACGAGCGCTTCCAGCAGCAGTTCAGCCAGCAGCCCGAGCTGGTCAACAACACCCCGCCGGACGCGCTGCCGGAGAGCTTCCGCGTGGAGCTGGTCAACCCCGAGCGCTACTCGGTCATCGCCGCGGAGTTCCCGAACGGGCAGGACGGCGTCGACCAGGTGCGCGACGAGGGCGACTTCCTCGACCGGTTGTTCAGCCTGCTCAACGGCGCCCGGAACGCGACGATCGCGGTGGCCGTCGTGCAAGCCCTGGCCGCGTTGCTGCTGATCTCCAACACGATCCAGCTCGCGGCCTTCAACCGGCGCAACGAGACCAACATCATGCGGCTGGTCGGCGCCTCGCGCTGGTACACCCAGCTGCCGTTCATCCTCGAGGCGGCGGTCGCCGGGCTCATCGGTGCGCTGCTGGCCGTGGGCGGCCTGGTGCTGACCAAGGTGCTCTTCGTCGACAAGACGCTGGCCGGGCCGATCAAGGCCGGCATCATCCCGCCGGTCGACTGGGGTGCGATCGCCACGATCAGCCCGATCATCGCCGCGGCCGGGGTCGGTCTGGCAGGTATCGCCGCCTACGTCACCCTGCGCTTGTACGTCCGCCTCTAGCGCGTCCAGGTGTGACGCGGGTTACCCGCGGGTAGATTCCGGCCGTTTCCCCGACGACGTGGAGAGGGCTGGGATCGTGCGCGAGCGGCTGCAGGAGATCTGGACCGGGTTCTGCCCCTGCGGGGACTGCCGGTGAGCGTCGGCGAGCGGGTGCGCATGGTCGCGATCACCCCGGCGTGGATGGCCTGCAGCGCTACCTGGGCGGCGACGTCGGCGGTGCTGCTGACCTTGTCGGCCGTGCGGGAGCGGCGCCCTCGGTAACCTGGGGTCATGCCGCGGGAACAGGGGCGCAAGCTGATCGCCCAGAACAAGAAGGCGCGGCACGACTACTCGATCCTCGACACCTACGAGGTGGGCCTGGTGCTCACCGGCACCGAGGTGAAGAGCCTCCGGGCCGGACGTGCCTCGCTCGTCGACGGCTTCGCCACCGTGGACGGCGGCGAGGTGTGGCTGCAGCACGTGCACATCCCGGAGTACACCGAGGGCACGTGGACCAACCACGCCCCGCGCCGCAAGCGCAAGGTGCTCATGCACCGCGCCGAGATCGACAAGCTGATCGGCAAGACCAAGGAGGGCGGGCTCACACTCGTCCCGCTGGACCTGTACTTCAAGGACGGCAAGGTCAAGGCCACCCTCGCGCTGGCGCGTGGCAAGAAGGCCTACGACAAGCGGCAGGACCTCGCCGAGCGCGACTCGCGCCGCGAGATCCAGAAGGCGTTCGGCCGGTACGTGAAGGGCCGCCGGTGATCGGCCCGTCATGAGAGGCATCGCCTACGACCGCTTCGGCGGCGTCGACGTCCTGCAGGTGCGCGACGACCTCCCCGAGCCGCCGGTCGGGCCGGACACCGTGCTGGTCCGGGCCGCGGCCGCGGGGGTCAACCCGGTCGACATCGGCATCCGCGAGGGACACCTGGCCGGGGCGTTCCCGCACCGCTTCCCGATCGTGCCGGGCTGGGACCTCGCCGGGGTCGTCGAGTCCGTCGGCCCGGCGGTCCACGACCTCGCCCCCGGCGACGAGGTGTTCGGCTACCTGCGCCGGGACGACGTCCAGTGGGGGACGGCGGCCGAGCTGGTGCCGGCGCCGCAGCGCTGCGTGGCGCGCAAGCCGTCGTCGCTGTCGTTCGCCGAGGCCGGCGCGCTGCCGCTGGCCGGGCTGACCGCCTACCAGGCGCTGACCGAGGCGCTCGACGTCGGCGAGGGCGACCGGGTGCTCGTGCACCGGGCCGCGGGCGGGGTCGGCTTCTTCGCCGTCCAGATCGCCGTGGCGCTGGGCGCGCACGTGATCGGCACCGCGAGCCCGCGCAACCGCGGCTTCCTCACCGACGCCGGCGCGGCCGAGGTGGTCGACTACTCCGCCGGCCCGGTCAGCGAGCAGCTGTCCGAGCCGGTCGACGCCGTCCTCGACCTGGCCGGGGGAGCGGCGCTGTCCGACGCCCCGAAGCAGGTGCGCGACGTGTCGCGGGTCGCCAGCGTCGTCGACCCGGCGGTCAACGACATGGGCGGCCGCTACGTCTTCGTCCGGCCCGAGCGCCACGACCTCGAGGAGCTCGCCCGCATGGCCGACGCCGGCCAGCTGCGGGTGTCGATCGCCAAGGCGTTCCCGCTGGAGCAGACCGCGCAGGCGCAGGAGCTGGTGGCCGGCGGGCACGTGCGCGGCAAGGTCGTGGTGACCCTCTGATGGTCGCGCCGCCGGAGGACGACGCCGACGTCCCCCGGTACTGGCGCGAGCTCGGCCTGCCCGGGCTGGTCGACGTGCACGTGCACTTCCTGCCGCCGTCGGTGCAGGCCAAGGTGTGGAAGTTCTTCGAGGGCGCCGAGGCGCACTACGGCGCGGCGTGGCCGATCGCCTACCCGCTGCCCGACGAGCAGCGGCTGGCGGTACTGGAGCGGCTCGGCGTCCGCGCGTTCCCGACGCTGCCGTACCCGCACAAGCCGGGCATGGCGGCCTGGCTCAACGACTGGTCGGCGGAGTTCGCCACCCGGCACCCGCGGGTGCTGCGGTCGGCGACGTTCTACCCCGAGCCGGAGGCGCCCGCGTACGTCGCCGAGGCGCTGGCCGGCGGCGCGCGGGTGTTCAAGGTGCACGTGCAGGTGGGCGCCTTCGACCCGCGGCACCCGCTGCTCGACCCCGTGTGGGGGCGGCTGGCCGAGACCGGGACGCCGGTGGTGATCCACTGCGGCTCGGGTCCGCTGGCCGGCGAGCACACCGGCCCGGAGCCGACGGCCGGCCTGCTCGAGCGGCACCCGCGGCTGCAGCTGGTGATCGCGCACCTGGGCATGCCCGAGTACGGCGCCTTCCTCGACCTGGCCGAGCGCTACGAGCGGGTGCACCTCGACACCACGATGTTCGCCACCGACTTCACCGAGCGGCTCATGCCCTTCGACCCGGCCGAGCGGTCGCGGTTGGCGGCGCTGCGCGGGAAGGTGCTGCTCGGCAGCGACTTCCCGAGCATCCCGTACCCGTACGCGCACCAGCTCGCCGCGCTGCACCGGCTCGGTCTCGGGGAGGACTGGCTGCGCGCCGTCCTCTGGGAGAACGGCGCCCGTCTGTTCGGAGTGGAGGGCTGATGCCGACCTTCTCGTTGACCGCCGCCGTGCTGGGCGCGCCCGACCCGGCCGCGCTGGCCACCTTCTACCAGGAGCTGCTCGGCTGGCCGTTCGGCACGCAGGAGCCGGGCTGGGTCACCCTGCGGCCGCAGGACGGCGGCACCGGTCTGTCCTTCCAGCTGGAGGAGGACCACGTGCCGCCGGTGTGGCCGGCCGGCCCCGGCGACCAGCAGATGCAGCTGCACCTCGACATCGAGGTCGACGACCTCGAGGCCGCCTGCGCGGTGGCCGAGCGCGCGGGCGCGCGGCCGCTGGGCGGGCACGAGGACGACGCCGAGGTGGTGCGCGTCTACGCCGATCCCGCCGGCCACCCCTTCTGCCTCTTCGCCCGGCGGTGAACTCGGTGGCCCGCCCGGGCGCCGTTCTCTAGCCTCGGCCCCTGTGCCGCCCCTCGACCTGCCGCCCGGCCTCACCTCCCGGCCGCTGACCGCCGACGACGTCGACGCCGTCGCCGCCCTCCTCGACGCCGCCGAGAAGGTCGACGACACCGGCGAGAACTACGACGCCGACGACCTCACCGAGTGGTGGGTCAACGACCTGTTCGACCTGGGCAGCGACGGGGTGGCGGTGCACGGTCCGGACGGCGAGCTGCTGGGCTGGGCCACCGCCATGGCGCCGTCGACCTTCCGCGACGCCTTCGCCGTCTACCTGGAGGGGCGGGTGCACCCCGAGCACCGCCGCCGCGGCATCGGGCAGGCGCTGCTGGACTGGCAGCTGGCCCGCGGCGCCGAGATCCACGCCGAGCGGCACCCCGAGGCGCCGGCGCGGCTGTCGGTCGTCGTCCCCGAGACGATGCCGGGCCTGGCCGCGCTGGTGGACCGGGCGGGGCTGACCGCCGTGCGGTGGTACCGGCAGATGGAGCGGCCGCTGACCGACGTCCCCGACTCCCCGGAGGTGACCGGCGTCGACCTGGTGCCGTTCACCTGGGACCGCGACGACGCGGTGCGCCGGGCGCACAACGCCGCCTTCACCCAGCACCACGGCTCGAGCGAGCGCGACCCGGCCACCTGGCAGACGCTGTTCACCGGCCAGCGCGCCTTCCGGCCCGACCTGTCGACGCTGGTGCTCGCCGACGGCGCCGTCGTCGCCTACGCGCTGGTCTACGTCTACGAGGCCGACACCCGGGCGACCGGGGTCGAGGAGGCGCACTACGGCCAGATCGGCACGCTGCCCCAGGCGCGCGGCCGCGGGCTGGCCAGCGCGGCCATCGTGCGCTCGCTGCGGATCGCCGCCGAGGCCGGCTGCGGGCGGGCGTCGCTGCAGGTCGACAGCGAGAACGTCACCGGCGCGCTGCGGCTGTACGAGGCGCTCGGCTTCGCCGTCCGCCGCACGCAGGTCTCCTGGGCCCGGGCGCTGCCGCCGGTGCGCGCCTAGCTACTGTCCGGCGCATGGTCAGCGTCGATCAGCCCGTCGGCACCTCTGCGCTCGTGGACCCGAAGGTGGTGGCCCGCGCGCACCGCGCCGTCGAGCCGCTGCACAACCACCTCTACTTCGCGCCCGAGCAGGACGAGCACCTCACCGCGATCGGGCTGCGGCCCGGGCGGATGTGCTACTTCGCCGGCCGGGCGGCGGCCATGGGCGCCGTCGGCCCCGGCGTGGTCGCGGCGACCTTCTACAACTTCTCACCGGCGCTCATCGCCCGGCACGTGCCGCGGGCGTGGACCCTCGCCTCGCCGCGGGACGTCGTCGCCGCCCGGTACGCCGCCGCCCGCGCCTCGCTCACCCGCCTGCTCGGCGACGACGTCGTCGCCGCCCCGGAGGTCGCCGAGCTCGCCGGCCTGCTGCGCGAGGCGTGCTCGGCGCTGACGCCCGAGGCCCGCCCGCTCTACGCCGGCCACGCCGACCAGCCCTGGCCCGACGAGCCGGTGCTGCAGCTGTGGCACGGCGCCACGCTGCTGCGCGAGCACCGCGGCGACGGGCACCTCACCGCGCTGCTGCGGGCGGGGCTGACCGGCCTCGAGGCGCTGGTCACCCACACCGTGACCGGCCGCGGCTTCTCCGAGCCCGGCGCCAAGGCGACCCGGGGCTGGAGCGACGAGGAGTGGGCGGCCACCGCGGAGTCGCTCACCGCGCGCGGGCTGCTGGACGGCGACGGCCTGACCGCCGACGGTGCCGCGCTGCGGGCCCGGATCGAGGCGGAGACCGACGCGCTGTCCGCCGCGCCGTGGGCGCACCTCGGCCCGGAGCGGACGGCGCGGGTGGTCGAGCTGGGCAAGGGCTTCTCCGCCCGCATCGCCGCCGCCGGTGCCTACCCCGACGGGCTGTTCGCCGGGCGCTGACGCCGGACCGGGCCGCCGTCTCCGGCGGTGCGGTGGCGGGGGAGGTCCGCCCACCTGAGACTCGTGTCGTCTGGATCGCGCCCGCTCCGAGGAGGGGTCATGACCGCGACGGAGTCCCGCCCGACGGCGAACAGGACCGACGTAGACGCCGCCTTCACCGGCAGCGCGACCTACCGCAGCCTCGGCGAGCAGCAGCTCAGCCCGGCCGAGGAGCGCTTCGAGAAGGGCCGGCGCACGGTCGGCCTCTTCCTCGCGCCGGTGGTGACGATCGTCTTCGCGCTGCTGCCGTTCGACCTGCCGCGCGACCAGCACCTGCTGGCGGCGATCCTGCTCGGCGTCATCGTCCTGTGGATCACCGAGCCGGTGCCGATCCCCGTCGGCGGGCTCATCGGGATCGCCGCGATCGTCGTCCTCGGCGTCGTGGGGCCCGACGAGGCGCTGACGCCGTTCGGCTCGCCGACGGTGTTCACCTTCATCGGCGCGTTCATCCTGGCCGCGGCCATGCTCAAGCACGGCGTCGCGCGGCGGTTCGCGATGTTCATCCTGTCCATGCGCTGGGTCGGCACCTCGACCACCCGGGTGGTCATCGCCTTCGGGCTGATCACCGCCCTCCTGTCGGCGTTCGTGTCGAACACCGCGACGGTGGCCATGCTCCTGCCCACCGCGCTCGGCATCCTCACCGTGATCGCCAAGCTGCTGCAGGACAAGGAGCTGGTGGCGCCGGACTTCGACCCGCTGCGGCTGCGGGTCGGCGCCGCCCTGATGCTGATGCTCGCCTACGGCGCCAGCGTCGGCGGCCTGATCACGCCGGTCGGCACGCCGCCCAACCTGATCGGCCGCGGGCTGATCGAGGAGGCGACGGGGGAGCGGATCGGGTTCCTCGACTGGATGCTCATGGCGCTGCCGATCTGCGCGCTGATGTTCGTCGCGCTGGCCGTCGTCCTGCTGCTGCTCAACAAGCCGGAGATCCGCCGCATCGAGGGCGTCCACGAGTACGTGTCCAGCGAGCGCGCCGAGCTCGGACCGATGTCCCGGGCGGAGAAGAACACCCTGGTCGCCTTCGGGATCACGGTCTTCCTGTGGATCTTCCCGGGCGTCATCGCGCTGACCGCCGGCACCGAGTCGAGCCTCTACGAGACGATCAGCGCCCGGCTCGACGAGGGCATCGTCGCCGTCCTCGGCGCGTCGCTGCTGTTCCTGCTCCCCGTCGACTGGAAGCGCCGCGAGTTCACGCTCAACTGGAGCGACGCCGCCACCATCGACTGGGGCACGATCCTGCTCTTCGGCACCGGGATCATCTTCGGGTCGCTGCTGGCCGACACCGGCCTGGCCGAGACGATCGGCGAGGGCTCGGCCGACCTGCTCGGGCTGACCAGCACGTTCGCGATCACGGTCTTCGCGGTGCTGCTGGCGATCGTCATCTCCGAGACGACGTCGAACACGGCGTCGGCGTCGGTCGTGGTGCCGATCATCATCCCGGTGGCGATGGCGGCCGGGGTGAACCCGTTCGTGCCGGCGCTCGCGGCGACGTTCGCGGCCTCGTTCGGCTTCATGCTGCCGGTGTCGACGCCGCAGAACGCCATCGTCTACGGCTCGGGCGTCGTCCCGATCACCAAGATGATCCGGTCGGGGATCTCGTTCGACGTCCTCGGTGCGCTGCTGATCGTGCTGCTGCTGCCGGTGATGATCGACCTCGTTCTGGGGAACGTCGGCTGACGTTCACCCCGTCGGGGGACGCGCGCTGGACAGCGCGTGTCACGATGGACGACGGCCTCCGGACGGTCGGGGGCGCCGACGAGGGGAGGGGATCGCCGATGCGCAGCGAGCCTCCCAGTCCGAGTCCCGAGGTCCTCCCCGCCTGAGCTGCGCCCGGCTGCCGCACCGCCGGCGCGCGGGAGGACCTGCCCGGTGTCCTCGTCCGCGCCGTTCCCGGGAGCCCGCCATGGCCGACCGCCGCACCTCCCCGCGCACCGCCTTCTCCACGCTCACCCGCCGCCCGCGGGTCGAGCCGCGCGTGCAGCGCCCCACCCCGTCGCCGTCGCCGGCCGACGAGACCCGCCGCCGCTCGCGGCTGATCGACAACGCCGTCTACTCGGCCGGCCGCCGGGTGGCCACGCCCGCGTCGCCCGCCGGCACCCGCGAGGCGCTGGCGGAGCGCGAGGAGGGGCTGGCGTGGCTGGGCCTCTACCGGCCGGAGCCGCGCGAGCTGGGGGAGCTCGCCGAGCTGTTCGACCTGCCGGAGCTGGCCGTCGAGGACGCGATCACCGCCCACCAGCGGCCGAAGTTCGAGCGCTACGGCGACACGCTCTTCGTCGTCCTCAAGGCCGCCCGGTACGTCGACGAGCGCGAGGAGGTGGAGTTCGGCGAGCTGCACCTGTTCCTCGGCCAGGAGTTCGCGATCACCGTCCGGCACAGCGAGTCGCCCGACCTCGCGCGGGTGCGCCGGCGGCTGGAGAGCGAGCCGGACCTGCTGTCCAAGGGCAGCGAGGCGGTGCTCTACGCGATCCTCGACGCCGTCGTCGACGGCTACGCACCCGTGGTCGCGGGCCTCGCCAACGACATCGACGAGATCGAGACCGAGGTCTTCCGCGGCGACCCCGGCGTCTCCCGGCGCATCTACGAGCTGTCGCAGGAGGTGCTGGAGTTCCAGCGGGCGTCGCAGCCGCTGACCGGCATCCTCGCCGCGATCGCCGCCGGCTTCGACAAGTACGGCGTCGACGAGGAGCTGCGCAGCTACCTGCGCGACGTCGCCGACCACGTCGTACAGGTCAACGAGCGGGTGGAGGGCTTCCGCCTGCAGCTGCGCGACATCCTCACCGTGAACGCGACCCTGGTGGCGCAGCGGCAGAACGACGAGATCCGGGAGCTGACCGAGGCGTCGATCGCGCAGGGCGAGGAGGTCAAGAAGATCTCCGCCTGGGCGGCCATCCTGTTCGCCCCGACCCTGGTCGGCACCGTCTACGGCATGAACTTCGACTTCATGCCCGAGACGCACTGGCACCTCGGCTACCCGTTCGCGCTGGTGCTCATGGCCGCGGTGAGCCTGGTGCTCTACGTCGTCTTCAAGCGCCGCGACTGGATCTGACGCGCCCGGCGCCCGATGATCATCGGCAGGTGGTCGGCCCCCGCGGCGTGTCGGCCAGCCACCCGCCGATGATCATCGCCTGCTTGCCACCCATGCCGGCGTGTCCGGCCGTGTCTGCGGCAAGAAGCCGAGGATCAACCGATCGGGGGGACGGCGGTGCGGCGAGGGAACAACTCGCGTGCGCGGCCGGTTACCCTGACTGCACAACTGCACAGGGGGTGAATGGTCTCGACTGCGGTCGTTTGGCCAGGGGAAGCGAGCCGAGGAAGGCAACGATGAGCTCGTTAACCACGCGTTGCAAACAACACAAGCGCCGACAACAGTCGCGCTGACTTCGCTCTCGCTGCCTGACGCAGCGAAGCGGGTCTGTCAGCCCGGGTTCGTCACCGGCCCGGTTCCTGGCATCAGCTAGGTGACTGACCCTCCGCGCCGGTCGCGGGTGCAGGAGGGGAAACCAAACAGCGACTGGGCCCGTCACACCGACTCGTCCGCGCGATCGGTGGGGCCGAGCAGAGGCACAGCGGACTGCGCTCGGAGAAGCCCTGGACTGGCGTCGTAGGACGCGGGTTCGATTCCCGCCACCTCCACCCCGAACACGAGAGCCCCGGCGAGGACGACGTCCTCCCGGGCTCTCGTGCGACACGGCCCGGCAGCCGGCCGGCCCCGCTACCGCTCGAGGGGAAGCGGCGTGAGGGGGCGGGTGTCGTGCCGTGGGGGTGCCGGCTCGGGATTGCCCTCGTCGTCCCCGCTGGTGGCCGCCCCGTGGTCCCGGCTGAACAGCAGCTCGCTCACCTGCCGGTAGCGGGCCCGCGCCGCCGGCAGGTAGGTGAGGCGGCGCAGCGCGTGGTCCTGCCCGGCCGACTCCAGGCGGAAGGTGCCGTAGCCGAGCAGCTGGCCGAGAGGGGTCTCCTCCCAGGTCAGGTCGGTGATGCGCACCAGCGGCAGCAGCGTGACCGTCCGGACGACGACGCCGGACGTGAGCAGCACCCGGCGCCGGCTGACGATGAGGTGCCGCATCCACCACTCGGTGAACCGCAGGGCGTACGTCACCGACCCGGCCAGGACGACGAGGAGCCCGGCGGAGCTGATCACCTGGTCGCCCGGATCGAGCAGCAGCAGCGCCACCCCGGTCGCCACCACGAGCAGGAACCGTGCGGTCGGCCCGATCAGCACCGCCCAGTGCCGCCGCGTCACGACGACCGGCGCCTCCCCGGGCAGCAGGTACTTCTCGACGTCCTTGCGGCCCCGGGCCGGCAAGCGCCCGGACGCCGGTGCGGCCGTCACCTAGACCAGCCCGCCGAGGAACGCGGCCAGCGACGACGCCGCGCCGGCGAGCCCCTCCCCGACGCTCCTCACCAGCTGCGCCGACCGCTCCGGCGCCTGGATCAGGTAGAAGAGCGCGAACGCCAGGAACAGCCAGGTGACGACCTTCCTCCAGCTCACGATCACCTCCGCGACCTCCTGGCGATCGGTCGGTCGACGGGAACGGACGGCGGACGGGACATCGCAGGCCTTCCTCGGCGGAGACCCCCGGAGCGGGGCACTGGAACCGAGATGACCGCGCCCGCCCCCGTCGGTCGAGCGGTCAGCTCACCCCTGTCATCGCACGCGGCCGGTGCAGGGGTGCGCCCCGGGCCGAAGTCGGGGCCCGCCACAATCGGACGCACGAGCCTCCTGGGGGTCTCGTGGCGACTCGAGGAGAACCCGTGCTGGACGACGCCGCGCGCATCGCCGACCACCTGCTCGCCCTGCAGCAGCAGGTCAACGACCGGATCGACGCTCTGCAGGCAGAACTGCTGCCCGACGTCCGGCACGAGCTCGGCCTGCCCGACGCCGAGCCGGCCGACATCTCCGACCTGGTCAACACCCGGATCGCCGGCCTGAGCGTCGTCGTCACGCCGGAGGCGGTCGCCCGGGTGCTGCCCCTCTCGGCCGCCTCCGCCGCCACGACGCGTGCCGGGCGCCGCGCCGTCACCGGGATCCTCGACGGCACCGACGACCGGCTGGTCGTCATCGCCGGCCCGTGCTCGATCCACGACCCCGCCGCCGCGCTGGAGTACGCGCGGTTCCTGCGCACCGTGCGCGAGCGGCACGGCGCCGACCTCGAGATCCTCATGCGCACCTACACGGAGAAGCCGCGGACCGAGGTCGACTGGAAGGGCTTCGCCTACGACCCCTACCTCGACGGCTCCAACCGGATCAGCGTCGGGCTGGTCGCCACCCGGATGCTCATGCTGGCCATCACCGCCCTCGGCGTCCCGGTCGCGGCCGAGCCGCTGAACGCCCTCACGCCGCAGTACGTCGACGGGCTGGTCACCTACAACGGCGTCGGTGCCCGCAACGTCATGGACCAGACCGCCCGCGAGCGGGTGTCCGGCTTCTCCTCCGTCGTCGGGTTCAAGAACTCACCGGAGGGCAGCGTCGACGTCGCCGTCTCCGCCGTCGTCAGCGCCCGCGCGCCGCACGAGTTCCTCGGCGTCGACCGCCACGGCATCACCGCGCAGCTGTCGACGACGGGCAACGACTCCGGCCACGTGATCCTGCGCGGCGACAAGGACGGCCCCAACTACTCGGCCGCCCACGTCTCGGCGACGAAGGCGGCGCTGGCGCGGCGTGGCCTGCCGGAGGTGGTGGTCGTCGACGCCTCGCACGGCAACAGCCGCAAGAACCACCGCCGTCAGCCCGCTGTCGTGCGGGACCTCGCCGGCCAGATCGCCGCCGGCGAGCGCGGCCTCCGCGGCGTCATGGTGGAGAGCAACCTCGTCGCCGGCCGCCAGGACCTCGACCAGCGCGACCCGTCGTCGCTGGAGTACGGCAAGAGCATCACCGACGCGTGCGTCGACCCGGCGACGACGGCCGAGCTCCTGGACGAGCTGGCCGCCGCGGTCCGCGCCCGCCGCGGGGCGTAGCCGGGAAACTCAGATCTCCCACTCGTACGACAGCTTGTGCACGCGCAGCACCACCGAGGTCTCCACCGAGGTCACCGCGCTCAGCGTGCCGAGGAACCCGGTGTGGAACTCCAGCAGGTGGTCGTGGTCGCGGAAAAACGCCTCCACCACGATCTGGGTGCGCCCGAGGATGCTGCCGACGTAGCGCACCTCCGGCCGCTCGCGCAGAGCCGACGCGACCGCCTCGACGTCGGCGAGATGGACCGACAGGTTGAGGAACGCGGAGATGCTCGCGTCGACCGCCTTCGGGCTCAGGACGGCGACGATCTCGATGAGGTTCTCGTCGAGCAGGCGGTTCACCCGGTTGCGGACCGTCGTCTCCGTGACGTTCAGCGTCCGGGCGATCTCGGTGTTCGGCACGCGGGCGTTGCGCTGCAGCAGCCGCACTATCCGCCGGTCCATGTCGTCGAGCATGTCGTCCTCTCTACCACGGGCCAGGTCTGCTGGTTCGAGGTTCGATCCTGACAGATCTTGAACAGCCACTTATCGAAGTTGTAACACGGCTCCTCTTGGCTTTTCGCCGATATCGCCCTAACTTCACTCCGAACTTCGAAGCAGGCGGCAGTCGCCGCATGCCTGTTCGAGCGGAGAGCCTCATGCGACGTCTACTCCCGGGTGCCACCCTCGTCACCCTCGTCCTGGCCACGGCTGCGTGCGGCACCTCCGCCGACGCGGACTCGGGCGGCGGCGGTGGATCGGGGGACGACCCCATCGTCATCGGCGCCGCGGTGGCCGAGTCCGGCGGCTTCGAGCTGTACGACAACGCCCAGACCTCGGGCATGCAGTACGCCATCGACGAGATCAACGAGGCCGGCGGCATCGACGGTCGCATGCTCGAGCTCGTCACGCGCGACCACAAGACCGACCCGGCCCAGGTGCAGGCGGTGACCCAGGAGCTCCTCGACGAGGGCGCGGACGTCATCGTCACCACCGTCGACTACGACTTCGGCGCGCCCGCCGCGCTGGCCGCCCAGCAGGCGGGCGTGGTCTCGATCAGCGGCGCCGGCGCGCCGGAGTTCGGCCTCCAGGGCCTGGGCCCGCTGCACTTCAACGTCTACCAGGGGACGCCGAGCGAGTCGGTCGCGCTGGCCACCTACGCGTACGAGACGGCGGGCCTGCGCAAGCCGTACCTGCTGGAGGACACCAGCATCCAGTACTCCAAGTCGCTGTGCGACGAGTTCGACGCCGCGTGGACCGCGATCGCCGGGGAGGACTCCATCGCCGGCCGGGACACCTTCGTCAACAGCGACCCGTCGATCGCCGGCCAGGTCAGCAACATCCGCGGGGCCTCGCCGGACTTCGTCGTCCTCTGCTCCTACCCGCCGGGTGGCGCGAGCGCGATCCGCCAGCTCCGCACCGCCGGGGTGGACCTCCCGGTCTACGGCGGCTCCGCCTTCGACGGCACGTTCTGGACGGAGTCGGTGCCGGACCTGAGCAACTTCTTCCACGCGGCGATGGTCTCCAGCGCCGGCGACGACACCCACGACGCCGTGAACCAGTTCCTGGCCGATGTCGAGTACGAGGGCTCGGCGAGCTACGCGCTGTTCGGCTACCTCGACATCAAGGTGATCGCCACGGGCATCGAGCGCGCGGGAACGACGGAGGGCACCGAGCTGGCCGCGGCCATCGAGAGCATCGAGGACGAGGACCTGCTGGTCGGCCCGACGACGTACACCGCCGAGTGCCACGCCCCCGTCGACCGCCCGATGGCGATCATGAACATCGAGGGCGGTCAGGCGTCGTTGGCCGAGTACGTCGAGGTCTCCGACGTGCCGCGCACGGCCTGCTGACCGGCGGCTCCCCGCCCGTCCGCAGAACCAGGAAGCAGGAAGGAGGCCGCCGGTGCCCTCGCCGAGCGGTTCCCCTGTCCCGACCCGGGCCGCCGCCACCGCGGCGGCGCGGCTCGAGACCCGTCAGGTGCACCTCCGCTTCGAGGGCGTCCACGCCCACGACCACCTCGACGTCTCGCTCGAGGAGGGCGAGATCGTCGGCCTGATCGGCCCCAACGGCGCCGGCAAGACGACGCTGGTCAACACCCTCAGCGGCTTCCAGCGCCCGACCGAGGGCACCGTCCTGCTCGACGGGCGGGACGTCACCCGGTGGCCCGCGCACCGGCGGGGGCGGGCCGGCGTGCTCCGCACCTTCCAGGGCGTCCGGCTGTTCCGGGGCCTGTCGGTGCTGGAGAACGTGGAGGCGGCCGTGTACGCGAGCGGCGGGTCGCGGGGCACGGCCGCCGCCACGGCGACCGAGGTGCTCGAGCTCGTCGGTCTCGCCGACCGCGCGGAGCAGGGCGCCGACTCCCTGTCCTACGGCCAGGAGCGGCGGCTGGGGATCGCCCGGGCGCTGGCCGGCCGGCCGCGGCTGCTCCTGCTCGACGAGCCGGCCGCCGGTCTGAACGAGCAGGAGAGCGACGAGCTGCTCGCCGTGCTCAGCGGCATCAGGGAGACCTACGGATGCGGCCTGATGGTGATCGAGCACGACATGCGGCTGATCATGCGGCTCTGCGACCGGCTGCACGTCCTCGACTACGGCCGGACGCTGGCCGCCGGTTCCCCGGCCGACGTGGCCCGCGACCCGCGGGTGCTCGACGCCTACCTCGGCTCCAGGCGGGAGGACCGGCGTGCTGCGCGTTGAGGGCCTGGCGGTCACCTACGGGCGCATCCGTGCGGTGCGCGACGTCTCGCTCGAGGTCCGGGCCGGGGAGGTGGTCGGGCTGCTGGGTCCCAACGGGGCCGGCAAGACCACGACGATGGCCGCGATCGCCGGGCGCAAGGCCCCGGCCGCCGGCGTCCTGACCCTGGACGGCGACCCGCTGGGCGGGCGCCCCGAGCAGATCGTCCGCCGCGGGGTCGCCCTCGTCCCCGAGGGGCGGCACATCTTCGGCACGCTCACCGTGGCGGAGAACCTCGCCGTCGGCGCGACCAGCCGCGGGGACCGCGACGCGGTGGCGGCCGACGTCGAGCGCGGGCTCGACCGGTTCCCGGTGCTGCGGCGCTACTACCGCGCGCAGGCGGGGAAGCTCTCCGGCGGCGAGCAGCAGCAGCTCGCGATCGCCCGCGCGCTGGTGAGCCGGCCCCGCCTGCTGCTGCTCGACGAGCCGTCGCTGGGGCTCTCGCCGCAGCTGGTCGACCTCGTGTTCGACACGATCGAGCAGCTGCGCGCCGACGGGCTGACCGTGCTGCTGGTCGAGCAGAACGCCAACCGCACGCTGGAGATCGCCGACCGGTGCTACGTGATGCGCGGCGGGGTCGTCGCCGCGCACGCCCCGCGGGGCCAGCTGCAGGCCGACCAGCTCGCCGACATCTACCTGGGAGTGGGGGAGTCCGTGTGACCGCCGTCGTCCAGTTCGTCGTCGACGCCCTGACGGCGGGCAGCTTCTACGCGCTCTTCGCCCTCGGCATCGCGCTGATCTTCGGGATCATGCAGCTGGTCAACTTCGCCCATGGCGAGCTGATCATGGTGGGCGGGTACACCCTGTTCCTCACCCACACCTGGCCCTGGCCGGTCGCGGTGGCGACCACCGTGGCGGTCGTCGTGCTCGGCGCGCTGCTCATGGAGCGGATCGCGTTCCGCCCGGTGCGCGGCGCCAACCCGGCCACCTTGCTCATCACCTCGTTCGCGCTGAGCTTCCTGCTGCAGAACGTGGCCCAGATGATCTTCACGACCCTGCCGAAGTCGGCCGACGTCGTCCCGGTCTTCAACCGGTCCACCGAGGTCGGCGGCATCACCGTCAGCTGGCTGTCGGTCGTCACCATCGTGACGACGGCGGTCCTGCTCGTCGCGCTGGCCCTGTTCATGAACCGGACGTCGATCGGCGTGCAGATGCGCGCCGCGGCCGAGGACTTCGAGATGGCCCGCCTGTGCGGCGTCCGGAGCAACCGGGTGATCGCGACCGCCTTCGGCATCGGCGGCCTGCTCGCCGGGGTGGGCGCGGTGCTGCTGGTCGGCCAGACCGGCGGGGTGTCCATCGGCATCGGCCTGACGCCGGTCCTGTTCGGCTTCACCGCGGCCGCGGTCGGTGGCCTCGGCAGCCTGCCCGGAGCGGTGGTCGGCGGGTACCTGCTCGGCGCCGGCACCAGCCTGCTGCAGCAGGTGCTGCCGTACCAGCTCGCCGGCTACCGCGACGCCTTCCTCTTCCTGGGGGTCTTCGTGCTCATGGCGTTCCGTCCGGGTGGCCTGTTCCGCGTGGCCGCCCTGTCCCCGAGGGTGTGACATGGCCGAGACGGCTTCCCGACTGCGGCCCCACCTCCGGACGGCGGGGACGGCCGTGGTGCTCTGCGGCCTGGTGGCCGTCGTCACCGTGCTGGGCTCCCTGGGCGGTCCGCGCCTGGAGCGGACGACCGGGACGGCGCTCGTCATGCTGGTCCTCGTCGTCGGCCTGAAGGTGTTCATCGGCGACTCGGGGGTCTTCTCCTTCGGGCACACCGCCTTCATGGGCGTCGGCGCCTACACGACCGCCATCGTCTCCATGGCCCCGGTGCAGCAGTCCTTCCAGCTGCCGGACCTGCCGGCGTGGCTGGCCGACGTCCAGCTCACCGGGGTGCCGGCGGCGCTGGTCTCGGGCCTGGTGGCCACCGTCGTCGCGGGCGTGATCAGCCTGCCGCTGATGCGGCTGTCGGGCCTCACGGCCAGCCTCGCGACGGTGGCGGTCCTGATCGCCTTCTACTCGGTGTTCCGCAACGCCGAGACCTTCACCCGGGGCAGCGCCGGGCTGATCCTCGGCGTGCGGCCGCCGCCGGTCGGCGAGCTGCTGGTGTGGGCCTGCCTGGCGATCGTCGGCGCGCTGGTCCTGCGGCACTCCAGGATCGGGCTGCGCCTCGCGGCCTCGCGCGAGGACGAGGTGGCCGCCCGGGCGCTCGGCATCCGGGTCTGGTGGGAGCGCGGGCTCGCCTTCACGGCCAGCGCCTTCGTCGTGGGGGTCGCGGGCTCCCTGTTCGCGCAGTACTTCGGCTCGCTGAACCCGAACTCCTTCTACCTGACGATCGCGTTCACGGCGATCGCCATGCTCGTGGTGGGCGGCCTGACCAGCGTCTCCGGTGCCGTCGTCGGCACGCTGGTGGTCAGCGCGGTGCTGGAGCTGCTCCGCCGCGTCGAGGGCGGCGTGACGATCGGGGGCTGGGAGGTCCCCTCGCGCCCCGGCATGACGGAGGTCGGGCTGGCCCTGCTGCTGCTCGTGGTCCTCCTCCTGCGCCCGTCGGGTCTCACCCGCGGGCGGGAGCTCGATCCGCTGCGGCTGCTGTCCCGCGCGCGCCGCCGCCGGCTGCCGCCTCCGCAGCCGGCCGACGACCTCCCGGCCACCACCGACGCGGCGCCGATCCCGGACGCCTCCCTGCGCTGAGCACGGTCCCCACGGCACGACCGGCCGGCGTCGCCCGGTCCCGACGAACGGAGAAGCAGATGCGTGTGCTGTACGTGGCCCCCATGACCTACGGGTCCAACGCCGGGGTCGACGCGCTCGGCCACGGGCTGGAGAGCCGGCTGGCGGAGAACGGCATCGAGACCCGGGTCATCTGGGCCGACTTCCGCGACCCCGCCTGGCCGGGGTCGAGCGACGAGGCGGTCCGCGCGGGCGCCGACGCGGGCGTCGACGCGATCATCGTCTGGGTCATCGACGACCACCACCCGGCCGAGGGGTCCGCGTACGCGCGCAGCAAGGGCGTGCCGGTGATCAGCCTGGAGCGACCGCGGTTCCCGGTCGACGCCTCCGTCGTCTACCCGAACTTCAACCACGGCGTCTACATGGCCGAGCACCTGGCCACCCTGGTGCCGCCGGGAGCCCGGACCGCCATCGTCGGCGGCCCCGACGTCGTGGACGACATCGAGCTGATGCTCGGTCTCGTCCACGGCGTGAGGTCCGTGGGGCTGACCCTCGTCAACGACCCGGAGGACCCGCGCTACAAGAACGTCAGCGACGTCGCCGAGGGCGGCAAGGAGAAGACGGCGAACATCCTCGCCGACTTCCCGGAGCTGGACGCGCTCATCCCGTACAACGACGAGACGATGCTCGGCGCCGTCGAGGCGCTGCGCGAGGCCGGCCGTCTCGGCGAGGTCACCATGGTCTCCCGCAACGGCACCCCCAAGGCCGTCGAGCTGATCCGGCAGGGCATCCACCACGGCACCTGGGACCTCGACATCCCCGGGATCGGGCAGACCGTCGGCGACCTCGTCGTCCGCCACCTGGTGCAGGGCGTGCCGTTCGACGGCGACTGCGTGGCCAGCCCGATCGGTCGCATGATCACGCCGGAGCGGGCGGCGACGTGGGTGCCGTGGGAGCAGCGGATCGCCTACAACCAGCTGCGCGAGGGGCTCGACGGGTGACCCGCTGGTCCACCGCGGCCTGGCCCGAGCTCGAGGGCTGGGCCGGGCGCCCCGCCGGCGCCGCGGAGGTCGGGCTGGTGCCGGTCGGCGCGGTCGAGCAGCACGGCCCGCACCTGCCCACCGGCACCGACACCCTCGTCGCCGAGGGGGTCTGCGAGGCGGCCGCGACGCTCAGCGGGGCCGTCGTCCTCCCGCCGATCCCGGTCGGCTGCAGCTACGGCCACGGCACCGTGCTCCCGGGCACGCTCTCGCTGAGCCCGGAGCTGCTGGCCGCGGTGGCCCGCTCGTACGCGGAGTGGGCGGCGTACTCGGGCCTGACCCGGCTGCTGTTCGTCAACGCGCACTTCGGCAACGCGGCGGCCCTCGGGACGGCGACCGACCACCTCCGCCTGTTCCGGCCCGACCTGCGCACCGGCGTCGTCGACTGGTGGTCGATCACGCCCGAGGTGCTCGCCGAGGTCACCGCCGACGGTGCCGACATCCACGCCAACCGCGCGGAGACGTCGCTGGTCCTGGCGATCGACCCCTCTCTCGTGCACCTCGACCGGGCGGTCGACGCCGACGACGAGGACCGGACCGGCGACCTCGTGTTCCGGTACACGGCGCCGTCCCTGTCCCGCAACGGCGTCACCGGGCGCCCGTCGGAGGCCACCCCCGAGCTCGGCCGGCGCCTGCTCGACGAGGTCGCCGCGGCGCTGGCCCGCCTCGTCGAGCGGGGGCGCACCGAGGAACCGCCGCTCGGGCCCACCGCGCCTCCCTCGCTCCACCGCTGACCCTGCACCGACCGACGACACACGAGGAGACCGACCAAGTGGACACCGTGCACGACATGGAGGACGCCCACCGGGCGTTGGCCGCGGAGCTGGCCGGGCAGGGGGTCGAGTTCGCCATGGGCGGCTGGACCGACGTGCACGGCCGCAGCAAGTCGAAGATGGTCCCGATCGACCACCTGCCCAATCTGCTGGCGGGCTCCGAGCGGTACACCCCGCGGGGCATCAGCGGGCTGGGCGAGATGACCCCGAACGAGGACGAGTCGGTGGCGATGCCGGACCTCGCCACCCTGCGGGTGCTGCCGTGGGACCGGCGCTTCGCCTGGATGGCCGCAGACCTGATGTTCGCCGGGACCGAGCCGTTCGTGCACTGCCCCCGCTCCATCCTCAAGCGGCAGGTGGCCCGGGCCGAGAGCGAGGGGTTCACCTTCAACCTCGGCATCGAGACGGAGTTCTACGCCTTCCGGCCGGAGTCGCTGGAGCGGCCCGACGGCTACCTGGTGCCCCCGGCCCGCAGCGGGCAGATGATGCCCACGCCGGCCTACGACGTGGAGAGCACCCTCGACGCCATGCCGTTCCTCGGGCGCATGGTCGAGGCGATGCAGACCACCGACTTCGGGGTCTACAGCTTCGACCACGAGGGCGGCAACGGGCAGTTCGAGTTCGACTTCGCCTACGCCCCGGCCCTGCAGATGGCCGACCGGATCACGTTCTTCCGGTTCATGGCCCACCAGATCGCCAAGGAGTGCGGGCTGCTGGCCACGTTCATGCCCAAGCCCTACACCGAGGCCTGGGGCTCCGGTCACCACTACAACATGAGCCTGGCCAGCACGGCGACCGGCGAGAACCTGATGCGCGACGCCGGCGACCCCCGGGGGCTCGGCTGGAGCAAGGTGGCCTACGGGTTCACCGCCGGCGTGATGAAGCACGCCGCCGCGCTCGCCGCGATCACCACGCCGACCGTGAACTCCTACAAGCGGCTCAACCCGCGGCTGTCCGACGGCTCGGCCTCGTGGGCGCCGGTCTTCTCCGCGTACGGCACCCAGAACCGCTCGTGCATGCTGCGGCTGCCGGCCAACCGGCCGGCCCTCGAGAACCGGGTGGTCGACTCGTCGGCCAACACCTACCTCGCGGCGGCCTTCCTCCTCGCCGCCGGCCTGGAGGGCGTGCTCTCGGGGATGGACCCGGGTGACCCGGTCGACGCCGCCCTGACCGACGACCGCCGGCACGACGGGACCAACTCGGTGCGGCTGCCCCGGACCCTGCTGGAGGCCGTCGAGGCCTTCGAGCGGGACCCCCTCGTGCACGAGGTCTTCCCCGGCGGCTTCGTCGACGACTACGTGTCGATGAAGTACGCGGAGTGGGACCAGTTCCACGCCCAGGTGACCCCCTGGGAGCGCGAGCGCTACCTGCTCGCCCTCTGAGGGCGGCCGTCGCCGCCGGCGGGGCGGCTCAGCCGGCGGTGACGGCGGCCAGGACGGCGGGGTAGGCGTCGCGGGCCAGCTGCCGCAGCTCGTCGTCGGTGCGGTCCTGGATCGGGTGCGGCACGAGGACGTGCGGCACCGCCAGGCCGAGCGCCGCCGACTGCGCCACGGCGGCGTCGGCGAACTCGGACGAGGCGAGGAAGACCCCCACCACGCCCCGGTCCTCGAGGTCGGCGATGTCGTGCACACTGCACGACGTGCAGGAGCCCTAGTCGGCCAGCGCCTCGATGACCACCTCGCAGCGGGTGGCGATCTCGTGCCGCAGGTCGACCGGCGCCGGCCGGGCGAAGGTGGGCTTGCGGTAGCGGACGGTGCGCACGCCGTCGGCGGCCAGCAGCCGTTCCAGCTCGTCGAGGACGACGTCGCCGCGGCTCTTGGAGATGTCGAGCAGCCCGACGGTGCGGCCGTCGAGCGTCGGAGGCCGCGGGTTCACCTGCCGCGCCGCCGGCCGGCGCTCGGAGGTCGGGTCGATCAGGACGCGGGCCACGTGGCCTCCTCGATCGGGACGGTGACGGGGGTGCTGCCGGTCGGGCCGCTGGCCCAGCCGCCGATGACCGCCGAGAACATGCCGGCCGGCCCGCCCGCGTAGGCGAACAGCAGCCCGCCGGGCCGGAACTTCGGCAGCGGCCGGTCGTCGAGCCCCGGCGGCATCCCCTCGGCGATGCCGAGGGCGCCGCGGCGCAGCTCCTCCGGCTGCAGCACCAGCAGCGGCTCCAGTTCGGCGAGCAGCCGGGCGCGGTCCCAGCCGGCCTCCCGGAACACCCGGCCGTGCTCGGGGCTGACCACGACGAGCGCGTCCATGCCCAGCGCCGCCTTCGGGTGCCCGACGGTGCGCAGCACCAGCGCGTACGTGCGGGCCAGCGACTCCGGCGTGCGGCTGGCCTGGTCGACGACGGGGATCAGCCCGGAGCCGGCGAACACGGTGACGGCCGAGCCCGGCACGCCGCGCGAGGCCGCGAGCGGGTCGAACGGCGACAGCCCGTCCTCGGCCTCGGCGAAGCAGAAGGTGAACTTGCCGGGCGTGCCCAGCGTGGCCCGGTCGACCTCGCCGGGCCGGCCGCCGCCGACGTTGCGCACGACCAGCTGCAGCGCCCGGCCGATCGTGGCGCCGGCCCGGTTGCCCTGGCCGAGGGCGTTGATGCCGGAGTTCATCCGCAGCCGCCGGGTCACCGGCCCGTTGACCACCAGCACCGGCCCGGCGAAGTACGTCGTGGCCAGGACGCCGTGCAGCGCGAACTCGTCGCGGCAGGCGGCCTCGACGGCGCCGAGCACCACGGGCAGGTGCTCGGGCAGGCACCCGGCGAGGACGGCGTTGACCGCCACCTTCTCCACCGTGCACTCGACGAGGTCGGGCGGGACGACGGCGACCACCTCGTCCGGCGCGCGGTGCGTGCCGGCCAGCATGCGCAGCACCCGCTCCTCCGTGGGTGGGACGGTGGGCAGCCCGTCGGTCCAGCCGCGGTCGTACATCGCCTCGACGTCGTCCTCGAGGTCGGCGAGCTCGACCCGGCGGGAGGCCAGCACCCGGCCGCCGTACCGGCGCGCGAGCTCGTCCTCGCGCTCGACGCTGAGCGAGCCGCAGCCGGGTCGGTGCTCGGGCAGGCCGTCGCCGAGTCCGGCCACCCCGGAGAGGGCCTCCCACTGCGCGCGCGACCAGCCGACGACGCGGTCGGTCTCGCGGCCGCCCGACACCCGCAGCAGCGTCGGCACGGTCTCGATGCCCAGCCGCCAGCTGGTCTCGAGCTGCCGGTCGTCGACCACGGGCAGGCCGGCGGGGAAGGCGGGATCGTCCTGGCTGACCACGGTCAGCGGGACGGCGCCGGCCAGGTCGCGCAGCACCGGCTCGACCAGCGCGCAGGTGGGGCAGTCGCGCTTGACGACCGCCACCAGGCCGTCGGGCACCGTCGCCACCGTGCCAGTGTGACAGCTACGTCAACGGGTGGCCCGCGCTCCCAGCGCGTCCAGCGAGCGGTACATGCCGACGGTGACCGCCCCCAGCGCGAAGAAGCCCTCGTCGTCGGCGACCTCGGAGGTGCGCAGCAGCGTCGTCAGCCGCTGCAGCGCCGTCCCGGCGGACTCGATCGCCGCCGGACGGGCGTCGCCGGTGGGGGCGCAGACCACGTCGGCCAGCCCGTCGAGCGCGTCGGCCAGGACCCATCCCGTGCCGCCGTCCACCCGGTCCAGCCCCCGGTGGTGCGGCTGGAACTCGACGACGAGCGTGGTCAGGTCGTCGACGAGGACGGCGACCCGGTCCAGCGCCCGGGACTGGTCCCGGATGCCGGCCGCGGTCCCGCCCCAGCGCCGCGCGCGGGGATTGGCCCGGCGCGCCCGCTCCACCACCGCCTCGGCGGAGCGCATCCCCTCCAGCGCCACCTCGAGGTCCCGGCCGCGGCGCACCCACTCGTCGGGCGACGGCACCTCACCGCGCCGGAGGGCGGCGGCGATGTCGCGCAGGTGCCGGGCCAGCAGCGCGCGGGTGGCGGCGATGCGGCGCACGGCGGTGGTGAGCTGCAGCGGCGGGAACAGCAGCGTGGTCACCAGGACACCGATGGCCGCGCCCAGCAGCGTCAGCCCGGCGTAGGCCAGGGCGTAGCGGGCCGGGTCGGCCGCCGTCCCCACGGTCAGCATGAGGACGGCGGCGAAGCTGACCCAGCTGGCGTGCTCCTGCAGCGCGCGCCACTGCTCGACGGCGATCGCCAGCCCCACGATCAGCGCGATGGTCAGCGCGTCCGGGACCGGCTCGGTCACCTCGTGCACGACCACGGCGAGGGAGAAGCCGAGCAGGATCGCCACGACCGTGCGCCACGCCGCGGCGGCGGAGTCGGCGACCGTGGGGTGCACCGCGATGACCGCGCCCAGCGGCGCGTAGTAGGCGTACGAGGACAGCGGCGCCGGCAGCAGGGTCGCCACCTGCCACGCCAGCGCCGCCGCGACCGCCGCCCGCACCCCCCGCTGGACCCAGGGCTCGCGCAGGAGCTCCCGGAGGTCGCTCACCCGGGCCGGCGCACCGGGTCCGCCGGGGCCGGGTCCGCGGGTACCGCGGCGACTACGTTCCCCTCGAACTGCACCGCCCGACCGTCCCCGCCGGAGGCCTCGACCACGAGCACGAAGTCGTCGCCGTGCCGGGTGAGCCCCTCGACCACGGCCTGCTCGACGGCCTCGGTGGCCACCGTGCGGCGCAGCACCGCGGGGTCCGACCGCAGGTCCTTGGCGAGGGAGACGGCCAGTCCCACCATGACGACGGCGAACGGCAGCGCCGCGATGATCGTCAGGTTCTGCAGCCCGGTGAGCGCCTCGTCGCCGCCCACCAGCAGCATCACCGCCGCCACCGCGCCCATCACGACGCCCCAGAACACGACGGTCCGGCGGCGCGGCGCGAGGGTGCCGCCCTCGGACAGCGAGCCCATGACGATCGAGGCCGCGTCGGCGCCGGAGACGAAGAAGATGGCCACCAGCACGACGACGAGCACCGTCAGCACGGTGGCGAGCGGGTACCCGGCCAGCACCCCGAACAGCTGCCCCTCCGGGGTGGCCTGCCCCGCGACGTCGGCGCCGTCCCGCTGGGCGGCGATGCCGGCCCCGCCGAAGACGGCGAACCACAGCAGGCTGACCACGCTGGGCACGAGCAGGACGCCGGTGACGAACTGCCGGATCGTGCGGCCGCGGCTGATCCGGGCGATGAAGAGGCCGACGAACGGCGTCCAGGAGATCCACCACGCCCAGTAGAAGACGGTCCAGCCGCGCAGCCACTCGGCCGTCGCGTCGCCACCGCTGGCCTCGGTGCGGGCGGCCATCTGGGCGACGTCGGCGAAGTAGCCGCCGACGGCGCCGGGCAGCAGGTTGAGGATCAGCACCGTGGGCCCGGCCACGAACACGAACACGGCCAGGACGACGGCGAGCACCATGTTGGTGTTGGACAACCACTGGATGCCCTTGGCGATCCCCGAGACCGCCGAGGCGACGAACGCGGCGGTCAGCACGGCGATGACCGCGACCAGGACGGCGTTGCCGACGTCCCCGGCCCAGCCCAGGATCTCCATGCCGCTGCCGATCTGCAGCGCGCCCAGGCCCAGCGAGGCCGCGGAGCCGAAGAGCGTGGCGAAGATGGCGAGGACGTCGACGACCTTGCCGGCCGGGCCCTCGGTGCGGCGCCGCCCGAACAGCGGCTCGAAGGCCGCGCTGAACAGCTGCTTGCGGCCGCGGCGGAACGTGCCGTACGCGATGGCCAGGCCCACCACGGCGTAGATCGCCCACGGGTGGAGCGTCCAGTGGAACAGCGTCGTCGCCATGGCGGTCTGCAACGCCTCCGGCGTCTCCGCGGCGACCGTCCGCGGCGGGGGCGCGACGTAGTGGGCCAGCGGCTCGGCGACGCCGTAGAACATCAGACCGATGCCCATCCCGGCGCTGAACATCATCGCCACCCACGACACCGTCCGGAACTCCGGCGCCTCGCCGTCGCGGCCGAGCGGGATGCGCCCGTACCGGCTGGCCGCCAGCCACAGCACGTACACGACGAACGCGGAGGCCAGGGTCACGAACAGCCAGCCGAGGTTCTCCTCGATCCAGGTCAGGGCCGTGCCGCTCGCCGAGCCGAGGCCGGCGGGGCTGAGGAACCCCCAGGCGACGAACGAGAGGGCGAGGACGGCGGCGACGGCGAAGACCACGCGGTCGAGCGCGCCCTTCCCGTCGGCCACGGCGGGTGGCGGCTCGGCGATCGCCGGGTGCTGGTCGGTGTCGGCGTCGAGCACCGGCTCGGGGCCGGGCCGGCTGGGTGGGGCGGTGGGGGTCGTCGTCACAGGCGGGTGCGGCGCCCCCGCGGGGGCGCTCCTCCGTTCGGTCGTCCAGGGGACCAGGCCCTCGGGTGAGGGCGGTCCGGCTCCCGGGCGCGCGCCCCGGTCCACTGCGGACAGGGTCGGACGACACGAGATCGTCCGCAATTCGGGGCACGGCTCGGCTGCGGGAGCTGCTGCCCGCGTGGCGGAGCGGGGTGCACCCGCTCCTGCCCCCGGATCGGTTCCCCGGTGCGGGGCGGCCGAACCACTCCGGCAGCGGCCCGGGCGGTGCTCCCTCCGGGTGATCCGACCGGCTGCAGCTCCTGGAGGTGCCGGAACGGCGACGTACGCTGTCGCTCCGTCCGCCGCATCCCGGAGCCCGACCGTGACCACCGCCCCGCACCCCCGCCCCGCCGAGCCGGTCGAGCAGGCGCAGGGACCGGTCGGCGACGCCTTGGCCGGGGCGGCCTTCGAGGAGTCGCCGGTCGCCCTCGCCGTCACCGACGGCACGGGCAACTGGGTCCGGGTCAACCGCATGCTCTGCCTGCTGCTCGGCTACTCCGCCGAGCAGCTGCTCGGCACCAGCTACCGCGCGCTCACCCTGCCCGAGGACCTCGCCCTCGACGACGCCGCCACCCGGTCGCTGGTCGCAGAGGGCCGGGGGCAGCCGGTGGAGAAGCGACTGCGGCACGCCGACGGCCGGTTGCTGTGGGTGCGGGTCACCGCCCACCTGCTGCGCGACTCGCACGGCCTGCCGTGGGGCGCGGTCGCGGCGATCGAGGACATCGACGCCCGGCGGCTGCGCGACGCGGAGCTCTCCCGCCTGGCCCTGCACGACCCGCTCACCGGCGTCCGCAACCGGGCGCTGCTCGACGACGACATCGACGCGGCGCTGCGCGCGCGGGACCGGGACGGCGGCGTCGTCGCCGTCTGCTACCTCGACGTCGACGACTTCAAGGACGTCAACGACCAGCACGGGCACGAGGCCGGTGACCTGCTGCTGGTCGTGCTCGCCAGCCGGCTGCGCGAGGTCCGGCGCGAGGCCGACACGGTCGCCCGGCTCGGCGGCGACGAGTTCGCCCTCGTGGCCCACCTGCCCGACGAGGCGGCCGCGCAGCGGCTGCGCGACCGGCTGGAGGCCGTCTGCGCCGAGCCCCTGTCGCTCACCGACCTGACCGTGCCGCTGCGCGTCAGCGTCGGGATGACCGTCGTCGACGCGCCCGGGCGCACCGCCGCCGCGGTGCTGGCCGCCGCCGACGCCGCGATGTACGAGCGCAAGCGGCGGCGCCGCCGCGGGTAGCGGCTCACCAGGAGCCGCCGCCCCCTCCGCCGGAGCCGCCGCCGACGCTCCCACCGCCGCTCCCGCCGCCGGACGACGACGGCGCCGTGCTCGCCGCCGAGCAGCCGGAGACGAACGTCGGCCCCAGCGTGGTGAGGTGGAGGACGTCGGGGCCGGCCCCGGTGCGGGCGCCGACGAGCGACGCCAGCTGCTTCCACCGGTCGGAGACGCCCAGCGCCACCGCCCAGGCGGTGTAGCGGCCCAGCTCGTCGCCCACCTCGTCGACCGCCGTGCCGGATCCCGAGGCGAGGAACAGCCGCAGCGACTCCGTGCGCAGCCAGGCCGTCGCGCCCTGCGGCGTGAGCACCCGCAGCTCCCAGCCGCGCACGGCGGTGGACAGCCCGACGCCGGCGAGCACGCCGCCGACCGCGGTGAGCAGCAGGCCGCGGTCCGCCGCGTGCGCGGCCACCGCGGCGCCCCACCAGGTGATCCCGATGCCGGCCAGCCCGGCCAGGGAGGCGGTCCAGCGGGTCCACCTGGCGCGGCGCTCGGCCCGGACGTCGACGAGTCCCGAGGTGCGCCGCCAGGTGCGCAGGTCGCGGGCGAGGGCCTTCCAGAACGCGGCGAAGTCCTGGTCGTAGGTGCCCAGCGTCAGCCGCCGCCGGCCGCGGAAGGCCAGGTCGAGCAGCGGCGCGCGCGGGCCGTCGTCGCGCAGGCGCACCAGCACCGACGTCCTCTCCGTCGTCCCGGGCCGGATGTCGAGGTCGCCGTCGACGGCCGCCTCCACCAGCCAGGCCGCCTGGTGCCGGCCGAAGACGTACCCGTCCCGCAGCACGCCGCCCTGCGCGGGGCCCAGCCCCTCGGGCAGCGCGGACGAGGGGCCGGCGTGCGCCGCCAGCTCGTCGAGGTCGATCCGCGCCTGTTCGCCGGGGCCGGCGAGGGACGGGATGCCGACGGTGGGGACGTGCTCCCGGCCGGCCCGCCGGAGCAGCCACGCCACCACCAGCCCGCACAGCAGGACGATCCCGGTGAAGAGCGCTGCGGGGGCGAGCACGCCGGTGCCGTCGGGCTCGACCACCGCCGGTGCCCCGGGCAGGGCGGCCGCCCCGGTCAGCGCGGCGCCGGGGACCGCCGAGACCGTGACCCCCTCGCCGACGTCGAGGTCGGCGGCCTCCGCGACGAGGTGCCCGGGTGCCTCCTCGCGCAGCGGGCACGGGTCGGTGGAGGCGTACCGCCCGGCCACGCACACGCCGTCCGTCAGCTCGGTCGCGGCCACCACGTGCACCTCGGCCTCGACGATCGGCACGTCCCAGTCGCTGCCGACCGCGTCCCACGCGAGCTCCCCCTCCGGGGAGACCACGTCCTCGAGCGTGTACTCGACGACGTACCGGTGCTGGCCGGAGACCGTCTCGAACGGGTCGCCGATCTGCAGGTAGGCGCCGTAGGTGGTGCGCAGCTCGAACTCGTCGGGCGCGGTGGGGGAGGAGACCTCCACCGGGTCCTCCTCGCGCAGGTCGGGGATCGACCGGTAGATGCCGTGACGGTCGTTCGCCCCGAAGTCGTAGTCGACGACCTCGACCACCCGGGCGCTGCCGTCGGCGGCCACGACCGCGCCCACCCAGAGCCGGGCGACGCGCTCCCCGGACGCGACCCGGGTGGCCAGCAGCGTCGCCAGCGCCACCAGGCCGAGCAGCACGACCAGGACGACGGCATCGATCCGCCGGCGCCGCCGGTTGCCCGTGAGCCCACCCGTGCCCGCCATGCCCCACCTCCGCGGGATCTTCTACCGGACCGGCGTCACACCATGGGGTTCCCGGCGCGCGCCGCCCGTGCGGGTCCGTGATCATGACCGGGTGATCACGATCGGGCGACGCGCCGTTGCGAGCCGCTCGCGGGCTCGTTGACCCCGGCGTGAGCACCCTGCGCCGCGCCGACGCCCTGGCCTCGTGGGCGCCGAGCGGCCGCGGCGCCGTGCCGCTGATCGTCCTGCTGGTCAACGTCGCCAACCTGGTCGGCGTCGGCACGGTGGTCCTGCTGCTGGTCGGCGTCTCCGGCGGGGACTCCGGCGACGGCCGGGCCGCCGTCCTGTGGACCGCGCTGGCGTACACGGTGCTCGCCCTGCCGGTCGGGACGCTGGTGGGGCTGCGCCGCCAGCGGGTCACCAACGCCTGGCTGACGGCCGGCCGGGAGCCCACTCCGGGGGAGGCGGCGCACGCGCTGCGGCTGCCGGTCGACACCGCCGTGGTCGCTGCGGTCACCTGGCTGGTGGCGGCGGTGCTCATCGGCGTCGTCTCGGCCGTCGCCTTCCCCGACGCCCGGGTCGGCATCCGCACCGGGGTGGCCACCGCGCTCGGCGGCGTCGTCACCGCCGGTGTCACCTACCTGCTCGTCGCGCGGGCCGCGCGGGCGGTGACCGCGCGGGCGCTGGCGGCGCACCCCCCGGCCGGCCGGCTCACCCTCGGTGTCCGCCCGCGCCTGCTGCTCACCTGGGCGCTGACCAGCGGGGTGCCCCTGCTCGGCCTCGTGCTGCTGTTCCTCGACCCCAGCAACCCCGACGGGCCGGGGCGCACCGCCGTCGTCTTCCTCTCCGTCGTCGCCGTCCTGGTGGGTGCGCTCGCCACGCTGCTGACCGCGCGCTACGTCGGCCAGCCGCTGCGCGACCTGCGCCGGGCGGTGCAGCGGGTGGGCGGTGGCGACTACACCGCCAGCGTGGTCGTCGACGACGCCGGCGAGATCGGCCTGCTGCAGGAGGGGGTCAACAGCATGGCCGCCGGGCTGGCCGAGCGGGAGCGGCTGCGCGACCTGTTCGGCCGGCACGTGGGGACGACGGTGGCGCAGCGGGCGCTGGACGCGGGGGTGGAGCTCGGCGGCGAGGTGCGCACGGTCGCGGCGCTGTTCGTCGACATCGTCGGCTCGACCTCGCTGGTCCGCCGCACCGGCCCCGAGCGCATGGTCGGGCTGCTCAACCGCTTCTTCGAGGTGGTCGTCGAGACCGTCGAGGCCGAGGGCGGGCTGGTGAACAAGTTCGAGGGCGACGCGGCGCTGTGCGTCTTCGGCGCGCCCACCGAGCACCCCGACCCGGCGGGTGCGGCGCTGCGCGCGGCGCGGCGGATCTGCGACGGGGTGCAGGCGGCCGGCGAGGTCGACATCGGCGTCGGCGTGGCCTGCGGCCAGGCGTGGGCCGGTCAGGTGGGGGCGGCGAGCCGGCTGGAGTACACGGTCATCGGCGACCCGGTCAACGAGGCGGCGCGGCTGACCGAGCTGGCCAAGGAGGACGCCGGCCGGGTGGTGGCCAGCGAGCCCACGGTGCTCGCCGCCGCGCCGGGCGAGCGCGAGCACTGGGTCCGCGACGGCGAGGTCGAGCTGCGCGGGCGCGGCGAGGCGACCGGCACCTGGGTGTTGGGGAGGCCCCGTCCCGGGTCCCGCCCCGAGCTTGCGAGGGGTGGGTAGGACGGGGTCCTTTCTCAGGCGGCGGACTGCGGGCCGTGCGCCTTGACCACGACGAGGACGTCGCCGGTCTCGAGGTTGCCGATCAGCGGGTCGTCGAAGCGGAACGTCTGCGAGCCGCGGGTGACGGTGAGGACGACGTCGCGCAGCTGCCGCGGGTCCAGCCCGACCTCGCCGGACTTGACCTGCCGCTGGTTGAGGTCGAGGCCGTGGCCGGAGGTGAGCAGGTCCTCGACCACCGAGACCACGCGCGGGGCCGCGGTTGACAGCCCCATCAACCGTCCGGAGGTGGCCGAGGTGGTGATGACCGTGTCGGCGCCGGACTGTCTGAGGAGCTGGGCGTTCTCCTCCTCCCGGACGCTGGTGGTGATCGGCACGCCGGGGTTGAGCTGGCGCACCGTGAGCGTGATGAGCACGGCGGCGTCGTCGCGGTTGGCGGCCACGATCACCGACCGCGCCTTCTCCACCGCCGCCCGCCGCAGCACCTCGGTGCGGCCGGCGTCGCCGACGATGCCGGTGAGCCCGCTGGCCGTGGCCTCCTCGACCGCGGCGGGATTCGGGTCGACGACGACGATCTGCTCCGGCGGCGTCCCGGTGGCCTGCAGCGAGCGGATCGCGCTGCGCCCCTTGGTGCCGTACCCGCACACGACGACGTGCTGGCGCACGCGTGACCTCCAGCGACGGATGCGGAACTCCTCCTGCGAGCGCGCGGTGAGCGCCTCGAGGGTCGTCCCGATGAGGATGAGCAGGAAGGCGATCCGCAGGGGCGTGATCACCAGGATGTTGACCAGGCGGGCGCCCGGTGTGATCGGCGTGATGTCGCCGTAGCCGGTCGTCGAGAGCGTGACCGTGGCGTAGTACAGCGAGTCGAGCAGGGACAGGCCGACGGCGTCGCCGTCGCGGTAGCCGTCCCGGTCGAGGTAGATGATCGCGACGGTGACCGCGAGGACGACGACCGCCAGGACCACGCGCCGTCCCACCTGGCGCAGCGGCGACTCCTCGACGTGCGCCAGGTGCACCCCGGTGTGGGGGTCGTCCCGGCGCTCGGCCGTCCGCTTGCCCATGAACACGGGCGGGACGATAACCGTTCAGCGGTCCGGGTTCGCGGTGGACGCCGGACCGCCGAGTCCCGCGTCACGCGCACGGGCGACGGCCGCGGCCCGGTCGGGGACCTGCAGCTTCACCAGGACGGCGGAGACGTGGTTGCGCACCGTCTTCTCCGACAGCACCAGCCGCCGGGCGATCTCCCCGTTCCGCAGGCCCGCCGCGAGCAGCTCCAGCACCTCGCGCTCCCGCTCGGTGAGCTGCGGGAACGCCGTCACCCGGTAGTCGGCGGCGACCCCGGTGTAGAAGTCGACGATCCGCCGGGCGACGGCCGCGCCGTAGACCGCGTCACCGCGGGCGACGGTGAGCACGGCGCGGACGATCTCCTCCTGGTCCGCCCCCTTCAGCAGGTAGCCGCGGGCCCCGGCGCGCAGGGCGGCGAACAGCGAGGCGTCGTCCTCGTGCATGGTGAGCACCAGGACCCCGGTCCCCGGGGCGAGCCGGGCCAGCTCGGCGATCGCCGCGGTGCCCGACAGCCGGGGCATCGACAGGTCGGTGAGCACGACGTCCGGGGCGTGCCGGGCGACCACGGCGAGCAGCTCCTGCCCGTCCGCGGCCTCACCGACGACGTCCACCTCGGGGGCGGCGTCCAGGACCGCGCGCAGGCCGAAGCGGTACATCGGGTGGTCGTCGGCGACGACGACCCGCACCGCCGTCACGGCGTGCCCACCGGCAGGGCCGCCACCACGCGGGTGCCCTCGGGACCGCTGGTGACGGTGAGGTCCCCGCCGACGGCGCGGGCCCGCGTCCGCATCGACGCCAGCCCGACCCCGTCGGGGCGCCCGCCGTTCCCGGAGATGCCGGCCCCGTCGTCGCACACCGTCAGCTCCAGCCGGCCGCCGCGGGCCCGCAGGCCGACCTCGGCGCGGCCCGCGCCCGAGTGGCGCGCGACGTTGGTCAGCGCCTCCTGGGCGATGCGCAGCGCAGCGGTCTCCACGTCCGGCGGCAGGGGCGGCAGCTCACCGGCGGAGACCCGCACCGGTACCGAGGCCGACACGGCCTGCGCGTGGCGCTCGATGGCCGGGACCAGCCCGACGTCGTCGAGCGCCGCGGGGCGCAGCCCGTCGATGATGCGGCGCACCTCGCCGACCGCCGAGTCGACCTCCTCGCGCAGCCGCGCCAGCAGGGGGGAGGCGGCCTGCTGTCCCTGCAGCGCCTGCACGCCGAGGCTGATCCCGGCCAGCGACGGACCCAGCCCGTCGTGCAGGTCCCGGCGGATGCGGTCGCGCTCGGCGTGCGTCGCGGTCAGCACCCGGTCGCGCTCGCGCTCGAGGGAGTCGGCCAGTTCCAGCGCCCGGACGACGGCCGCGACCTGCGGCGCCAGCACCGCGAGCAGCCGCTCGTCGCCCGCGGTGAACGCCTCGCCGCTGCCCCGGCGCGCGACGGCGAGGGTGCCGACCGCGCGGCCGCCGACGCGCAGCGGCAGCCGGACCGCGTCGTCGGGCACGAGGTCGCCGGTCGCCGCCGTCGTCCGGCCGGCGGGGTCCGTCACCGCGGCACCGGGCGCATGCAGCGCCGTCGTGACGGTCTCCAGGACCGCGGGCAGCAGGTCGGCCTCCTCGACGTCGGCCACCCGGTCGCCCAGCCGGGCCACCGCGGCCACCGGGTCCCGTCGTTCGCCGTAGACGAGGCGGTCGGCCGCCACCTGCAGCCGCGACCGCGCCGGGCTCAGCGCCACCGCCACCAGGGCCGCGGCCACGGCACCGGGGACCGGCGAGAGCGTGCGGCCGAGGGCAGCGGCGGCGACCGCCGCGAGCGCCAGCCACGCCAGCAGGACGGCGCCGGTGAGCACGCCGTAGACCAGCGTCCGGGTGACCACGATGCCGAGCAGCCGGTAGCGCACCACCCCGACGGCGAGGGCGACCGGGACCAGCACCGCGCTCAACCCGAACAGCCACTCGGGGGCCGGCACGAGGAAGATCACCACGAGCAGCGGCAGGACCACGCACACCAACCAGGCCAGCTGCTGCCGCTCCGGCGGCCGGGCCCGGGCGAGCCGCACGCCGGCGCCGATCCAGATCGCCGCCGCGCCGCCGGCCAGCGCCGCCGCCCCGACGACGGCCACGGCGGTCGTGGGCCACCAGGAGGGGAGCGTGAGCGGGGGCGGACCGGAGGACACGAAGTCGTCGTAGGCGGCCGGGTCGAAGCTGGCCAGGACCGTGAGCACCGCCAGGCCGGCGCCGGCCGCCCACGCCGGCCAGCGGGTCCAGCGCGAGGTCAGCCGGCCGGTCGGGTAGAGGGCGACGAGGACGGTGGCCGGCAGCAGCAGCGAGGGGATCCAGAGCATCGAGCCGGCCTGCGCGGCGTACCGCGCCAGCGGCCACTGCGGATCGGCGACGTCCACGCCGTAGCCGCCGTACGCGCCCAGCCCGACGCTGCCGGCCTGCAGCAGCCCGCTGGCGACCACGACCCAGCCGACCGCGTTGCCCGGCCGGGCCGCGACGACCCCCGCCCCCACGGCCGCGGTGAGCACCGCCCACACCCCGCCGACGACGGAGTGCGGTGCCCCGGGGACGTGCGCGTTCACCCACACGGCGAGCCCCAGCGCCGCGACGCAGAGCGCGGTGGCCGCGACGGCGGCGGCGGTCCCGGACCTGCGGAGGCGCACGGCGACAGTCTGCGGCCGCGGACGTCCCGGGTGGCCCTCCTCGTGTCCCGGATCGACCGGGAAACCGTCCCGGCCGGGTGCCTGCTCCCGGCTCAGGCGGGGGGACGCCCGGGATCGGGACGGTGAGCCCGGCCGGGAACACCGGCCGATCCCCGTCCGAGGAGGCCCACCATGACCGTCGACTCCGTCACCCGGCGCCCCACCCGCCTGCGCCCCGACCCGTTCGTCGCCGGCGGCGCCGTCGCCGGCCTGGCCTTCGGCCTCGTCGGCCAGTACGTCGGCACCCCGTGGAAGACCGCCGGTGGCTGGGAGGTCGGCTTCCACGACGACGGTGGCTGGGCCGCCTTGGCCGCCCTGGTCGGCTTCGTGGTCGTCGGCGCGCTCGCCACCACGGCCTTCACCGCCGCAGCCCGCGGTCGCGAGCCGGGGCGGACCGCCCGCCGCGCGCTCGGGCTCGCCGTCGTGGCGGTGCTCAGCCTGGTCGTCTTCTGGACGGCGCTGCCCGCCGTCCTGGCCGCCGGCGCCCTGGGGCTCGCCGTCGACGCCCGGTCCCGCCGGGGCGGCACCCCGCCCGCCGCGGCGGTCGCCGTCGCGCTCGCCGTCCTCACCGTCCTGTCCGCCGGCTGGCTCGCCGTCACCGGCTGACCGCACCGACCCCCTCAGGAGACCGCCATGTCCCGCTCCCGCCGCACCGTCCTCGCCCTGGCCGCCGTCGTCGCCGGCGCCACCGTGCTCGGCACCGTGCCCGCCGCCGCCGACCAGACCCTGCGCCTCACCACCATCGCCTCGGGCAACACCGACCTCGACCTCGCCCCCGGGGAGCCGGGGCCCGGCGACGTGCAGGTGTTCCACGACGAGGTCCGCCAGCGCGACGGCCGCCGCGCGGGCACCGCGGAGGGCGCGTGCACGATCACCAGCTTCTCGGAGACCAGCCTGTCGGCGTACTGCTCCGCCACCGTGCTCTTCGACAACGGCTCGTCGCTGACCCTGCAGGGCGGCTTCGACGAGGACCCGTCGGTGGGCCCGACCGAGTTCCGCTGGGCGGTCACCGGCGGCACCGGTCGCTACCGCGCCGCGAGCGGTGAGGCGACCGGCACCTTCCGGGACGACCAGGTCGACGGGTTCGACGCCGTCGACCTCGAGATCCGGCTCCGCTGACCTACTGCACTCCCGAGCTCGCCGCCCGCTCGCGGGCGGCGAGCTCGCGCTTGAGCACCTTGCCGGCCGCCGAGACGGGGATCGCGTCGATGAACACGACGTCGCGCAACCGCTTGTAGGGCACCACCCGCTCGTTGACCGCGGCCATCACCGACTCGGCGGTCAAGCCCGCGCCGGCGTCGTCGGCCTTGCGGACGACGTAGGCGACCGGCAGCTCCCCGGCCTCCTCGTCGGGGCGCCCGACCACCGCCGCACCGGCCACCCCCGGCAGCCCGAACAGGATCTCCTCGAGCTCGCGCGGGAACACGTTGTAGCCCTTGTAGAGCAGCATGTCCTTGGTCCGGTCGACGATCGACAGGTAGCCGTCCTCGTCGAGGATCCCCACGTCGCCGGAGTGGAACCAGCCGTCGGCGTCGATCGCCTCGGCCGTCGCCTCCGGGCGGTGGGCGTAGCCGCGCATCACCTGCGGGCCGCGGATGCACACCTCACCGCGCTCGCCGGGCGGCAGCGGGGCGCCGCCGCCGAGCGGCTGGATCGAGATCTCGGTGTCGAAGATCGGCACGCCCACGGTGCCGGCCTTGCGGGTGCCGGACACGAACGACGGGTTGCCGGTGGCCATCATGGTCACCTCGGTGAGTCCGTAGCCCTCGCCGATGACCGCGTCCGGCAGCAGCGCCTCGAGCTTCTCGATCAGCGGCACCGGCAGCGGCGCGGCGCCGCTCGAGATGCCGCGCACGCTGGACAGGTCGACGGTCTCGATGCCCGGCACCTGCAGCAGCGCCACGAACACCGGCGGCGCCCCGCCGATGCTGGTGACCCGGTGCTTCACCGCGTCGGCGACGTAGGCGGCCGGGTCGAAGCGCATGTGGACCACGACCGTGGTCCCGGCCAGCACCATGCCGTTGAGGTAGCCGATCGCGCCCATCGCGTGGAACCAGGGCGTGAGGTTGACCAGCACCGCCGTCCCGAGCCGGGTGGGGAACTCCTCGGCGCTGCCCACCTGCCGCAGCGTCACGTCGCCCTCGTCGTCGAGGGCGGGCAGCAAGCCGGACGTCCAGCAGGCCGCCTGCAGCACGTTGGTGACGACGTTGCGGTGCGGCAGCTCGACGCCCTTGCTCACGCCGGTGGTGCCGCCGGTGTAGGCCAGGTGGGCGAGGTCGGCGGCGACGTCGACGCCGGCGTCGAGGTGCCGGTCGGCGGGGTCGGCGGCCAGCAGGTCGGCCAGGTCGACGTCGGTGTCGGTCAGCCCGGGCAGACGGGCGGCGAAGTCGAGGATGTGCGCCTCGCCGGTGACCACGACGGTCTCGACCGGGGTCGCGGCGAGGGCCTCGCGGACGAACGGGAGCACCTGGTCCCAGGTGACGACGACCGTCGCGCCGGCGTCGGTGAGCTGCGCGGCCAGGTCGGGGGCGGGCAGCAGCGGGTTGGTGGGGGAGAAGGTGGCCCCGGCCAGCAGGATCCCGTAGTAGACGGCCGGGTACTGGCGGCAGTTCGGGATGTGGACGGCGACGACGTCCCCGCGGCCGACGCCGTGGTCGGCGAGCCAGTTCGCCACCGCGTGCGCCCGCTGCCCCAGCTCGGTGAACGTCAGCGGGACGTCGTGGTCGACGAACGCCGTCCGGTCGCCCCACCGCCGCACGGCGCCGCGCAGGATCGACCCGACCGGCACCTGCGGGTAGTCCAGGGTGCGGGGCAGCCCGGGCGGCCAGCTGGCGGCGGTGGCGGGGGCGGGCTGCGTGGCGGTCATGCTGGTCCTCTCCGATACGGGCGGGTACCGGCACGTTAGCGTGACGCAGGTCACGGGAGGGAGGGGGAGGGATGGCGTCGCAGCGCACCGCGCTGGTCCTCGGCGGCGGAGGGATCACAGGCATCGCGTGGGAGATCGGCGTGCTGGCCGGGCTGGCCGAGGCGGGCGTCGACCTGACCGGTGCCGATCTGGTCGTCGGGACGTCGGCCGGCTCGGTGGTGGGCGCGCAGGTGACCTGCGGCGGGACTCCGGACTTCCTCTTCGAGCGGCAGCTCGAGCCGCCGTCGGCGGAGCGGGTCGCGCGCATGACGCGGGCGAACCTGGCCCGCTACGGCTGGGCGATGCTGGCCAGCCGGGGCCGGGACGTCGAGTTCCGCCGCCGGGTCGGCGCGCTGGCGCTCAGGGCCGAGGCGGCCGGGCTGACGCCGACCGAGCAGGAGCGGCTCGACGTCATCGGCTCGCGGCTGCTCAGCAGGGAGTGGCCCGAGCGGCGCCTGGTCGTGACCGCGGTCGACGCCGTCACCGGGGAGTTCCGGCCGCTCGACCGCGACTCCGGCGTCCCGCTGCTGCGGGCGGTCGCGGCGTCGTGCGCGGTGCCCGGCGTCTACCCGCCGGTGACCGTCGACGGCCGGCGCTACGTCGACGGCGGCATGCGGTCGGCGTCCAACGCCGACCTGGCGCGCGGCTACGAGCGGGTCGTCGTCCTGGCGCCCATCGCCCGCGGGGTGGGGCCGATGACCGCCGTCGCCGCGCAGGTGGGCGCGCTGGGCGCGCAGGCCGCCGTCGTCACGCCGGACGAGGGCAGCCGCGCGGCGATCGGCCGCAACGTGCTCGACCCGGCCGCCCGCGCGCCCTCGGCGCGGGCCGGCCGGGCCCAGGCGAAGACGGTCGCCGACCGCGTCGCCGCCGTCTGGAACGGAGGCTGAGGACGCAGGTTTGCTGCGCCTGCAGCCTCCGCTCGACTCAGGGACGGCGCCAGAGCCAGAGGCCGACGCCGGCGAACCACAGCGGCAGCAGGTAGGTGACCGCCCAGCCGACCGGCGGCAGCGCCAGCCCGACGGCGAGGACGGCGCTGACCACCGCCAGCGCCCGCGAGGTCCGGTGCGCCGCGACGGCGACGGCGGCGAGGAAGCCGACCCCCACCCACGCCGAGAGCGGGTGCGCCGCGTTCGTGAGCACCAGCGCGGCCTCGGTGGCGCCCGGCGTGACGGCACCGTCGAAGACCTGCGTCCCGACCGCCACCGCCGCCGCGAGCGCCACGAAGGCGGCGGCCAGCAGCAGCACGTGCGCGGCACCGAGCACGGGCAGCAGCCGCACCGCGGCGCCGTCCCGCTCGCGGCCGAGCCGGGTGGCCAGGCCGGCGGCCACCGCGCTCGCCAGCACGGCGTAGCCGCCGAGCAGCACCGCGGCGGGACCGATCGCGCTGCCCTCCAGCGCGGCGGCCGCCTCGGCCGGGCTGCCGGCGCCGCCCAGCGGGTCGGCGAACAGGACGGCGGCCCCGGCGAAGGCCGCGAGCGCGCCGACGCCGGCCAGCGCGGGCAGCGGCGCGCGGGCGGGGCGGCGGACGGCGGGGGCGGCCACGGGCGTGGTGGTCATCGGGTCCTCCTGGACGACGGGCGCGGGCTCGCGCCGGGCACCGTCCAGCGTCGGCAGGACGGGCGCCGTCGTCGTCCGCCGCCGGAGGCATCCCGCCTCTGCCGCGCGGCAGACCCGGGTCGCCCGCACGGACGATCCCGCGGGACCGCCGGCCGCCCTACGCTCCCGCCATGTCGGGCATGGCGAGGCGCTGGCGGGCCCTGCCGCTGCAGGCGCGCGACGGCCTGCTGGCGCTGGTGCTCACCGTCGTCGGGCAGGTCGAGCTGCTGGTCGCCGACGAGGTCGCCGGCCCCCGGCCGCTGCAGCACGTGGCGTTCGCGGTGATCACGCTGAGCCTGGTGGCGCGCCGGTCCCGCCCGCTGGCCGCCACCGTGACCGGCGCGGCCGGGCTGGCGTTCCAGACGGTGGTGGGCGAGGCGCCGGTCGTCGCCGGCTTCGCCGCGCTGCTGGTGCTCACCTACTCGGTGGCCCAGTACGCCGACAGCCGGCGCGACGCCGTCCTCGGCCTGGTCGTGGTGCTCGCCTCGGTGGCGGTCTACCCGTTCGTCGCCGAGGAGGTGAGCGCGGGCGACGAGGTGGCCAACCTGGCGATCCCCGCGATCATCTGGGTCTTCGCCCGGCTGGCGCGGGAGCGGCTGGACCGCGCCGTGCTCGCCGAGCGGGCGGCGCAGGCCGCCCGGGAGCGGGTCCGCGAGGGGGAGCGCGCCCGGGAGGCCGCGCTGGCCGCCGAGCGCCGGCGGATCGCCCGCGAGATGCACGACGTCGTCGGCCACGGCGTCACCCTCATGCTGCTGCACGCCGACGCCGCCCAGGCCGCGCTGCAGGGCCGCGAGCCCGCGGCCGCCCGGGCCCTCGACGTCGTCCTGACCGCCGGCCGGACGGCGCTCGACGACCTGCACCGCCTGCTGCGCGTGCTGCGCGAGGAGACCGCCGAGCCACCCGGCACCCTCGCCGACCTCGACCGCCTGCTCGCCGCGGCGCGCGCGACCGGGGTCGACGCCCGGCTCGTGGTCGAGGGCGGGGAGCGCCCGCTGCCGGCCGGGGTGGAGGCGACCGCCTCGCGGGTGGTGCGGGAGGCGGTGACCAACGTGCTCAAGCACGCCGCCGCCGGCCGGCTGGTGGTCCGGCTGCGCTACGGCGAAGACGAGCTCGGGATCGAGGTGACCGACGACGGCTCGGGCGCCGGCGGTGGGCCGTCGGCCGGCCTCGGGCTGGCCGGGCTGCGCGAGCGGGTCGCCCTGTTCGACGGCCGGCTGACCGCGGGCCCGCGGGCCGACGGCGCGGGGTGGCGGGTGGCCGCCGTCCTGCCCGTGCCGGCCGCGGTCGCCGCATGAGCGTCCGGGTGCTGCTCGCCGACGACGAGGCGCTGGTGCGGGCCGGGCTGCGGATGATCCTCGAGGCCGAGCCCGACCTGGAGGTGGTGGGCGAGGCCGGCGACGGTGCCGAGGCGGTGGCGCTGTGCCGGCAGCTGCGCCCCGACGTCGTCCTGGTCGACCTGCGCATGCCCCGGGTCGACGGCATCGCCGCCGCCCGCCGGATCAGCGGCGACCCCGACCTGCGCACCGCCGTCGTCGTGCTCACCACGTTCGACGCCGACGAGCACGTGGTCGAGGCGCTGCGCGCCGGGGCCACCGGGTTCCTGCTGAAGTCGATGCCGCGCGAGCAGCTGGCCGCGGCGGTGCGCACGGCGGTCGGCGGGGAGGCGCTGCTCGCGCCCGCGCTGCTGCGCCGGCTGCTCGACGACCACGTGGCGCGCGCCGGGCGCCGTCCCGCCCCGCTGCCCGGGCTCGACTCGCTCACCGCGCGCGAGGTGGAGGTGCTGCGGCTGCTGGCCCGCGGGCTGTCCAACGCCGAGATCGCCGACCGGTTGGTGCTCGGCGAGGGCACGGTGAAGACGCACGTCGCCCGGGTGCTGGGCAAGCTCGGCGTCCGCGACCGCGTGCAGGCCGTCGTCGTCGCCTACGAGTCCGGCCTGGTGCGTCCGGGGGAGTAGCGGAGTCCCACGGCGCGGAGAGCGCGGCCGTGGGACTGCGCTGCGGCTCAGACGGCGGGCTCGGAGACGAGCGAGCCGGCCTTGTGCTGCTTGCGCAGCTCGGTCTTGAGGATCTTGCCGCTGGGGTTGCGCGGCAGCGGCCCGCCGACCGAGTACTGCCGCGGGTTCTTGTAGCGGGCCAGCCGCTCCTGGCACCACGCGGCGAGCTCCTCCGGCGTGGGCGGGTCGGCCGGGTCGCGCGGGGAGACGACGGCCAGCGGCGCCTCGCCGTACCGGGTGTCCGGGACGCCGATCAGCGCCACCTCAGCCACCTTCGGGTGCGCCGCCAGGACGTCCTCGACCTCGGCGCAGTAGATGTTCTCCCCGCCGGAGATGATCATGTCCTTCTTGCGGTCGACGACGTAGTAGTAGCCGTCCTCGTCCTGCCGCACGAGGTCGCCGGAGTGGAACCAGCCGCCGGCGAAGGCCTCCGCCGTCGCCTCGGGCTTGTTCCAGTACTCCTTCATGACCATCGGGCTGCGGTAGACGATCTCGCCGACCTCCCCCCGGGGGACGTCGTTCATCAGCTCGTCGACGACGCGGACCTCGACGTTGAGCATCGGCGTGCCCACCGAGCCGATCTTGCGCACCGAGTCCTCGCCGCGCAGGAAGCAGGTGACCGGGCTGCACTCGGTCTGCCCGAACGCGGTGATCACCTCGGCCTGCGGGAAGGTGTCGATCATCGCGCGCAGCAGGCTGGTCGAGGCCGGCGCGGCGCCCCACGAGATCCGGTGCAGGTGGGAGAGGTCGCGCTGCTCGATGCCGGGGACGGCGACGACCGCGGCCCACATCGCCGGCACCATGAAGATGCTGGAGATCTTCTCCCGCTCGATCATGTCGAGCGTGGCCACGGGGTCGAACGCCCCGGACTTGATGATCACGTTCGTGCCGCCGAGCAGCAGCGGCGGCAGCCCGCCGGCCAGGCCCGCGATGTGGAACAGCGGCGCCCCCGGCGCGGCCACCCGGTCGTCGGGGTTCCAGCCGAGGTGCGTCACCTGGCTGAAGACGTGCATCAGCAGGTTGTGGTGGGTGAGGACGGCGCCCTTCGGCCGGCCGGTCGTGCCCGACGTGTACATGATGAACGCCGGCTCCTGCTCGTCGACCGCGACGTCCAGCGGCTCGGCCGACGCCGCCGCGACCGCCGCCTCGTACGGCTCGCTGCCCGGCCCGCACGCGGCCTCGCCGATCACCAGCACCGTGCCCACGTCCGGCGCCTGCTCCAGCGCCTTGGCCGCCACCCCGGCCAGCGGGTCGTCCACGACCAGCGCCGTCGCGCCGCTGTCGGCGAGCACGTAGGCCACCTCGTCGGCGACCAGCCGGAAGTTCACCGGGACGACGATCGCGCCCAGCCGGACGCCGGCCAGGTAGGACTCCCACACCTCGATGCCGTTGAGCCCCAGGACGGCGACCCGGTCACCGACGCCCACGCCGCGGTCGGCGAGCGCCCGCGCCAGCCGGGTGACCCGCTCGTCGAGCTCGGCGTAGGTGCGGCCGGTCCTCTCGAAGCGGACGGCGCTCACCTCCGGCGTCGTCCGGGCCCAGCGCGCGAGCTGGTCGGCCATGGTCATGCCGCGGCCCCGCAGGGTGGGGATCTGGACGGTCATGCGCTGCTCCCTCGGGCCGCCGGCGTGTGACGCCGGTCATGCTGGCCGTGATGTGACGTGACGGTCAACCCTGACCGTGTCGCGGCGGCGGGACGGGAGCGCGCCGGGCCGGCGTCCGCGCCGAGGCGCCCACCACGAGCGGGTTGAGGAGCACCGCGTCGAACTCCGCGGCCTCCGCCCGCAGCCGCCGCTCGAAGGTCTCGGGTCCGACCTCGGCCGCGGTGGTCACGCCGGTCATCTCGAACGCCGGCAGCAGGCTGGTGACGTCGCCGCCGACGATCGACAGGCCCACCGCGCCGCCGCCCTGCTCGACCGGCGTGGCGGCGGTGAGCGTGGTGCGCGCCAGGCCGGCCGCGGTGAACACCGCCGCCAGGCGCAGCGCCATGTCGACCGGGCGGCCCAGCCGGCGGAAGGTCTCGAGCACCCAGCCGTTGAACGCGGTCAGCAGCGGCAGCTCCGGGTGCGCGGCGCGGGTGGCCAGCGCGACGTCCAGGAACGCGACCACCCCGCCCGGCCGGACCAGGTCGGCGGCCAGCGCCACCTGGGCCACCGGGTCGTCGAGGTGGACGAGGATCAGCCGCCCGACCACCGCGTCGAGGGTCTCCCGCGGGCGCCAGGTGGTGACGTCGGCCTGCTCGAAGCGCACGTTGGCCAGCCCCGCCTCCGCGGCGCGGCGCCGGGCCAGCTCCAGCGGGCGCTCGGCGCCGTCCACCCCGACGACCGACCCCATCGGCCCGACGCGCGCGGCGACGGCCAGGGTCACGTCGCCCGGGCCGCAGCCGAGGTCGGCCACCGCCATCCCCGGCCGCAGACCCGCGGCGTCCAGCCACGCGTCGGTGGCCGGGCCGTACACCCGCGAGACCGCCGCCAGCCGGGCCATCTCCGGATCGGCCGAGCCGAGGACGTACTCGTGGACGCGGACCTCGTCCATCCCGCCATGCTGGCCCGGCCGGGGCCCCGGCGTCACCCCTCGGGCGCGCCGTACAGGTACCGCCGGGCGAGCCGCTTCCAGAGCGCGACGTGGGGGTCGGTGGCGGGTGGCCGTTCCTCGAACGCGTAGACGATCGCGACGCCGCGCATGCTGGTGAACAGCAGCTCGCACAGCTCGGCGTAGAGCGCCGCCGCGGCGATCTCCGGCCCCCAGATCTCGTCGGCGACGGCGCCGATCGCCGCGCGCAGCCGCCGCTCCTGCGCCCGCAGCGCCACCCGCAGCTCGGCGTCGGTCCGGGCGGCCACCCACAGCTCCATCGCCGCCCAGAACGGCGGCTCCTGGAAGGTGGCCCACATCAGGTCCAGCGCCCGGTCGACCCGCTCGGGCCCGGTGGGCTGGTCGGCCATGAGCGCGGCCGCCCGGTCGCGCAGCTCGGTCAGCCGGGTGGTGACCAGGTGCTCGGCCGCGGCGACCAGCAGCTCGCCGCGGGAGGGGAAGTGGTGCAGCAGGCGGCCGCGGGAGACCCCGGCGCGGGCCTGCACCGCGAGCGTCGAGGCGCCGGCGTAGCCGTCCTCGACCAGGCAGGTGACCGCCGCCTCGAGGATCAGCGCGCGGCTGTCGGCGGTGCGCCGGGCCCGCGCGCTGCCGGGCGCGGGCGGGCCGGTGGGCAGCGCGGTCACCGCGCGAGCGTAGGGCCCGCCGGCCCTGGCAGTCACCGTTGACCGTTCCGGAGGAGCGGTGCGAGGGTGAGCCGGGTCACCCCCTCGACGGAAGGCAGCCGCGCGTGGACTTCGACGACACCCCCGACGAGGCGGCCTACCGGGCGCACGTGCGCGCGGTCCTCGACGAGCACGCGGGCGAGCTGCTGCACACCGCGCCGGGTGAGGAGTCGCCCGACGCCGGCCGGCACGAGGCCGAGTTCCGCCGCACCCAGCGGGTGCTCGCCCTGGCCGGCCTGGTGGGCGTGACCTGGCCGCGCGAGCACGGCGGGCAGGGCGGCACGCTGGTGCAGCAGGCGATCGTGGCGCAGGAGCTGGCCCGCGCCCGGGTGCCCCCGCTGATCAACCACATCGGCCTGGGCATGTGCGGGCCGACCGTCATCGCGCACGGCAGCGAGGACCAGAAGCACCGCTACCTGGCCCGGCTGCTGCGCGCCGACGACGTCTGGTGCCAGCTGTTCAGCGAGCCGGCGTCGGGGTCCGACCTGGCGGCGCTGCGCACCACCGCCGTCCGCGACGGCGACGACTGGGTGGTCAACGGGCAGAAGGTCTGGACGACGCTGGCCCACGTCTCCGACTTCGGGATCCTGCTGACCCGCACCGACCCCACCCGCCCGAAGCACGCCGGGCTGACGATGTTCGTCGTCGACATGCACGCCCCCGGGGTGACGGTGCGGCCGCTGCGCCAGATGGCCGGCGGCGCCGGGTTCAACGAGGTGTTCTTCGACGACGTGCGCATCCCCGACGCCGAGCGGCTCGGCGAGCCGGGGGAGGGGTGGCGGGTCGCGCTCACCACGCTGATGAACGAGCGGGTGGCGATCGGCGGGGCCGGCACCGACCTCGGCCAGCCGGTGGAGTCGCTCGTCGCGCACGCCCGCGACCGGCTGCCCGCGCTCGACCCGGAGCGGCAGGCGGTGGCCCGGCAGGCGGTCGGCCGGGCGGTGGTCGCCTCGCTGGCGACCCGGTACACCGGCTACCGCCGGTTCACCGTGCTCAGCCAGGGCGGCATCCCGGGCCCGGAGGCCAGCGCCGGCAAGCTGGCCGGCACCGCGGCGGCGAAGCTGGTGGCCGACGCCGGCGTGCGGCTGCTCGGCGACGAGGCCGTCTACTGGGCCACCGCGGACGGTGACGACACCTGGCAGCGCACCCAGGCGTACCTGCCCGGGCTGGCGATCGCCGGGGGCACCGACCAGGTGCTGCGCAACATCCTGGGCGAGCGCGTGCTCGGCCTGCCGCCGGAACCCCGCTCCGACAAGGACCAGCCGTTCTCCGGGGGGACGCGGTGAACTTCGACCTCGACACCGACCAGCGCGACGCGGCGGCCGCGGCGCGGGAGTTCTTCACCGAGCAGGCCTCGCCGGGTGCCGCCCGGGACGCGCTCGAGGGCGGCGCGGTCCGGCCGGGGCACAAGGCCCTGGCCGAGATCGGCTTCCTCGGCATCACCGTGCCGGAGGCGGCGGGCGGTGCCGGGCGCGGGCTGCTCGACCTCGCCGTCGTGGCCGAGCAGGCCGGCGCCGTGCTCGCCGGCCCGTCGCTGGTGACCGCCGCCCGCGCCGCGGTCCTGCTCGCCGACGAGCCGGGGCTCGCCGCGCGGCTGGCCGACGGGTCGACCGCCTTCGCGGTCGTCGACGGGTCCGCCCCGGCGATCGACGCGGTGGGGGCGACGGCGTTCCTGGCCCTCGACGGCGACGACCTCGTGCTCGGCGAGGGCGAGGCCACCGCCGGCCGGCCGATCGACGCCACCCGCGGCCTGGCCACGGTGCGGCTCACCTCGCGGCGGGTCCTGCGCCCCGGTGCCGGCGAGCTGTGGACGCGGGCCCGGCACGCCGGAGCCGTGGTGCTGGCGGCCGAGGACCTCGGCGCGGCCGACCGCGCGGTCGCCCTCGGTGTGGCCTACGCCCAGGAGCGCGAGGCGTTCGGGCGGCCGATCGGCTCCTACCAGTCGGTCAAGCACATGCTGGTCGACGCCTGGGTGGGCGTGGAGACGCTGCGCTCGCTGGTGTGGTGGGCCGCGTGGGCGGCCGACGCCGCGCCCGGCGAGCTGCCGCTGGCCGCCTCCGCGGCCAAGGCGCAGGCCGCGGGCGCGCTCGAGCGGGCCGCCGAGACGCTCATCCAGGTGCACGGCGGCATCGGCTTCACCTGGGAGCACGACGCGCACCTGTTCTGGCGGCGGGCCAAGGTCGACCGGCTGCTGCTCGGCGACGAGGCCGAGCACCTCGACGCGGTCGCGCGGCTCGCCGTCGCCGGGGCGCTGGGGGCGTGAGCGGCTACGCCGAGATCCGGTACGAGGTCGCCGACGGCGTCGCCACGATCACGCTGCACCGGCCGGAGCAGCGCAACGCCTTCACCGCCACGATGGCCGACGAGCTGGTGCGGGCCGCCGGGGTGGCCGACGCCGACGACGCGGTGCGGGTCGTGCTGGTCACCGGGGCGGGGCGGCACTTCTGCGTGGGCGCCGACCTCAGCGGCGGCCGCGACACCTTCGACGTCGACCGCGTGGCGAACCGCCCCAGCGGGCCGATGAGCGAGACGGTCGGCGGGGTGCCGCGCGACCGCGGCGGGGTGGTGTCGCTGGCGTTCGCCGCGCTGCGCAAGCCGGTGGTCGCCGCGGTCAACGGCACCGCGGTGGGCGTCGGCGCCACGATGACGCTGCCCATGGACGTGCGCATCGCCGCGGAGTCGGCGCGCTTCGGGTTCCCGTTCGTGCGCCGCGGCATCCTGCCCGAGGCGGCGTCGGGCTGGTTCCTGCCGCGGGTCGTGGGCATCAGCCGGGCGGTGGAGTGGGTGGCCACCGGGCGGGTGTTCGACGCCGCCGAGGCGCTGGCCGGCGGGCTGGTCTCCCGCGTCGTCCCCGACGACGAGCTGCTCCCCACGGCGCGGGCGCTGGCCGCCGAGATCGTCGAGAACACCTCGGGGGTCGCCGTGGCCGCCGCCCGCCGGCTGCTGTGGTCGATGCTCGGCTCGCCCACCCCGTGGGACTCCCACCGCCTGGAGTCGCAGGCGCTGATGGCCCTCGGCGCCGGCCCGGACGCCGCCGAGGGCGTCACCTCGTTCCTGGAGAAGCGCCCGGCGCGGTTCACCGCCCCGCTCGACGACGTCCCCGTCCCGCCCTGGCCTCAGCTCCCGGACGACGTGGCGCCGGGCTCGCCCGGGCGCACCAGCCCCGACTCGTAGGCCAGGACGACGGCCTGCACCCGGTCGCGCAGGCCCAGCTTGACCAGCACCCGGCCCAGGTGCGTCTTCACCGTCGCCTCGCCCAGGTGCAGTGCGGCGGCGATCTCGGCGTTGGACAGCCCGCGGCCGACGAGGCGCAGCACCTCGGTCTCCCGCTCGGTGAGGGCGGCGAGCGCCTCGGGCCGGCGCCCGGGTGGCGGCCCCCCGACGAACCGCTCGACCAGCCGCCGGGTCAGCGACGGGTGCAGCAGCGCCTCCCCGGCGGCCACCGTCCGGATCGCCGCGGCCAGCTGCTCGCGCCGCACGTCCTTGAGCAGGAAGCCGCCGGCGCCGGCCTTCATCGCGTCGTAGAGGTACTCGTCGGCGTCGTAGGTGGTCAGGATCAGGACGGCGGCGCGCAGCCCGGCGCGGGTGATCGCCTGCGTGGCGGCCAGCCCGTCGAGCACCGGCATCCGGATGTCCATCAGGACGACGTCGGGGTCCAGGAGGCGCGCCCGGGCCACCGCCTCCCGGCCGTCGCCGGCCTCGCCGACCACCTCGAGGTCGGGCTCCAGGTCGAGCAGCAGCCGGAAGCTGTCGCGGATGAGCGCCTGGTCGTCGGCGACGAGGACGCGGATCACGCGGGCTCCGCCGGCAGCGGCAGGCGGGCGTGCACGGCGTAGCCGCCGCCGTCGGCCGGGCCGGTCTCGAGGGTGCCGGCGTAGGCGGCCACCCGCTCGCGCATGCCGAGCAGCCCGCGCCCGCCGCCGGGCACGGCCGCGGCGGTCTCGCCGCCGTCGTCCAGCACGACGACGTCGAGCACCTCCGGCTCGTAGCGCAGGCTCACCCCGACCCGGGCGCCCCCGGCGTGCCGGGCGGCGTTGGTCAGCGCCTCCTGCACGATCCGGTAGACCGCCAGGCCGAGCCCGGTGGGCAGCCGGCGCGGGGTGCCGGAGACGGCGAGCCCGACGTCGAGGCCCGAGGCCGCCGCCGAGCCGACCAGGTCGTCGAGGTCGTCGACCCCCGGCTGGGGCGCGAGCGGGCGCCGGACGTCGTCGTCGCGCAGCACGCCCAGCAGCCGGCGCATCTCGGTCAGCGCCTCCCGCCCGCTGCGCTCGATGACCTCCAGCCGCCCGCGCACCCGTGCGGGGTCGCGGTCGAGCAACCCCTGCGCGGCCATGGCCTGCAGGACGACGAGGTTGACGTGGTGGGTGACGACGTCGTGCAGCTCCCGGGCGATGCGGGCGCGCTCCTCGGCGACCGCCACCCGGGCCCGCGCCTCGGCCAGCTCCTTCTCGGCGGCCAGCGCCCGCGCCCGCCGCGCGCCGGCCACCACGCCGCCGACCAGCGGGGCCACGAAGAGCAGGGTGTTCCACCAGAGCGCGGACCAGGCCGCGTCGGCGCCGGCCCGCCAGGCCCCCGGGTCGTACCAGTCGTGCACGAACAGGCAGACGACGGCGACCGCGAGACCGGCGACCAGCTGCCGGCGGGTGCCGTACGCCGCGAGCGCGTACAGGCTCACCCATGCCGGCCACACGAGGAACAGGCCCTCGGCGCCGACTCCGCTGAGGAAGGAGTGCAGCGCGACCGGCGCCCAGACGCCGACGATGGTCGCGAACGGGCGCGTCCGCCGCCAGAGCAGCGCGGCGGACGGCACCAGCATGAGCGGTGCGACCCACCAGCGGCTGCCCACGAGCGCCCCGTCGCTGGCCGCGAAGACGCCGAGATCGAGCAGGACGAGCACGGTCAGGACGGCGGAGCCGGCGGCGAGGCCGACGTCCACGGCGCGAGCCCGGATGCCCACGGCGGAAACGTAGCGGCGCTCCGGGCCGCGCGGGTCCCCTGCAGGTCGCACCGGGATCAGCCCACGGGTGGAGAGGGAGAGACCCCGAGCGGACGCGGGAGCGGGCGCTGCGGCGCCACGGTGACGTCGTCCCGCTCCCGCTCCGGAGGTCACCGTGTCCAAGATCCTCGACCGCGTCGCCGACGCCGGCGGCATCCTGTTCGTCGTCCTGGTCTTCACCGGCTACGTGGGGTTCGTGGCCCCGCACATGCCCGCATCGCTCGCCGATCCCGAGGCGGTCCGCGCGCACCTGGTGGACCACCCGCCCACGACCGGTCTGTGGGTGGGCGCCTGGCTGGAGGCGACAGGCCTGGCCGCGCTCGTGCTCCTGGCGACGCGGATCGCCGCCCGGATCCGCGCCGCGGATCCGGGCGGCTGGTTGCCGTCGGCCGCCGTCGGCCTCGCGGTCGCCGCGTTCACCGTGAAGCTGGCGTCGTTCGCCCCCACGATCGCCGCCCTCCACGTCGGCCGGTACGACGCCGGCACCGTCACCGCGCTGCTCGACCTCAACGACTCCGCCTTCGGGCTGAGCTGGGCGCTCGACGGGGCGTTCGCCCTGCTGCTCGGCCTGGGCGCGCTCGCGGTGGGTGCGCTGCCGCGGTGGCTGGCGCTGCTCGGCGCGGTCGCCGGTGCCGCGGTGCTGGTGGGCACGGCCGTCCCCGCCGTCTACGACCCGCTGCAGCTGGTGTTCCTGGTCTGGGCGGTGACCGCCAGCGGCTGGCTGCTGCTGCGCGGCGACCGTGCCCCCGTCGCCCTCGCGGTACCGGCCTGAAGCGGGGCGGGACCGCTCCGCTTCAGCGCTTCTTCAGCGCCCGGGTCGACCGTCCTCGCATCCGGAGCCACCCGGCTCCCTCCCGAGGAAGGCACCCACCGTGAACCGCTTCTCCCGCAACCTGGTCCGCGCCACCGTCCCCGTCGCCGCGCTCGCGTTCGGCGTCGCCGTCGCGGCCCCCGCCTCGGCCGCCGACGTCGCGTACAACGCCTACGACACCGACGGCAACGGCTACGCCGACGCCTACGGCTTCGACGCCAGCTACGACGGCTGGGAGGACACCTGGGCGATCGACTGGAACGAGAACGGCTACGCCGAGCAGATCGCCGAGGACACCGACCTCGACGGCTACGCCGACACCTGGTCGTTCGACTCGAACGAGGACGGCTACGTCGAGGAGGTCGGCATCGACACGACCTACGACGGCCAGCCCGACGTGTGGGGCGTGGACGAGGACGTCGACGGCTACGCCGACTGGCTGTACTACGACACGAACGACGACGGCTACGCCGACTACTACGAGTCGGCCTACGCCACCTCCTACGCGTACGCGTCGGTCAGCTACGTCTTCGTCGAGGCGTACGGCTACACCTACTGGGAGGTGAGCTACCAGTACGGCTACGGCCTCACCGACCGCGACGAGGACGGCGCCGTCGACCGGCTGGCCGCGGGCGAGCCGCAGGCCGTCGCCTCCACGACGCCGGACGGCTCCGCGGTCGTCGAGGACGCGCTGTCCGCGCTGCTGCCGCTCTGAGCCGCCGGGTGGGCCGTCTCGCCCAGACCGACGCCCAGATCGACGCTCAGACCGACGCGATGCCCAGCGCCCGGGCCCGGTTCGCCAGAGCCGGGACCCGGGCGCCGCTGTCGGTCACCCCGAGCCGGCGGCACAGCCGGCCCAGGACGGCGTCGACCTCCTCGGCCGGCACCGCCAGCGCCTCGGCCAGCAGGTCCTCCGCCCGCCCCCCGCGGAACGCCTCCGCCGGCGCGGCCAGCACGGCGCCGAGCACCGCGGCCTCCTGCGGCGGCAGCCCGCCGAGCAGCGCCACCGGCGCGTCGAGGGTGACCACCGTCGACTCCTCCGCCGCCCGCCGCGCCCGGCTGGAAGAGCGGAACAGCAGCGCCGTCTCGCCCACCCGCACCACCGCCCCGTCGCGCAGCAGCCGGCGGCCGCGCACCACCGTCCCGTCCACGAGCGAGCCGTTCCGCGAGGAGTCGACCAGCACCCAGCCCAGCCGGCACCACTCGAGCCGGGCGTGGGTCCGCGACACCTCGGGGTCCCAGGCGAGGGTGACCGCGTTGCCCGGCGCCCGGCCGATCGTCACCGGTGACCGCGCCGCGTCCAGGACGACGACCCGCTGCTCGCCCGCCGCGTCCCGGAACAGCAGGAACGGCCGGCTCTCCCGCTCGACCCCGCGCAGGTCCTCGGTGGCCAGCACCGCGCGCTCGAGGTCCCGCAGCTCCGGCCCCGGGTCGGCGCCGAGCTCCTCGCTGAGCACCCGCCGTCCCTCCCGCAGCACCGCCAGCGCGTCGGCCGCCCGCCCGCTGCGGTAGAGCGCCAGCACCAAGAGCGCCCGCAGGTGCTCGTCCAGCGGCGCCGCGCCGACCGTGTCGGCGAGCTCGGGCACCACCTCGGCGTGCCGGCCCAGCGCCAGGTGCGCCTCCATCCGGGTGCCGACGGCGGCCAGCCGCTCCTCGGCCAGCGCGGCGAGCTCGGCCTGCAGACCCGGCTCGTCGGCCAGGTCGGCCAGCGCGGCGCCGCGCCACAGGCCGAGCGCCTCGTCCAGGTCGGCGACCGCCTCGGCGGCCCGTCCCCGGCGCAGCGCCGCGCGGCCGCTCTCCACCGCGGCCCGGAACCGCAGCAGGTCCAGCTGGTCCGCGGGCACCTCCAGGGCGTAGCCGGGCTCGCGGCGGACGACGGTCAGCCCGCTGCCGCCGGCCGTCAGCAGCTTGCGCAGCGTCGACACGTGCACCTGCAGGGTGTTGCGGACCTTGTCGTTCGCCTCCTCGCCCCACAGCAGGTCGACCAGCCGGTCGGCGGAGACGGTGCGGCCGGCGGCCAGCAGCAGCGCGGCCAGCAGCAGCCGCTGCTTGCGCCCGCCGAGGGGCAGCGGCCCGCCCCCGGCGTGCACCTCGAGCGGCCCGAGCACCCGGCACTCGGTGCCGGTCCCGGTGCCGGTCTCGATGTCCGGGGGCGCGACCACGGCGGCATGCTGCCACGCTTTCGGCGCCGAGCGCGGAACTGCTCTCGGCGCCGAAGCGGGGTGGCCGCCCTCAGCGGGCGGTGGTGAGACCGCGGCGGTTGAGGACGCCGCGCTCGAGCGGCGCGAACACCAGCAGCTCGATCGCCACACCCACGACGAGGATGAGCGCGATCGACGTGATCACCAGTGACATCTGGGACAGCTCGCGACCGATGTTGAGCAGCTGACCGAGGCCCTGCCCCAGCTCCGGGGAGTAGGTGATCAGCTCGGCCGCCATCAGCGAGCGCCAGGCGAACGCCCAGCCCTGCCGCAGCCCGCCGAGGTATCCCGGCAGGGCGGCGGGCAGCAGCACGTGCCGCACACGGCCGACTGCCGAGAGCCCCAGGACGCGCCCGACCCGGTCGAACAACGGGGGAACCTGCTTCATGCCGGTCAGCAGGCCGTTCGCGATCGACGGGACGGCGCCCAGCAGGACGACGGTGTAGATGGCGGCGTCGGACAGCTGGAACCAGATGATCGCGGCCGGCACCCAGGCGACCGACGGCAAGCTCTGCAGCCCGCTGACGATCGGACCGATCGCGGCGCGCAGCCACCGGCTGCTCCACATGGCCAGGCCCAGCAGCGTCCCGATGACCAGTGACAGGGCGAAGCCGATCGCGCCCCGGGAGAGGCTGGTCCAGATCGCCTCGGCCGCGCGCCCGTCCTGGACGGTCTCCCAGAAGACCTCCGCGACGTCGGCGGGTCCGGGCAGCGCATACGACGGCTTGACCTCCGCGAGGTAGGCGAGCTGCCAGACACCGACCAGGGCGGCGAGGAAGGCCAGTGGCGGCAGCACCGACCGCACGAACCGCCGGCCGAGGCCCGGCCCGGGCGGTGGCTGGATGCCCGTCTCGAGCTCGTCGAGACCCGCGACGACGGCGCGGTCCTCGGCGATGTTCGAGGTGTCGGCGGATCCCGCGGCGCGCTGCAGGTCAGTGGCCATGGCGGCTGATCTCCCGGTGCAGCTCGGTGGTGATCTCGGCGGCCAGCGCGCTGACCGCCGGCGACTCGATCGTGCGGGGATGGCGGATGTCGATGTCCCACTCCTTGACGATCCGTCCGGGCCGCGAGCCCATGAGGACGACGCGCTGACCGAGCCGCACCGCCTCCCGCACGTTGTGCGTGACGAACACGATCGAGAGGCTCTGCTCCGCCCACACGCGGGCGAGCTCCTGGTGCAGGACGTCACGGGTGATGGCGTCCAAGGCGGCGAACGGCTCGTCCATCAGCAGCACGGAGCTGTCCTGGGCCAGTGCCCGGGCGAGCGCGACGCGCTGGCGCATGCCACCGGAGAGCTCGTGCACCCGCTTGCCGCCCTGACCGCCGAGGTTCACCACATCGAGGAGCCGCTCGGCCTCCGACCGCCGCTGCGCGCGGCCGACGCCGCGTGCCTGGAGCGCGAGCTCCACATTGCGGGCCGCGGTCAGCCACGGGAGCAGTGCCGGCTCCTGGAACATCAGGGCCGGGCGCTCGGCGGAGACCTCGATCCGGCCGGCCGTGGGCTCCAGGAGCCCCGCGACGAGGTTGAGCAGCGTCGACTTGCCGCACCCGGAGGCGCCCAGCAGGCAGACGAACTCGCCCGGCGCCACCGTGAGGTCCACCCCGTCGAGCACAGCCGGTGCGCCTCGTCCGAATACCTGCGACACGTTCTCGACCCGGACCGCCGCCGTGTCGGGGCCCGCCGGAGCGGCCCCCGTCCCGGCCGCGGCCAGGTCCTGTGTCCGGACGCTCACGACGTCCATCCCCGGTTCGTCATTCCTCCCCCAGTCCGCCGGCCGACACCGGTTCCAGGCCCTGCTCTTCCAGGATCGAGTTGAGCTCGCGCAGGTCGTAGATGCCGGCCAGGTCGACCTCCTCCTCGGTGGTCCCCGCGGCGGCGCCGTTCTCGGCGGACTGCTGCAGGGCCGAGGCGATCGGGTCGTAGGTGACCGTCAGCTCGCTCCAGGCCCGGTCGAGGACGGACGCGTCGAGCGACTTGCCGCCGGCGGCGTCCAGAGCGGCGTTGACCGCCTCCTTGGCGGCCTCGGGGTCGCTCCCGGCGAGTTCCACGGCGGCGACGTGCCCGCGCAGGAGCGCGGCGACCGTGTCGGGGTACTGCTCGAGGAACTCCGTTCGCACGATCAGGTGCGTAGTGACGAACTCGCCGCCGGGCCACAGGTCCTTCTCGTTCACGAGGACCTGACCACCGTGCTCCAGCACGAGCAGCGAGGCGGTCGGCTCGGGCACCCACGCGCCGTCGAGCTCGCCCGAGTCGAACAGGTTGGGGATGTCGCTGTTCGGCGTCGGTGAGATCGTGACGTCACCACCGCCCTCCACGCTGTTCTCGAGGCCCTGCTCGGTGAGCCAGGTGCGCAGCGCGACGTCCTGCGTGTTGCCGAGCTGGGGGCTGGCCAGCGTGGCGCCCTCGAGGTCGTCGGGAGAGTCGATGCCCTCCCGCACGACGAGCTGCGCGCCGCCGGATGCCGCGCCGGCGATGATGCGGATGGCGTCGCCGTCGCTCTGGCCGTACGCGTTGATGGTCGGGCTGGGGCCGATGTAGGCGGCGTCGAGGGCGCCGCCGAAGAGCGCCTCGACCTCGTCCGGGCCGGCGTTGAAGACCTGGGTGGTGAGCTCGGTGTCGCCGAGCTCGTCGGCGAAGAGGCCGTTCTGGACGCCGATCAGCGCGGCGGCGTGGGTGACGTTGGCGAAGTAGCCGAGGCGGAGCTCGGCGGGCGCGCCCGAGCCGCCGTCCTCGGCGGCGTCGCTGCTGCCGCCGCAGGCGGCGAGACCCAGGGCCACCGGAACGGCGGCCAGGGCCGCGAGCGTGCGGCGGAGAGTGGTGCGGGACATGGGGTGGGGCTCCTCTGGGGCAGAGGGCACGCAGGCACCGCGGGACGGCGCGAGGCAGGGCGCGCGTCGGCGACGGCCGCGCGCCCGGGGAACTGGGGCGTGCGGTCAGACGCGCATACAGAGGCTGGCGCTCAACCGGCCGTGGTCGAGGTGGCGGCAGGCCACGAGGAGGAGCGCAGACACCGCGCAACCATAACCTTCACCAAGTCCACCGGAAAGGTGGACTTTGTTGCGTTGGTGTGACGACCGGCACAGGCGGCGGAACTGGCCCGCCTCAGAAGGTGAAGGCGCCGGCCGGGGGCTCGAGGTGGCGCAGCAGCGTCTCGCCGAGGTCCCGCATCGCGGCGACCTGCTCGGGGGAGAGCTGGTCGAACAGGTGGGTCCGCACGCTCTCGACGTGGACCGGCGCAGCAGCCTCGAGGGCGGCGAACCCCTCGTCGGTGAGGACGGCGAGCAGCCCGCGGCCGTCGTCGGGGCAGACCTCCCGGCGCACCCAGCCGCGCTCCTCCAACCGGGACACGGCGTGCGAGAGGCGGCTGCGCGACGACAGGCAGCGGTCGGCCAGCTGGCTCATCCGCAGGCGGCGGTCGGGCGCCTCGGAGAGGCTGACCAGGATCTCGTAGTAGGCGTGCGAGATGCCGGTGGCGTGGGTCAGCTCGCGGTCGAGCCGGTCCTGCAGCAGCATCGAGCTGAACAGCCAGGCGCGCCAGGCCTTCTGCTCCTCGGCGTCGAGCCAGCGCGGAGCCCGCGCCGCGGCGGCGGGCTGTGAGGAAGGCGACACCTGCGTGGTCATGCCTCCAGCGTACTAGCGGAATAGTCAAGCTCTCAACTACGCTAGCGACGGGCAGAAGGTACAACGCTCAACGACCTCTGAGGAGCACCACCCGTGACCAGCACCCAGACCACCCAGATCCCCGGCTACGTCGTCGGCACCTGGGACGTCGACGCGTCGCACTCGACCGTCGGCTTCTCCGTCCGCCACATGATGGTCAGCAAGGTCCGCGGCTACTTCCGCGAGTTCACCGGCGAGATCGTCACCGCCGAGGACCCGGCGCAGTCCACGGTGACCGCCTCCATCGACCTGGGCTCGATCGACACCCGCCAGGACCAGCGTGACGCGCACATCCGCTCCGCCGACTTCTTCGACGTCGACAACCACCCGCACATGACCTTCCGGTCCACCGCGGTGCGCACCGACGGCGCCGACTGGTTCGTCGACGGCGAGCTGACCCTCAAGGGCAACACCAAGCCGGTCACCCTGGCCCTCGAGCTCAACGGCTTCGGGCCGGACGCCTACGGCGGCTACCGCGCCGGCTTCTCGGGCAAGACCGAGATCAACCGCAACGACTTCGGCGTCGACATCAAGATGCCCATGGACGGCGGCGGCGTCGTCGTGGGCGACAAGGTCTCCGTCGAGCTCGAGATCGAGGCCGTCCTCCGCGCCTCCTGAGCCTCCCCGAACCCTCACCGAGAGGCCCCCGGCGTCCTGCCGGGGGCCTCTCGGCGTCTTCACAGGTCGGAGGCAGCCGCCTCCCAGCCGCGCGGACGACGGTGGGCGGGTGAGGACCGCCGCCCCCTGGCTCGTCACCGCGGCGCGCCTGCTGCTCGGCGGCGTGCTGGTGGTCGCCGGCGCGCTGAAGCTGCCCGACCCGGCGGCCGCCGTGCAGGCGGTGCGCGCGTACCGGCTGCTCCCCGAGGCGCTGGTCGGGCCGGTCGCCTTCGGCCTGCCCGTGGTCGAGATCGCGGTCGGGCTCGCCCTGCTCGTCGGGGTCCTCGTGCGGACGGCGGCGCTGTCGGCCGCCGTGCTGCTCGCCGTCCTCACCGCGGCCGTGGCCTCCGCCTGGGCCCGCCGCCTGCAGATCGGCTGCGGCTGCTTCGGCGGTGGGGGAGAGGTGGCCGCGGCCGACACCGCCTACCCCGCCGAGGTGCTGCGCGACACCGCGCTGCTGCTGGTCGCCCTCGCCCTCGCCCGGTGGCCCCGCTCGCGGCTCGCCCTGGGCGGCCGACCCCTGCCCGTGGAGGAGTGCGCCCGTGTCCGGTGACGCCGAGCGCGCCGCCGCCCGCCGGCGCATCGCCGAGCAGCGCGCCGCGGAGGCCGCCGCCCGCGCCCGCGCGCAGCGCCGCCGCCGTCTGCTCGGCGGGCTGGTCGCCGCGGCGCTGGTGGCCGTCGCCGTCGTCGTCGTCGTCGCGATCGTCGTCCAGGGGCACCGCACCGCGACCGCCGCCGACGCCGCGACCCCCGCGCACACCACCGACGACGGGACGGCGGTCGTGGTCGGCTCGGCCGACGCGCCGGTGACGGTCGACCTCTACGAGGACTTCCAGTGCCCGGTCTGCAAGGACTTCGAGGACGCCGCCGGGGCGACGCTGGCCTCCTCCGTCGCCGACGGCACGGTCCGGGTGCGCTACCACGGCATGGCGTTCCTCGACACGAGCGCCAACGACGACTACTCCACCCGGGCGCTCAACGCGGCCGCCGCCGTCCTCGACACCGCCGGTCCCGACGCCTTCGAGGCGTTCCACGACCTGCTCTACGCCAACCAGCCCGCCGAGGGCGGCGCCGGCCTGACCGACGACCAGCTGGTCGACTACGCCGCCCAGGCCGGCGCGAGCGGCGAGCAGGTCGAGCAGGCCGTCCGCGACCTCACGTACGGGGGCTGGGTGCAGCGGGTCACCGACCAGGCGTCGCAGGACGGCGTCACCGGCACGCCGACCGTCCTGGTCGACGGGCAGCAGCTCTCCGACCTCACCGCCGACGCGCTGAGCAGCGCGGTCTCCGCCGCCGCCCAGGGCTGAGGGGGCAGGATCCGTCCGGGCGGGTTCCAGGCGGACGGGGGAGTCGGTGGCTCGGCGCGGGCGGTGGCGGTCGACGCCGTACGTGCTGCTCGCCGTCGGCTCCCTGGTCATGCTGCTGGCCGGCTCCGCCGCCGGGCGGTACTCGCCCGGCTGGTTCGACCCCGGCGACCCCCTGCCGTGCGGCTGCTCGCCCGCGGAGGCGGCCGCGGCCCGCACGTCGCTGTGGATCTGGGTCGCCGTCGGCGCGGGCGGTGTGCTGGCCGGGGCGCTGCTGCTCGTCCGGTGGCTGGACCCGGCGCCGCGGCGGCCGGCGGGCCCGCTGCCGGCGGCCGCGCACGCGCTGCTCGCCGGCATGGTCGGCTTCGTCGTCCCCGTGGTGCTGTTCCTGCCGGTGATCTTCCTGGTGCTCGTCGGCGACCACCTCGTCCCGCTGGCCGCCCTCGGGGCGTGGCTCGTCCACGCCGCGGCGGTCGCCGGGGCGGACCGGGTGGCCGGTGCGGCCTGGTCGTCGCCGCGCCGGTCGTGGCTGACCGGCCTCGCGGCGGGGGCGCTCGGGTCCGGCGCCGCGTGGGCGGTGCTGCTGGCCGGGCCGACGGCGCGGAACGCGGTGCCCGCCGTCGTCGACGCGGCGGTCGTCGCGCTGACCGTGCTGGCCGCGCGCACCCTGCTCGCCCCGCGCGGCAGCGGGAGCCGGGCCGGCCGCGCGGCCGGCGCGGCGGCCGCCGCGGTCGCGGTCGCGCTGGTCGTCGTCGCCGTCCTGGTCCCCGCCGTGCTGCTGCCGCGCCCGGAGCCCGTCGTCGCCGCGGATCCCGCCCCGGCCGCGCCGACGACGCAGCCGCCGGTCCCACCCCCGACCAGCGCTGCGCCGGTGCCGGCGACCACGGCGCCGCCGCCGGTCGAGGCCGAGGTGCCGTGCGGCCCGGCGGACCTGCGCTTCTCGGTCACCGGCTGGGACGCCGCGATGGGCGCTCGCGCCGCCGCCGTCGAGGCGACCAACACCGGGACGCGGCCGTGCTGGGTGGAGGGCGTGCCCGTGGTGACGCTGCTGCAGGGCGGCCGGCCGCTGACGCTGGTCGTGGAGCAGGGCCAGAGCGCCGACGGCTCCCCGCCGGTCGTCCAGCGGGTCGGCATCGCGCCGGGCGGGCACGCCTACGCGCTGCTGGACTGGCGCACCTACGCCGGGTGGGCCGACGCCGAGACGCCGCAGTCGGTCACCGTCGCCCTCGCGCCCGGTGCACCGGCCGCCGACGCCGCGGTGGTCGGCGGCCCGGGCCCGGCGCCCTTCGACCTCGCCGACGGCGGCACCTGGGGCATCGCGCCCTGGGCGCCGCCGTGGAGCTGAGCCCGGGGACACTGGCGGCATGGCCGTCTCCTCGCCGACCCGCACCCGCCTCCCGTCCTCGGTGCTCGTGGCCGTCGGGCTGGCCGCGGGCTTCGGCGTCGCGCAGGGCACCGGGGTGCGCGCCCTGGGCGGTGCGCTGCTGGCGGTGTGCGGGGTGGGCGCGGCGGCGCTGTGGGCCCGCCGCCGCGGCTGGCCGGTCGCCGTGGGGCTCGGGCTGCTCTACCTGGGGGCGTTCGTGCTGGCCCACGTGCTCGCCCTCGGCGTCGGCCTGAACTCCTGGCTGGCGGTGGGATTGGTCACGATCGCCTCCGCGGGGGTGACGTACCTGGTGGCCGACCGGGACGCCGCCCGCGCCTGACCGCGTAGCCTGGGAAGGTCGCCGGGCCGGCGGCCGTTACCAGAGATGCCGCGTGCGCGCTCGCCGCGGCGTCCCCGAATCCCCTGAGGTGCCTCTCCGCATGCCCACCCGCGACGACCTGCGCAACGTGGCGATCATCGCCCACGTCGACCACGGCAAGACCACCCTGGTCGACGCCCTCCTCCGCCAGGCCGGCGCGCTCGGCCGCGCCAAGGGCGAGGGCACGGACGCGGACACCACGCAGGACCGCGTCATGGACTCGATGGACCTCGAGCGCGAGCGCGGCATCACCATCCTCGCCAAGAACACCGCGATCCGGCTGGCCGACGAGGACGGCAACCCGGTGACGGTGAACATCGTCGACACCCCCGGCCACGCCGACTTCGGCGGCGAGGTCGAGCGCGGCCTGTCGATGGTCGACGGCGTCGTCCTGCTCGTCGACGCCTCCGAGGGCCCGCTGCCGCAGACCCGCTTCGTGCTGCGCAAGGCGCTCGGCCAGCGCAAGCCGGTGATCCTCGTCGTGAACAAGACCGACCGTTCCGACGCCCGCATCGCCGAGGTCGTGGACGAGACCTACGAGCTGTTCATGGAGCTGCTCGAGGACAACGGCCTGGGCGAGGAGGCGCTGGAGTTCCCGATCGTCTACAGCAACGGCAAGACCGGGCAGGCCTCGCTGACCCGCCCGGCCGACGGCACGTCGCCGGACAGCCCCGACCTCGCCCCGCTGGTGAAGACGCTGCTGGAGACCATCCCGGCGCCCACCTACGACGCCGAGGAGCCGCTGCGCGCGCAGGTCACCAACCTCGACGCCTCGCCCTACCTCGGCCGGCTGGCGCTGCTGCGCATCCACTCCGGCACGCTCAAGAACGGCCAGCAGGTCGCCTGGTGCAAGACCGACGGCAGCATCTCGCGGGTCAAGATCACCGAGCTGCTGATGACCGAGGGCCTCACCCGCACCCCGGCCGAGAGCGCCGGCCCCGGTGACCTGGTCGCCATCGCCGGCATCGAGGACATCATGATCGGCGACACCCTCGCCGACCCCGAGGACCCGCGGCCGCTGCCCCCGCTGACCGTCGACGAGCCGTCGATCTCGATCACCATCGGCATCAACACCTCGCCGATCTCCGGCCGCTCGGGCAAGAAGCTCACCGCCCGGCTGATCAAGAACCGGCTCGACCAGGAGCTGGTCGGCAACGTGTCGGTGCGCATGCTGCCGACCGACCGCCCCGACACCTGGGAGATGCAGGGCCGCGGCGAGCTGGCGCTGGCGATCCTGGTCGAGCAGCTGCGCCGCGAGGAGTTCGAGCTCACCGTCGGCCGCCCGCAGGTGGTCACCAAGGAGATCGACGGGAAGCTGCACGAGCCGATGGAGCGGGTCACCATCGACAGCCCCGGCGAGTACGTCGGCACGCTGACCCAGGCGCTGGCCGCCCGCAAGGGCCGCATGGAGAACCTGGTGCACCACGACACCGGCTGGGCGCGGCTGGAGTACGTCGTCCCCTCGCGCGGCCTGATCGGCTTCCGCACCGAGTTCCTCACCGAGACCCGCGGCACCGGCGTCCTCAACCACAACCTCGAGGGCTACGAGCCGTGGCAGGGCGACATGCGCGCCCGGCCGACCGGCTCGCTGGTCGCCGACCGCCAGGGCGTGGCGACGTCGTACGCGATGTTCTCGCTGCAGGAGCGCGGCTCGCTCATGGTGGCCCCGGGCACCGAGGTGTACGAGGGCATGATCGTCGGCGAGAACTCCCGCCCCGACGACATGGACGTCAACATCACCAAGGAGAAGAAGCTCACCAACATGCGGTCCTCGACCGCCGAGGAGCTCGAGCGCCTGGTGCCGCCGCGGATCCTCAACCTGGAGCAGGCCCTGGAGTTCTGCGCCGAGGACGAGTGCGTCGAGGTGACGCCGGGCGCCATCCGCATCCGCAAGGTGATCCTCGACCAGAACGAGCGCGGCAAGGCCAAGAACCGCAAGCCCAAGCTCTGAGCGTCGGGCTCGTCCGCCGGGCCGAGATGGCAGTTCGTGCCCGGCTGGGCGGCGTGTCCGCGCGTGTCCCGTGCACGAATCGCCTTCTCGGCCGGCGGAGGCGCGCGGCGCCTCGGCGGGGCGGACGTGGTGGTCCGGTCACGGGTCGTGGCGACGGGCCGGACCGTTCCGCCACGCCGCCCGCTCCTTGCCGCTGACCTGCGGACACGCCGACCTACGTTCAGATCGGACCCGTCTGACCGGCGGGTCGGGTTCGACAACGGGAAGGCGGCGCGAGCGCCAGATGACGATCACACGGACGGCCCTGGGCAGGAACGGTTTCCGGGGCGGGATCGACGTCCGCGTGAGTCTGCGGCACGACGCCGGGACCGCGAGCGACTCGGCGTTCGACGGCGCGTGGTGGCCGCGGGGCAACGACCTCACCGTCGAGCTGCCCGAGCTGATCGCCGAGCTGGGCCGCCGCGGCGTGCGGGTCGAGCGGTTCACCTACTCGCTGGAGGCGTGGGAGCAGATCCCGCGCAAGATCGCCGTGCTGGGCCGGGTGATCCGCACCGGCGGCTTCCGCAGCATGGACGCGCAGGTCGTCTGCATCAGCTGGGACGGCGGGGCGAAGCGGGCGGACCTGCTCGTCGTCCCGCCGGAGACCGACGTCGTCACCGGCGCCCGGGCGCTGCGGCTGTGCACCCGCCGCGGCCTGCCGCGCTCCCCGCAGATGGTGCTCGCCGCCGCGCGCGCCACCCCGATCCCGCAGGTGCCCGAGCTGACCCCCGCCTCCTGACCCTTGTCCGGCGCGGCTGCCGACGGGACGCTCGGCCGATGACGGAGGCCAGCATCATCCGCGCCGACGACGGCGGCGGCTACACCGGCAAGCAGGGCATGCAGTACTTCGCCGGCATCTCGGCGGAGAGCTGCGGCGCTCGCGGGCTGTGCATGCACCTGCTCGAGCTGCCGGCCGGCGGCGAGGCCAAGGCGCACCTGCACGAGGGCCACGAGTCGGCCATCTACGTGCTCGAGGGCTCCGCGGCCATGCGCCACGGCCCCGGCCTCGAGCGGGTCGACACCTTCGCGGCCGGCGACTTCGTGTACATCCCCGCCGGGGTGCCGCACCAGCCGTTCAACCCCACCGACCGCCCGGTGCGCGCGCTCATCGCCCGCACCGACCCGAACGAGCAGGAGAGCGTCGTGCTGCTGTAGCGCCGTTCCGCCGTCCGCGAACCGGCTGGACGGCGGCGCGGCGGGTCGGCTGGGGTGAGGGGCATGCGGCTCCTCGTCCTCGGTGGCACCCACTTCCTCGGCCGGCACGTCGTGACGGCGGCGCTCGAGCGCGGCCACGAGGTCGCCACCTTCACCCGCGGCGTCTCCGGCGAGCCGCCCGAGGGGGTCCGCGCGCTGCGCGGCGACCGCGACGACCCTGACGCCCTGCCCCGTGCCCTCGCCGGCCGGCAGCCGGAGCTCGTCGTCGACACCTCGTGCCAGAGCCGGGCGGCCGCCCGGAACGCCGCCGCGGCGCTGCCCGACGTCGCCGGGTACGCATTCGTCAGCAGCCTCAACGCGTACGCGACCTGGCCGCCCGGTCCGATCGGCCGCGAGGACGGCGAGCCGACCTGGGACACCGACGACGACGAGTACGGCCCGAACAAGGCCGCCGCCGAGCGCATCCTCGGCGCGGCCCTCGGCGAGCGGTTCCTCACCGCCCGCGCCGGCCTGATCATCGGCCCGCACGACCCGCTCTACCGGCTGGGCTGGTGGCTGGACCGGATCGCCCGCGGCGGCCGCGTCGTCGTCCCCACGTCCGTCGACCAGCCGATCGCGGTGGTCGACGCCCGCGACCTGGCCGGCTGGCTGGTCGAGATGGCGGAGAAGGGCGTCAGCGGGGCGGTCAACGCCACCGGGCCGGCCGGGATGACCACGCTCGGCGGGCTGCTGGACCTCTGCCGTGAGGTGACCGGCTCCGCCGCCGAGTGGGTGCCGGTGCCCGACGCCGACCTGCTCGCCGCCGGTGTCGAGCAGTGGCACCACCTGCCGCTGTGGCTGGAGCCGGCGACCGCCGCGACCGCCTGGGACGTCGACACCTCCCGCGCCCGCGAGCTCGGCCTGCCCAGCCGTCCACTGCGCGACTCGGTCGCCGACACCTGGGCCTGGATGCAGGGCAGCGCCCGGCCGGAACCACCGTCCGGCCGGGCGCTGCCCGGTCTGCCCCAGGAGCTCGAGGAGCGGCTCCTGGCGTGAACCTCAGCCCTGCGGCGCGGACGGACGCCCTGCGCTGACCGGGGCCTCGTGGGCCGTGCGCTCCTCGGGCAGCCGAGCTGCGGCGTTCGGCTCGACCGCCGCCCGCTCGAGCGCCTGCTCCTTGCGGTGCTGGCGGAACGAGTGGGCCACCGCGGCAGCCCAGACCGTGACCAGCACGGCGTAGGCGACGGCGCGGACACCGTCGGAGGCGTCCACCCAGTCGCCGGACAGCAGTGTGCGGGCGTTGGTGAGCACGATGATCCCGCCCACCAGCGAGCCGAGCAGGCGTGGCGGCAGGTGCCGCACGAGCCAGGCGGCGACCGGCGCGGCGACCAGGCCGCCCGCCAGGAGGCCGACGACCCACACGAAGTCGATGCCCTGGGAGCCGAGGGCGAAGAGGAAGCCAAGGCTCGCGGCGAGCGCCACCAGGAACTCCGAGGTGTCGATCGAGCCGATCACCTTGCGCGGCTCCATGCGGCCGCTGGCCAGCAGGGCCGGCGTCCCGACCGGCCCCCATCCGCCGCCGCCGGTGGCGTCGACGAAGCCGGCGACCAGGCCGAGCGGACCGAGGAAGCGCTTGCGCAGCGGCTTGCCCAGGTTGCGCCGGTCCAGGCCGCGGAGGGTGAACCGGACCAGGATGTAGAGGCCGAGTGCCAGCAGGATCAGCGACATCACCGGCGCAGCGATCTCGGTGGACAGGTGCGAGAGCACGGTCGCGCCGGCGAAGGCGCCCACCGAGCCCGGGACGCCGACCTTCGCCACCACCTTCCAGTCGACGTTGCCGAAGCGCCAGTGCGCGACGCCGGAGACCAGCGTCGTGCCGATCTCGGCGAGGTGCACGCTGGCGGACGCGGTCGCCGGGTTCATGCCGATCGCCAGTAGCAGCGTGGCCGAGGTGGCGCCGTAGGCCATTCCCAGGCTGCCGTCGACGAGCTGGGCGCCGAGCCCGACCAGGGCGATCAGGACGAGGGACTTCACGAGGGCAGGACTCCGGATGTGCGCGCGGCCGGGCCTGGCCGCGGGAGCGAGCGGTGTGCAGAGGCGCCCGTCGGGCGCGGGGAGTCAGCAGCCCGGACAGGTCGCGGTGCAGACGCGCAGCAGGTCGACGTGGATCCGCCCCACGAGGAGCACCGCTGTCACCGCCACGGCTCTATGTCTACCAGGCCGATCGACAATTGCCGGGCGGTGTCCCGGCAGGTGGGATCACCCGCGGGCGGACCGGAGGCCGTCGGCGCGGATCGTGGACCCCGGCCTACGGGGGCAGCCTGGGTCAGCCCACGAACAGGTTGGTGATCCAGTACGCCAGCGCCGCGACCAGGCCCGCCGCCGGCAGGGTGACGATCCAGGCGACGACGATGTTGCCGGCCACGCCCCACCGGACCGCGGAGAGCCGGCGGGTCGCGCCGACGCCCATGATCGAGGTGGTCGTGATGTGCGTCGTCGACACCGGGACGGCGAACACCGTCGCCGTCGTCACCATGACGCTGGAGGCGACGGTCTGCGCGGCGAACCCGCCGGCCGGGGTGAGCTGGATGATCCGCCGGCCCATCGTGCGCATGATCCGGAAGCCGCCCGCGTAGGTGCCGGCGCTGATCGCCGCGGCCGCCGCGAGCACCACCCAGAACGGCACGGTGAAGTCGTCGATCTCGCCGGCGGTGAACAGCGCCAGCGTCATGATGCCCATCGTCTTCTGGGCGTCCTGCATGCCGTGGCCGAGCGCCATGGTCGCCGAGCTGAAGATCTGCGCGGTCTTGAACCCGCGGTTGGCCTTGGTCACGTTGGCGTTCCGGAACAGCCACAGGATCAGCAGCATGAACAGGTAGCCCAGCCCGAAGCCGACCAGCGGCGAGACGATCATCGGGATGACGACCTTGTCGAAGACCCCGAGCCACTGCACGGTGTGCGCCGCGGCGATCGCGGCGCCGACCAGGCCGCCGATCAGCGCGTGCGACGAGGACGACGGCAGCCCGAACCACCAGGTGATCAGGTTCCAGGTGATGGCCCCGATGAGGGCCGCGAAGACGATCTCCAGCCCCTCGGTGCCCTGCGGCGCGTCGATGATCCCCGCCCCGACGGTCTTGGCGACCTCGGTCGAGAGCAGCGCGCCGACGAGGTTCATCACCGCGGCGAGGGCCAGGGCGACCCGCGGGGTGAGCGCCTTGGTGGAGACGGCGACGGCGATCGCGTTGGCCGCGTCGTGGAAGCCGTTGGTGTAGTCGAAGGCCAGCGCCACCACGATGATGACGACGAGCGCGACGAAGGCCGCGTCCACGGCGGTCAGGACTCCTTGACGGCGATCGTCTCGACCACGTTGGCGACGTGCTCGAAGGCGTCGGCGGCCTCCTCGAGCTGGTCCGCGACCTCCTTGAGCTTGAGGATCTCCAAGGCGTCGAACTCGCCGCTGTAGAGGCGGGAGATCAGCCGGCGGTAGAGCTTGTCCGCCTCGTTCTCGATGCGGTTGACCTCGATCCAGTAGTCGGAGAGGTCCTTCATGGTGCGCAGCCGCGGCATCGCCTCGGCGGTGGTCTGCGCCGCGCGCTGCAGCAGCGCGGTCTGCTGGCTCATCTCCGGCGGCAGCGTGCCGAGGCCGGTGAGGATCACCAGGTCGGCGGCGGCCTCGACGAAGTCCATGACGTCGTCGAGGTCGCTGGCGAGGTTGTAGATGTCCTCGCGGTCGAACGGCGTCACGAAGCTGGTGTTCAGCTGCCGGAAGATCGCGTGGGTCGACTGGTCGCCGGTGTGCTCGAGCTCGCGCAGCTGCTCGGCGAGCTCGGTCCGGCGGGCGTGGTCGTGGACGAACTCGGACAGGACGTTCGTCGCCGCGACGAGGTTCTCCGCCGAGGCGGTGAAGAGCGGGTAGAAGCTCGAGTCCTTGGGCGACAGGCTGAAGGGCACGCGGGGCTCCGGGGATGGCGGTCGGGGTGGGCCACCGACCGCCTGCCTGGCGGTCCGAGGCCTCGGGGAGCATAGGTGCCCACCGTTCACCCGTCGTTCACCTGCCCGCCGGATTCACCCCCGCGCGGCGTCGTCCCCCTCCGCGGCCTGCTCGACCAGCCCGTCCACCAGGTCGGCGCGGGCGCGGGCCACGCGGGAGCGGATCGTCCCGAGCGGGCAGCCCGCGACCTCGGCCGCCTCGGCGTAGGACAGCCCGAGCAGCTGGGTGAGCGCGAAGGCCTCGCGACGGTCGGCGTCGAGCCGGGAGAGCAGGTCGGTGACGACGGCGCCCTCGCCGACCCGGTCGGCGCCGTCCCCGGGGAGCAGCGCCTCCAGCTCGGCGTCCTCCCGCACGAGGGTCAGCCGGCGCCGGCGCCGGGAGCGGACGGCGTCGGCGCACACCCGCCGGGCGATCGCCAGCAGCCAGGTGCGCAGCGAGGAGCGGCCCTCGAAGCGGTGCAGCGCGCCGAACGCGCGCAGGTAGGTCTCCTGCGTCAGGTCGTCGGCGGCCTGCGGGTCGCCCAGCGCCGCGCACAGCCGCCAGACGTCGGACTGGGTGGCGCGCACGAGCGCGGCCGCGGCGACCGGGTCGCCGTCGGCGGCGTCGGCCGCGATCCGCTCCAGCTCGTCCACGTCCCCATCTTCGTTCCCCGGATCCGCGGCGGACGGGAACCCCACGCCGTGCCGGGACGACTACTGGTGCATGCAGTGCCCTGCCTACCGCGAGGCGGTCTCCGCCCGGCTCGACGGCGAGCCCCTCGAACTGCCTGGTCAGGCGCTCGACGAGCACCTCGCCGGGTGCCCGGCGTGCGCCGCCTGGGCCGAAGACGCCGCGGCCGTGACCCGGCGGGTGCGGCTCGCCCCGGCCCCCGATGTGCCCGATCTCACCGCGCGCGTCCTGGCCGCGCTGCCCCGCGAGCTGCCGGGCGCGCGGGCGGCGGCCCGGTCGCGGCTGGTCGCCACCGCCCTGCGGCTGGCGCTGCTGGCGGTCGGGGTCGCGCAGGCGGGCCTCGCCTGGCCGTCCCTCTCCGGGGGCAGTGGGGCGATGAGCGCGCCGGTGCACATGGCGCACGAGACCGGGGCGTGGAACCTGGCGGTGGCCGCCGCCTTCCTCGCCGTGGCCGCCTCGCCGCGGCTGGCCGCGGGGGCGCTGCCGTTCCTCGGCACCTTCGGTGCGCTGCTCACCGTCGTCACGGTGCGTGACCTCGGCGCCGGCCACGTGCACGCCGACCGGGCGGTCGCGCACCTGCTGCTGCTGGCCGGGGTGCTGCTGGTCAGCGGCATGGCCTGGCGGGGCCGCCGGCGCCGGGCGGCCGGCGCGCCGGTGCGCGGCCGGGTGGTCGCGTGAGGCGCGCGGTCGCGCTGCTGCTGGCCCTGGTCGGCGGCTGGCTGGTCGCCGGCGTCGTCCTCGCCGGGCCGGCCGCGGCGCACGCCGAGCTGGTGTCGACCACCCCGGAGTCGGGCGCCGAGCTGGACGCCGCTCCCGAGGAGGTCACGCTGACCTTCACCGAGGGCGTCTCGGTGGGGGCCGGGTACGCGCGGGTGCTCGACGCCGACAACGCCCGCGTCGACACGGGGGAGCCCACGGTCTCCGGCGACGTCGTCACGGTGCCCCTGCGCGGCGACCTGCCCGACGGCGGCTACCTGGTCACCTACCGGGTCATCTCGGCCGACTCGCACCCCATCTCCGGGGCGTTCTCCTTCGTCGTCGGGGAGGGCGAGCTCATCGCGGCGACGCCCGGCGAGACCGGCGACGCGACCGATCCCGGCGTGGCGGCCGCGCTGCCGGTGGCCCGGTGGCTGGGCTTCGCCGGCATCGCCCTGGCCGTCGGCGTCCCGGTGCTCGTCCTCGTCTGCTGGCCGGCGGGCTGGTGGTCGGAGCGGCTGCGCCGGCTGGCCGAGGGCGGCGCCGTCGCGGTCGCCGTCGGTGCGCTGGCGGGCTTCGCGCTGCAGGGCCCGTACGCCGCCGGCGCCGGGCTCGGCTCGGCCCTCGACCCGGCGCTGCTGGGCACCACGGCGAGCAGCGGCTACGGCGTCGTCCTCGTGGTCCGCGCGCTGCTGGCGCTCTACCTGCTCGCCGCGCTGGCCCGGTACTGGCGGCGCGGCACGCGGCCGGCCGGGTGGGCGCTCGCCGCGCCGGCCGCCGCCGCGGTGGGGCTGGTGGTCACCACCGCCGCCGTCGGGCACCCCATCGCCGGCGCGTGGCCCGGGCTCGCGCTGCCGGTCACCGCCGTGCACGTCGCCGCGATGGCGGTGTGGCTCGGCGGGCTGACCGGCCTGCTGGCCGGCGTGGTCCGGCCGGACGTGCCCGCCGACGAGCTCGCCGCCGCGCTGCCCCGGTTCTCGCGGCTGGCCTTCGGCTCGGTGGTCGCGCTCGTCGTCACCGGCATCGTGCAGTCGGTGCGCGAGGTCGGTTCCCCTGCCGCGCTGGTCGAGACGACGTACGGCTGGCTGCTCGTGGCCAAGCTGCTGCTGGTCGCCGTGATCCTGGCCGTCGCCGGGGTGTCCCGCGTGTGGGTGCAGCAGCACCTCGGGGTCGAAGGGCCGCGGCGCCGGGTGACCGCGCACGCCTTCGCCGCCGAGGCGCTGGACGACGACCCCGCCGTCGCCGAGCGCACGCGCGCGCGGGCCGACTCGGCCGCCGAGGACCTGCCGTCGTTCCGGCGCTCGGTGCTGGTCGAGCTCGTGCTCGCCGTCGCCGTCCTCGGGGTGACCTCCGTGCTGGTCGGCACGCCGCCGGCCGCCCAGGCCGTCGCCCAGCCGGTCGACGTCACCCTGCCGCTGCAGGGGGCGACCGGGGAGGCCGGGACCGTGCAGGTCTCGGTCGACCCGGCCCGGCCGGGAGCGAACACGCTGCACGTCTACCTCTTCGACGACGCCGGTCGGCTGGTCCAGCCGGCGTCGATCACGGTGGCGCTCACCGAGTCCGCGCAGCAGATCGGGCCGCTCGACGTCGAGCTCGAGCCGGCCGGGCCCGGCCACTACGTGGGCGACGGCATGCAGATCCCCTCCGACGGCACCTGGACCCTCACCGTGACCGTCCGCACGGACGAGTTCACCGCCCGCACCGCCAGCACGGACTTCCCCGTCCGCTGACCCCCGACCCCTCGATGAACAGGAGACCTGTGTCCACGTCCTCCCCGGTCCGCCGGCTCGGCACCGTCCTGGCGGCCCTCCTCGGGCTGCTCCTCCTGGGCACCGGCGTGGCCTCCGCGCACGTCACCGTGTCCTCGCCGGACGCCGCCGCCGGCGGGTTCGGCAAGGTCGTCTTCCGCGTGCCCAACGAGAGCGACACGGCCAGCACGGTCCGGCTGCGCATCCAGCTGCCCACCGACACCCCGTTCGCGTTCGTCAGCACCCAGCCGGTGCCGGGCTGGACGGCGACGCTGACCCGCACCCAGCTCGACCCGCCGATCGACGACGGGCACGGCGGGCAGATCCGCGAGGCCGTGTCGGTGGTCGAGTTCGCGGCCGAGCCGGGGGAGGGGATCGGGCCCGGTGAGTTCCAGGAGTTCGCGCTCTCCCTCGGCCGCTTCCCCGAGGCCGACTCGCTGACCTTCGCCACCGTGCAGACCTACAGCGACGGCTCGGAGTCGGCGTGGATCGAGCCGACCGTCGAGGGTCAGGCCGAGCCGGAGAGCCCGGCGCCGGTGCTGACGCTGGCCGCCGCCGCCGACGGCGCCGCGTCGCACGACAGCGGCGAGACCGCGACCGACACCGCCTCGTCGTCCTCGGAGCACGAGACGGCGAACGAGCCGGCCGGGCTGGCGCTGTTCCTCTCCATCCTGGCGCTCGTGGTCGCCGTCGCGGGCGTCGTCCTGGCGGTGCTGAACCGCCGACGTACCGTGTCCTCGTGACCTCCTCCGTCCGCGGCCGGCTCGCCGTCCTGCTCGCGGCAGGGCTCCTGCTGGCCGGCTGCGGCGGGTCGGGGGAGTCCGGCGGCACCGAGGTGTCCCAGGCGGGGGCGGCGCACGAGCACGGCGGCGCGCCGGCCGAGGCCACGGGGCCGCGCGGCGACTACGCCGGCGTCGACCTCGACCCGCCCTACCAGAAGCCCACGTTCACGCTCACCGACGCGAGCGGGGCCGCCTACGACTTCACCGCCGCCACCGCGGGCCGGCCGACGCTGCTGTTCTTCGGCTACACGAACTGCCCCGACGTCTGCCCGACGACGATGGCCGACATCGCCGTCGCCCTGCGCGACGTCGACCCGGCGCTGGCCGAGCGGGTGCAGGTCGTGTTCGTCACCACCGACCCGGCGACCGACACCCCGGCGGTGCTGGGGGAGTACCTGGACCGCTTCGACGCCGACCTGCCCACCCAGTTCATCGGGCTGACCGGCGACCAGGAGGCGATCGACCAGGCGCAGCTGTCGGCCGGGGTGCCGCTGGCCGAGGAGCAGGGCCGGGTGCACTCGTCGCTGCTGCTGCTCTACGGCGACGACGACGTGGCGCGCGTGGCCTTCGACGCGGGCAACACCCCGCGCGACATCGCCGAGGACCTCGCCACCGTGGCGGGCTCGTGAGGCGGCTGCTCGTCGTCCTCCTCGGGGTGCTGGCCGCGCTGCTCGTGGCCGGCCCGGTGCGGGCGCACGTCGGCGGCGGGGCCGCCGGCAGCGACTACGACGGCCGGGTGCTCGCCGTGACGCCGGAGATGCCCGGGGTCGACGTCCGGGTGCTCTCCTTCGGCGACGAGTTCGAGCTGGTCAACGGCACGAACACCGACGTGCTGGTGCCCGGGTACTCCGAGGAGCCGTACCTGCGCATTGGTCCCGAGGGGGTCTGGCGCAACGCCAACAGCCCGGCGACCTACATCAACCTGGACCGCTTCGGGCGCGTGACGCTGCCGCCGAACGCCGACCCGTCGGCCGAGCCGGACTGGGAGCAGGTGTCGACGCAGCCGGAGTACGTCTGGCACGACCACCGCACCCACTGGATGAGCGAGGGCCAGCTGCCGCCGGCGGTCGCGGCCGACCCCACGCGCACGCACAGGGTGTTCCAGTGGGAGATCCCGATGGTCCACGGCGGCGACGAGGTCACCGTCGCCGGGGAGCTCACCTGGAGCCCGCCGCCCTCGCCGGCGGTGATCTGGCCGGTCTACGCGCTGCTCGCGCTGGCGGGGGTGCTCGCCGGGGCCCTGGGCCGTTCCCCGCGGCCGCTGGGCGGGCTGCTCGTCGTCGGGGCGGCCGCCGCGCTGTGGCACGCGGCGGCGACCCCCGCGCCGCCGGCGTCGCTGGGGACGCACACCGGGGCGATCGTCTCCGCTCTGCTGCCGGTGGTCTTCGTGCTGGCGGTCGCCGTGCTCGGTGCGCGGGCGGCGCTGCGCGGCCACGGCGTCATGACCGGGCTCATGGCCGTGCTCATGGGCTGGCTGCTGCTCATCCAGGGCCTGCCGGACGTCGACGTCCTCTGGACGGCCAACGTGCTGTCGAACGGGCCCCAGTGGCTCGCCCGGGCCGCCGTGGCCGTCCTCGTCGCGCTCGGCGCCGGCCTCGTGGTGAGCGGCGTGGTCGCGGCCCGGCGCTACCGCGACCCGGCCCGCACCGACCCGGTGCCCGACGGCGCCGGGGGGGGGGGGGGGGGGGGGGCGGGGCGGGGGGGGGGGGGGGGGGGGGGGGGCGGGGCGGGGGGGGGGGGGGGGGGGGGGGGTGGCGCTGGT
>NZ_JBJGZV010000012.1:0-129350 GCF_054050715.1 Blastococcus sp. SYSU D00669
CCCGCCGCCGCCGCCCCCCCCCCCCCCCCCCCCCCCCCCCCCCCCCCCCCCCGCCCGCCGCCCCCCCCCCCCCCCCCCCCCCCCCCCGCCGCGCTGGCCCGCCGCCGCCTCGGCCACGGCCGCGGCGCCCGCATGTCCTTCGAGCAGGACGAGGTCACCCTCACCGGCGGCATCCGGCACGGGCGCACGATGGGCGGCCCGATCGCCGTCCAGGTGGGCAACACGGAGTGGCCCAAGTGGACGACGGTCATGTCGCCCGACCCGGTCGACCCGGAGGTGCTCGCCGGACAGGCGCGCAACGCCCCGCTGACCCGCCCGCGGCCCGGCCACGCCGACCTCCCCGGCATGCAGAAGTACGGCTTCGACGACGCCCGGCCGGTGCTCGAGCGGGCCAGCGCCCGCGAGACCGCTGCCCGCGTGGCGCTCGGCGCCATCGCGCAGGCCTTCCTCCGGCAGACCCTGGGCGTCGAGGTGGTCAGCCACGTCGTGGCCATCGGCCCGGTCACGGTGCCCGACGGCGTCGTCCCCGGCCCCGGGGAGAACGAGCGCATCGACGAGGACCCGGTGCGCTGCGCCGACCCGGCCACCAGCGAGCTGATGGTCGCCGAGGTCGACGACGCCCGGAAGAACGGCGACACGCTCGGTGGCGTCGTCGAGGTCGTGGTGCACGGCCTGCCGCCGGGCCTCGGCAGCCACGTGCACTGGGACCGTCGGCTCGACGCCCGGCTGGCCGCCGCGCTCATGGGCATCCAGTCGGTCAAGGCCGTCGAGGTGGGCGACGGACTGGAGACCGCCCGCCGCCGCGGCTCGGTGGCCCACGACGAGATCGTCACCGAGAACGGGCACGTCCGGCGGCTGACCGACCGCGCCGGCGGCATCGAGGGCGGCATGACCAACGGCGAGGTGCTGCGGGTGCGGGCGGCGATGAAGCCGATCTCCACCGTGCCGCGCGCGCTGGCCACCATCGACGTCGCCACCGGCGAGCCGGCGGTGGCGATCAACCAGCGCAGCGACGCCTGCGCCGTGCCGCGCGGCACCGCCGTCGCCGAGGCGATGGTCGCCCTCGTGCTGGCCGACGCCGCGCTGGAGAAGTTCGGCGGCGACTCGGTGGCCGAGACCCGCCGCAACGCGCAGGCCTACCTCGACTCCCTCGCGATCCGGTGACCGGCCCGGTGCTGGTGCTCGTCGGGCCCCCGGCGAGCGGGAAGACGACGGTGGGCAGCGGGGTCGCCGAGCTGCTCGGGGTCGCGTTCCGCGACACCGACTCCGACGTCGAGGACGTCGCCGGGACGACGGTGGCCGACCTGTTCGTGCAGCACGGCGAGTCGCACTTCCGCGCGCTGGAGGAGCAGGCCGTGGCCCGGGCCCTGGCCGAGCACGACGGCGTGCTGGCCCTCGGCGGCGGCGCCGTGACCAGCGCGGCCACCCGCGAGCTGCTGGTCGCCCACGCCCGGGCCGGCGGCACGGTGGTGTGGCTGGACGTCGACCTGCCGTCGGCGGCGAAGCGGGTGGGGCTCTCCCGCGACCGGCCGATCCTGGGCGTGAACCCGCGCGCGATGCTGCGGCAGATGCTGGAGACCCGGGCGCCGCTCTACGCCGAGGTGTCCACGCACACCGTGACCACCGGCGGCCGCGAGCCGGCCGACGTCATCGCCGACGTGAGCGCGCTCGTGCGTGCCGCGAGGGAGGCGCGCGCATGAGGCGTGTGGTGACCGTGGCCGGCGACAAGCCCTACGAGGTCGTCATCGGCCCCGGCGCTGCCGCCGAGCTCGGTCGCGTGCTCGCCGGCACCGCGCGCGCCGCGGTGGTCCACGCCCCGCCGCTGGCCGCGGCCGCGGGGGCGGCCGTCGAGACGCTGCAGACGGCCGGCGTCGCCGCCGAGGCGGTCGTCGTCCCCGACGGCGAGGCGGCCAAGACCGCGCAGGTCGCGGCGGAGGTGTGGGAGGAGTTCGGCCGGCTCGGGCTGACCCGCTCCGACGCCGTGGTCGGCATCGGCGGGGGAGCGGTCACCGACCTCGCCGGGTTCCTGGCCGCCACCTGGACCCGCGGCGTGCGGGTCGTGCAGGTGCCCACCAGCCTGCTCGGCATGGTCGACGCGGCCGTCGGCGGCAAGACCGGCATCAACACCGCGGCCGGCAAGAACCTGGTCGGGGCGTTCCACCCGCCGGCCGCCGTCCTGGCCGACACCGACGTCCTCACCGGGCTGCCCGAGCCGGAGTTCCGCTCCGGCCTGGCCGAGGTGGTCAAGTGCGGCTTCATCGCCGACGGCCGGATCCTCGACCTGCTCGACGCCGACCCGACCGGCCGGACCGGCACCGCCGAGCTGATCGAGCGCTCGGTGCGGGTCAAGGCCGACGCCGTGGGAGCGGACCTCTTCGACACCGGCGTGCGCGAGTTCCTGAACTACGGGCACACCCTCGGCCACGCCATCGAGCGGGTCGAGGACTTCGGCTGGCGGCACGGCGAGGCGGTCGCCGTCGGCCTGGTCTTCGCCGCCGAGCTCGGGCACCAGGCCGGGCTGCTGACCACCGCGGACGCCGACCGGCACCGCTCGCTGGTCGAGCGGATGGGGCTGCCCACCCGGTACGCCGGCGACTGGGCGCGGCTGCAGGCGGTCATGCGGGTCGACAAGAAGGCCCGCGGCGCCTCGCTGCGCTTCGTCGTCCTCGACGGTCTCGGCAACCCGACGATCCTGACCGACCCCGACCAGGCGTGGCTCGACGCCGCCTGGGCGGCCGTACGCGAGGAGAACGCGTGACGATCCAGGTCCTCAACGGCGCCAACCTCGGCCGGCTGGGGCTGCGCGAGCCCCAGATCTACGGCTCGACCACCTATGCGCAGCTGGTCGAGATCGTGGAGAAGACGGCGCACGAGCTCGAGATGGACGTGGCGGTCCGGCAGACCGACGACGAGGGCGAGCTGATCCGCTGGGTGCACGCCGCGGCCGATGCCCGCGACCCGGTGGTGCTCAACCCCGGCGGCTGGTCGCACACCTCCGTCGTCCTGCGCGACGCCCTGGCCGGGCTCGACGCGCCGCTGGTGGAGGTGCACATCACCAACATCCACAAGCGGGAGGCGTTCCGGCACCACTCGTACGTCTCCGGGGTCGCCGACGGCGTCATCGCCGGGCTGGGCATCGAGGGCTACGTGCTGGCGCTGCAGTGGATGGCGCTGCGGGGGATCCGGTGAGCCGCCCCGCGCAGCGCCGGGACGTGCTGCGGGCCACCGCCGCCGAGCGGGGCCTCGACGCCGTCCTGGTCACCAACCTGCTCAACGTGCGCTACCTGACCGGGTTCACCGGCTCCAACGGCGCGCTGCTGGTGCGCACCGACGGCGCCGACGTCTTCGGCACCGACGGGCGGTACACCACCCAGGCGGGCACCCAGGTGCCCGACGTCGAGCTGCTGGTCGACCGCGCCACGGTGGCCGGGCTGGCCACCGAGGCCGTGCGCCGGGGCGCCGGCCGGATCGGCTACGAGAGCCACGACCTCACCGTCGACGGCCTGGCCGCGCTGGAGAAGGTGCTGGCCGAGGCCGCCGGCGGTGGTCCGCTGCCGGAGCTCGCCAGCATCCGCCGGGCGGTCGAGGCGCAGCGGGCGGTCAAGGACGACGCCGAGATCGAGTCGCTGCGCCGGGCCTGCGCGGTCGCCGACCAGGCGCTGGCGGAGCTGGCCGCCGAGGGGGCGCTGCGGCCCGGCCGCACCGAGCTCGAGGTCGGCCGAGAGCTGGACGCGCGGATGCTGGCGCTGGGGGCCGAGGCGCCGTCCTTCGAGACGATCGTCGCAACGGGGGCCAACTCGGCGATCCCGCACCACCGGCCGGACCGCACCGAGCTGCGCGCCGGCGACTTCCTGAAGCTCGACTTCGGGGCGACGGTCGACGGCTACCACTCCGACATGACCCGCACGCTGGTCCTGGGCGCCGCAGCCGACTGGCAGCGGGAGGTCTACGCGCTGGTCGCGGAGTCGCAGGCGGCGGGGCGGGCCGCGCTCGCGGTGGGTGCCGACGTCGTCGCCGTCGACAAGGCCTCCCGCGACGTGATCGCCGCCGCCGGCCACGCCGAGCACTTCACGCACGGGCTCGGGCACGGCGTGGGCCTGGAGATCCACGAGGCGCCGGGCATCGGACCGCTGGGCGCGGGTATCCTGGCCGCCGGCATGGCCGTCACCGTGGAGCCGGGCGTCTACCTGCCCGGGCACGGCGGTGTCCGGATCGAGGACACGCTCGTCGTCACGGAGGGCGCGCCCGAGTTGTTGACCCTCACGAGCAAGGAACTGCTGGTCCTCTAGATGGCTACCACCAACGACCTCAAGAACGGCCTGGTCCTCAACCTCGACGGCCAGCTCTGGACCGTCACCGAGTTCCAGCACGTCAAGCCGGGCAAGGGCGGCGCGTTCGTGCGCACCACGCTCAAGAACGTGCTCTCGGGCAAGGTCGTCGACAAGACGTTCAACGCGGGCACCAAGGTCGAGACCGCCACGGTCGACAAGCGCTCCATGTCCTACCTGTACAAGGACGGCAGCGACTTCGTCTTCATGGACCTGGAGACCTACGACCAGATCCACGTCCCGGCGGAGACCGTCGGCGACGGCGCGAACTACCTGCTGGAGAACACCGAGGCCGTCGTCGCCGTGCACGAGGGGACGCCGCTCTACGTCGAGCTGCCGGTGACCATGGAGCTCGTCGTCGAGCACACCGACCCGGGCCTGCAGGGCGACCGCTCCACCGGCGGCACCAAGCCCGCCACGCTGGAGACCGGCGCGCAGATCCAGGTGCCGCTGTTCGTCAACACCGGCGACAAGCTCAAGGTCGACACCCGCGACGGCCGGTACCTCGGCCGGGCCAACTGAGCTCCGCCAGCTGATGGCCGCACGGTCCAAGGCGCGCAAGCGCGCCGTCGACGTCCTCTACGCGGCCGACCTCCGCGGTCGCGACCGGCGCGAGCAGCTCGGCGACGAGGTGGGCGCCGGCCAGCCGCCGCTGAACGACTACACGGTCCGGCTGGTCGAGGGCGTCGTCGAGCACGGGGCGGACATCGACCGGCTGATCGACGACCACGCCACCGGCTGGGCGCTGGAGCGGCTGCCCGACGTCGACCGGGCCATCCTGCGGATGGCCACCTTCGAGCTGCTGTGGGCCGACGACGTGCCGGATGCCGTGGTGATCGACGAGGCGGTGCAGCTGGCCAAGTCGCTGTCCACCGACGACTCGCCGGCGTTCGTCAACGGCGTCCTCTCCACGATCGCCGCCGCCAAGGTCTGAGAAGGGACCCCGTCCTCCCCACCGTTCGCACGCTCGGGGCGGGACCCGGGACGGGGCCACGTGGTCGGCATCGACGAGCCGGACGCCGCCGGCGGGACCGTCCTCGCCGACCCGGCTCGCCGGGCTGCTGGGCGCCGCCCGCGTGCGCGCCGACGACTTCCTGCAGCGACGAGGCTCCGCTCGCGGCTCGCCCTGGCGGACGTCACGGCACCGCGGGTCCCGCGGTGGCCGGCACCGGCCGGCTGACCGGGTGTCACGATCGGGTGTCGGCGCAGGCACGATTGGGCATCGGCGCTGGTCGGCGGCTCGATCCCGTGCCTAGCGTCGCGGAGATGAGGCGCTCCCCGGGCGCGGCACTCGCGGCGCTGGTCCTGGCCCTGCTCGTCGGCTGCACCGGCCCCGGCGCCGACTCGTCCGGCTCGTCCGGCGGCGCGGGCGAGGACTCCGGCGGGCCCGTTCCCGCCGGTCCCGCGGACCCCGGGGGCACACCGGTGGTCGACAGCGACCGGCAGGTGGTCACGACCGCCACGGCCTTCCTCGCCGTCGAGGACCCGGCGGACGGAGCCCAGCAGGTCAGCGAGCTGGTGGAGTCCGTCGGCGGCCGGGTCGAGGAGCGCAGCGAGCGGACGGCGTCCGGTGAGGACGAGGCCGAGGGCGCCGCCGCCGACCTGGTGGTCCGGGTGCCGGCCGACGGGCTGACCGACTTCCTGGCCGACCTGGAGGACCTCGGCGACGTGGAGAGCGTGTCGGTGTCCCGCTCCGACGTGACCTCCACCGTGGTCGACCTGGACGCCCGGATCTCGGCGCTGCAGGCGTCGGTGGCGCGGCTGCAGACGCTGATCCAGACCGCGGCCAGCACGCGGGACCTGCTGGAGGTCGAGTCGGCCCTCTCCGAGCGGCAGGCCGAGCTCGAGTCGCTGCTGTCCCAGCGGGCGCTGCTGGCCGACCAGGTGGAGCTGTCGACGGTCAACCTCCACCTCGAGCCGTTCGGCGTGGCGCCGGCCGGGGGCCCGGACAGCTTCGTCGACGGGCTGGGCACCGGCTGGCGGGCCCTGGTCTCGGCCCTGGGTGCGGTGGTCGTCGGGATCGGCCTGCTCCTGCCGTGGGCGGCGGTCGCGCTGGTCGTCGCCGCCGCGGTGCTCGGGACGATCCGCGTGGTGCGGCGGCGGGCCGCGGTCGCGGCACCGGCGCCGGCGGCCCCACCGCAGGAGTAGCGGCCCCGGGGAGGCACAGCCCGGGCTCCCTACAGTGTCGGCGTGCCGAGGAGCGTGGCGAGACCCGACGACCTGGACGCCGTGCGGGACTCCTACGACCGGGTGGCCGATCGCTACGTCGCCATGGGGGTGGGCGAGCTGGACCCCCACCCGTGGCTGCGCGCGGCGCTCGCCGCGTTCGCCGAGGAGGTGCGCGGGCGCGGTCCGGTGCTGGACGTCGGCTGCGGCCCGGGGCACGTGACGGCGCACCTCGCCGGTCGTGGCCTCGACGCCCGCGGGGTGGACCTGTCGCCGCGGATGGTGGCGCAGGCGCGCCGGCTGCACCCGCACCTGCGGTTCGACGTCGCCTCCGCCACCGACCTCGCCGTCGACGACGCCTCCCTCGGCGGCCTGCTGGGCTGGTGGTCGCTGTTCAACCTGCCCCGCTCCGTGCTGCCCGACGTCGTGGCGTCCTTCGCCGACGCGGTGGTGCCCGGCGGGCTGGTCCTCCTCGGCACGCACGTCGGGGACGGCGACGTCGTCCGCACGGAGGCCTACGGCGGCGTGCCGGTCACGTGGACCACGCACCTGTGGCGCCCCGAGCAGCTCGCCGCGATGCTCACCGGTGCCGGTCTGGAGGTCGTCTCCGAGCTCCGGCTGTCGGCGGACCAGACCGGACGACCGCAGGTGGCGCTCGCCGCGCGTCGCCCGGGCTGATCGCCCATCTGCCCGCCGATGTCCGGCGGACGACATGCCGATGGGCGCCTGCGGGGGGCCGGGTGCAGGCGCCGGTCGGCTGAGGTCGGTCAGAAGGGCGGCTGGTCGAGGAGTGCCGGTGGCGGGTGGGTGGGCGGGGCGAGGCCGGGTGGTCGGCCGGTGCGGGTGATCCCCGCGGGGGTGGTCACGGAGCAGGTCCCGTCGGGGTCCAGCCGGAAGCCCCACCGCCGGTCGTGCGTCTTGATCCGGTGGTGGCGCCGGCACAGGCAGCACAAGTTGTCGCAGGCGGTCTCACCGCCGCAGGCGTGCGGGATGACGTGGTCCAGATCGGCCCAGGCTGCGGTGTTCGGGCAACCGGGCCAGCGGCAGCCGCGGTCGCGGGTGCGCACGAACTCGTACTGCCCCGGGCTGGGCCGGTAGCGGTCCACCGCCCTGGGGGTGTCGAGCACCGGGCAGCCGCAGTCGCCCGCCGGGTGGTCGGGGCAGCCGCGGGCGGCCAGCTCGGCCGGCTGCGCGCGTTCGACCACCGCGCGCAGCTTCCCCGACACGGGGTCGACCAGCGAGAGGTGCAGGGCGCCGCCGGCGGGGGCCTGCAGCCCACCGGGGCAGACCGCGTCGAGCTGCTCCAGGACCTCGCGCAGCAGCGCGGCGGTGATCGGCTGCCCGTCGAGATCGGCGAGGTCGGTGGCGTCCGCCCTGGTCGCGCGGACGGGGGCGGTGAGGTGCAGCTGGGCCGTGACCGGCGGTCGAGAGGTGTCCCACGGCCGCAGGATCAGGTCCTCCAGCACCAGCGCGCGCAGCAGGCCGATCGGGCGGGTGTCGCCGTCGGCCTTGCGCATCCGGGCGTACTGGTCGACCGCGTCGGCGCAGGCGGTCGCCGAGGCGGTGGGCAGGAACGCGATCAGCTCGGACATGCCGTCACGGTGGTGGGCCACGCGCACGTGGGCCAGCTCCTCGGCGTCCTCGCGGCGGCGTTCGGACAGGTCGACGTCGTGGGCGAGCAGCCGCGCGCGGATCAGCTCCCGCAGCCGGCGCACCGACAGTTCCCCGGCCCGGGGCAGCACCTCGGCCTCCACGGCGTGCACGACCGCGTCGGGCACGTCGCGAGCCGGCCAGCCCAGCTCGGCGGCCATCGCACGGGCACGGGGCAGGTCGAGCAGCCCGTCGGCCAGCCGCCCCCAGGTCGCGGTCAGCCGGGTGAGCAGGACGTTGGACAGCTCGGCCAGCCCGGTGGCCGTGGCACGCGAGCAGTTGAGCACCGCGCCGAGCTCGTCGGAGGAGGACTCCGACGTGTCCGGCAGCCGCACCTCGCCCGCACCCCACGTGGGCGCCGCGCCGGGTGGGAGGTCGTCGGCCGGGCGCAGCGCGGCCAGCGCGAGGGTGACCTCCATCTTGTAGGCGGCCAGCATCGACTCGATCTGCACGATGCGCTGCAGCTCGGTGCACAGCTCGACGTCGGACCTCGACCGGACCGGCAGCACCTCGCCCAGCCGGCGCCGCGGCGCCTGCGGCGCGAACTGCTCCTCGTGGGGGAGCAGCTCGACCGCGAGCGCGACACCCGCCGTCGCCGGTTCCGCCTCGATCACGTGTTCGATCATGGTGGCAGCGCCGACAGAACGCGCAGGTCAGGAACGGAACCTGTGGAGAACTGCCGCCGGGCTCGGTCGCACCCGCGAAGGTCCCCGTGGCGGTGCCGCGGGGTTGCCGGGGTGTCGGCCGGAAGGAGTCAGGGTCACCGCGGCGAGCGGCGGCGCTCCCAGTGCGGGTCGGGGTCGTCGTCGTCGTCCCCGCCGCCGGCGATGCCCTCCATGCCCGGGTTGAGCACGCCCCACTCGATGAGCTTCGAGGTCAGCTCGTCGGGGCTCATGTCGTAGATGATCGCCAGCGACTTGAGGTCCTCGGCGCGGATGGAGAGGACCTTGCCGTTGTAGTCGTGCCGCTGCGCCTGGATGGTCGAGGCGTACCGGGCCAGCGGGCCGGCCTCGTCGGCGGGCAGCGAGCCCAGTGACTCCAGGTTGAGCACGATCTTGGTGGTCGAGGTGACCGCGGAGCTCGGCCGCGGGTCGGGGAGCAGCTCGGAGACCGGCACGCCGTAGAAGACGGCCAGCTCGGAGAGCCGCTGCACGGTCACGGCGCGGTCGCCCCGCTCGTACGAGCCGACGACGACGGCCTTCCAGCGGCCGTGGGACTTGTCCTCCACGCCCTGCAGGGACAGGCCCTGCTGGTTGCGGATGGCGCGGAGGCGGGCCCCGAGGGCCCGTGAGTAGTCGGTGCTCATGGGCGTCCTGCTCACTGTCCGTCGTCGGCGGTGGTGATCATCGGTGACTGAGCGTACTGGTCACTTCATACACGCAACAGGAGACACACGGTGGCAGGCGCGTCCCGCCTGTGGGGTACTCGCGCGAGGGAGGTCCGGTCGGGGGCGGGACCCGGACACCCGGTCGGGGGAACGCTGGCCGTGCAGTACGGTGGGCGCCGGACCACCCCACTCCTTTAACGACCCGTCCCGTGAGGCGGGGAAGGAGGCCTGATGGCCGGCTCGTCCCCGGCTGCGCCGAGCAGCCGAGAAGCCCGCAGCACCGCAGCGCCCGGGGCGCTGCTCTCCGCCACCGACGTCGCCCGAGTGGTCGACCGGATGGCCCACCAGCTGATCGAGAAGGCCGGCGACGAACTCGCCGGCCTCGTGCTGATCGGCATCCCCACCCGCGGCGCGCCGCTGGCCCGCCGGCTCGCCGCGCGCGTCGAGGCGTTCTCCGGTACCGCGATCGACGTCGGCACCGTGGACATCACGCTCTACCGCGACGACCTGCGCATGCGCGGGGTCCGCGCGCTGGAGCCCACGGTGGTGCCCGACGCGGGCATCGACGGGCGGCTCGTCGTCCTCGTCGACGACGTCCTGTACTCCGGCCGCTCGGTGCGAGCCGCGCTCGACGCGCTGCGCGACCTCGGCCGGCCGCGGGCGGTGCAGCTGGCCGTCCTCGTCGACCGCGGGCACCGCGAGCTGCCGATCCGCGCCGACTACGTGGGCAAGAACGTGCCCACGTCGCGCAGCCAGTCGGTCAAGGTCCACCTCGCCGAGGTGGACGGCGCCGACGAGGTGCTGCTCACCGAGGGGGAGAAGTGAAGCGCCACCTGCTGGAGGCGGCCGACCTCGACCGCGACGACGCCACCCTGGTCCTCGACACCGCCGCGCAGATCGAGTCGGCGCTGGCCGGCCGCGAGGTGAAGAAGCTGCCGACGCTGCGCGGCCGCACGGTGGTCAACCTCTTCTTCGAGGACTCCACCCGCACCCGCATCAGCTTCGAGCTGGCCGCCAAGCGGCTGTCGGCCGACGTCATCAACTTCTCGGCCAAGGGGTCGAGCGTGTCCAAGGGCGAGAGCCTCAAGGACACCGCGCTCACCCTCGAGGCGATGGGGTCCGACGCGATCGTGGTGCGGCACAGCGCGAGCGGCGCCCCGCACCGGCTGGCGCACTGGGTGCGCGGCAGCGTGGTGAACGCCGGCGACGGCACCCACGAGCACCCCACCCAGGCGCTGCTCGACGCCTACACGATCCGGCAGCGGCTGGGCCGGCTCGACGGCGTCCGCGTGGCGATCGTCGGCGACGTGCTGCACAGCCGGGTCGCCCGCTCCAACGTCCGGCTGCTGCACACCCTGGGCGCCGAGGTGACCCTGGTGGCCCCGCCGACGTTGCTGCCGGTGGGCGTGGGCAGCTGGCCGGTCTCGGTCAGCTACGACCTCGACGCCGTCCTGCCCAAGGCCGACGTGGTGATGATGCTGCGCGTCCAGGCCGAGCGGATGAACGCCTCGTTCTTCCCCAGCGCCCGCGAGTACAGCCGGCGCTACGGCCTCGACGCCGTCCGGATGGCGGCGCTCGCCGACGACGCGATCGTCATGCACCCCGGCCCGATGAACCGCGGCATGGAGATCGCCGCCGAGGTGGCCGACTCGGTCCGCTCGACGATCGTCGAGCAGGTCGGCAACGGCGTCAGCGTCCGCATGGCCGTCCTGTACCTGCTGCTCGGAGGCGCGACCCAGTGACGACGCTCATCAAGGGGGCCCGCCTCTACGGCGAGGACCCCGTCGACCTCGTGCTCAAGGACGGCGCGATCACCTCGATCGGCGCCGGGCTGTCGGTGTCGAACGCCGAGGTGGTCGACGCCGACGGGCTGGTCGCGCTGCCCGGCCTGGTCGACCTGCACACCCACCTGCGCGAGCCCGGCCGCGAGGACACCGAGACCGTCCAGACCGGCAGCCGCGCCGCCGCGCTCGGCGGGTTCACCGCGGTGCACGCGATGGCCAACACCGACCCGGTCGCCGACACCGCCGGCGTGGTCGAGCAGGTGTGGCGGCTCGGCCAGCAGGCCGGGCTGGTCGACGTCGTCCCGGTCGGCGCGGTGACCGTCGGGCTGGCCGGCGAGCGGCTGGCCGAGCTCGGTGCGATGGCCGACTCCGCGGCCCGCGTCCGGGTCTTCTCCGACGACGGCAGGTGCGTCGCCGACCCCGCGCTGATGCGCCGGGCGCTGGAGTACGTCAAGGCCTTCGACGGCGTCGTCGCCCAGCACGCCGAGGAGCCGCGGCTGACCGTGGGCGCGCAGATGAACGAGGGCGACCGCTCGGCCCGGCTCGGGCTCGGCGGCTGGCCGGCCGCGGCGGAGGAGGCGGTCATCGCCCGCGACGTGCTGCTCGCCGGGCACGTCGGGGCGCGGCTGCACGTCTGCCACGTCTCCACCGCCGGGTCGGTGGAGATCCTCCGCTGGGCCAAGGGCCGCGGCGTCCAGGTGACCGCCGAGGTGACCCCGCACCACCTGCTGCTCACCGACGAGTGCGTCGAGGGCTACGACCCGGTGTTCAAGGTGAACCCGCCGCTGCGCACCGACGAGGACGTCGAGGCGCTGCGGGCGGCCCTGGCCGACGGCACCATCGACGCGGTCGCCACCGACCACGCCCCGCACGCCGTGGAGGACAAGGAGTGCGAGTGGGCGCTGGCCCGGCCCGGCATGCTCGGGCTGGAGCAGGCGCTCGGCGTCGTCGTCCGGACGATGGTGGAGACCGGGCTGCTCGACTGGCGCGGCGTCGCCGACCGCATGTCGGTCCGCCCGGCGGCGATCGGCCGGCTGACCGGCCACGGCCGCCCGCTCGCCCCCGGCGAGCCGGCCAACCTGCTGCTGCTCGACCCGACCCACCGGGCCACCGTCGACCCGGCCGCGCTGGCCAGCCGCAGCCGCAACAGCCCCTACGCCGGCCGGGAGCTGCCCGGCCGGGTGGTCGCCACGTTCCTGCGCGGGACGGCGACCGTGCTCGACGGAAAGGCAGTGCGTTGACAGAGGCGGTACTCGTCCTGGAGGACGGGCGGACGTTCCGGGGCGAGGCCTACGGCGCGGTCGGGACGACGGTCGGCGAGGCGGTGTTCGCCACCGGGATGACCGGCTACCAGGAGACGCTGACCGACCCCAGCTACGCCGGCCAGATCGTCACCATGACCGCGCCGCACATCGGCAACACCGGCGTGAACCAGGAGGACGACGAGAGCCGCCGCATGTGGGTGGCCGGCTTCGTCGTCCGCGACCCCGCCCGCCGCCCGGCCAACTGGCGGGCCACCGGCAGCCTGGACGACGAGCTGGCCGCGCAGGGCGTCGTCGGCATCAGCGGCGTCGACACCCGGGCGCTCACCCGGCACCTGCGCGAGCGCGGCGCCATGCGGGCCGGCATCAGCACCGAGCTCGACGCCGAGGCCCTCCGCCGGCGCGTGCAGGCCGCCGAGAGCATGGTCGGCGCCGACCTCGCCCCGACGGTGAGCACCGCCGAGCCCTACGTCGTCCCGGCGGTGGGGGAGAGGCGGTTCACGATCGCCGCGCTCGACCTCGGCATCAAGACCGCCACCCCGCGCCACCTGGCCGAGCTCGGTGTCGAGACGCACGTGCTGCCCTCGACGGCCACCGCCGAGGAGCTGCTGGCCGCCGGCCCCGACGGGGTCTTCCTCTCCAACGGCCCGGGCGACCCGGCCGCCGCCGACTACGCGGTCGCGGCCGTCCGCGGCGTCCTGGAGGCGCGCCGGCCGCTGTTCGGCATCTGCTTCGGCAACCAGATCCTCGGCCGCGCGCTGGGCCTGGGCACCTACAAGCTGCGCTTCGGCCACCGCGGCCTCAACCAGCCGGTGCTCGACCGGGTCAGCGGCACGGTGCGGGTGACCAGCCACAACCACGGCTTCGCCGTCGACGCCCCGCTCGACCGGCCGACCGGCACCCCGTTCGGGCCGGTCGAGGTCAGCCACGTGGGTCTCAACGACGACGTCGTCGAGGGGCTGCGGCTGCTCGACGCCCCGGCCTTCAGCGTGCAGTTCCACCCTGAGTCGGCCGCCGGGCCGCACGACGCCGCCCCGCTGTTCCAGCGCTTCGTCGACCTCATGGGGGAGAAGGCCTGATGCCCAAGCGGGACGACATCCACCACGTGCTGGTGATCGGCTCCGGGCCGATCGTCATCGGTCAGGCCAGCGAGTTCGACTACTCCGGCACCCAGGCCTGCCGCGTGCTCAAGGCCGAGGGGCTGCGGGTCAGCCTGGTCAACAGCAACCCGGCCACGATCATGACCGACCCCGAGGTCGCCGACGCCACCTACGTCGAGCCGCTGACCCCGGAGTTCGTCGAGCGGGTCATCGCCAAGGAGCGCCCCGACGCGCTGCTGGCCACCCTCGGCGGGCAGACCGCGCTCAACCTCGCGATCGGCCTCTTCGAGAGCGGGGTGTTGGAGAAGTACGGCGTCCAGCTCATCGGCGCCGACGTCGACGCGATCAACCGCGGCGAGGACCGGCAGCTGTTCAAGGAGATCGTGCGCTCGGTCGGCGCCGACGCGCCCCGGTCGCGGGTCTGCGCCAGCGTCGAGGAGGCCCTGGAGACCGCGGCCGAGGTCGGCTACCCGGTCGTCATCCGGCCGTCGTTCACCATGGGCGGCCTCGGCTCGGGCTTCGCCACCGACGAGCCGATGCTGCGGCGGATGGCCGCGCACGGCCTGGCCGACTCCCCGGTGCACACCGTGCTGATCGAGGAGTCGGTGCTCGGCTGGAAGGAGTACGAGCTCGAGCTGATGCGCGACCGCAGCGACAACGTGGTCGTCATCTGCTCGATCGAGAACATCGACGCGATGGGCGTGCACACCGGCGACTCGGTGACCGTCGCCCCGGCGATGACCCTCACCGACCGCGAGTACCAGCGGATGCGCGACGTCGGCATCGCGGTGCTGCGGGCGGTCGGCGTCGACACCGGCGGCTGCAACATCCAGTTCGCGGTCAACCCCGACAACGGCCGGCTCGTCGTCATCGAGATGAACCCGCGCGTCTCCCGGTCCAGCGCCCTGGCGTCCAAGGCGACCGGCTTCCCGATCGCCAAGATCGCGGCGAAGCTGGCGATCGGCTACACGCTCGACGAGATCCCCAACGACATCACCGGGGTCACCCCGTCGGCGTTCGAGCCCGCCCTGGACTACGTCGTGGTCAAGATCCCGCGGTTCGCGTTCGAGAAGTTCCCCGGCGCCGACCCGCGGCTGACGACGACGATGAAGAGCGTCGGCGAGATCATGGCCCTGGGCCGCAACTTCCCCGAGGCGCTGGGCAAGGCGATGCGGTCCACCGAGACGTCGGTGGCCGGCTTCTGGACCGGAGCCGAGGACCCCGACGCCGACCCCGCCGAGCTGCTCGAGCGGCTGCGCACCCCGGTCGACGGCCGGCTCTACCTCGCCGAGCGGGCGCTGGCGGCCGGCGCGAGCGTCGCGCAGGTCGCCGAGGCCAGCGGTTTCGACCCCTGGTTCGTCGACCAGATCGCGCTGGTCCAGGAGGTCGGCGACGAGGTGCGCGACGCCCCGGCGCTCACCGGGGCGCTGCTGCGCAAGGCCAAGCGGCACGGCCTGTCCGACCGGCAGGTCGCGGCGCTGCGGCCGGAGCTGGCGGGGGAGGACGGCGTCCGGCGGCTGCGCTGGCGCCTCGGCGTCCGCCCGGTCTACAAGACCGTCGACACCTGCGCGGCCGAGTTCGCCGCCCGCACGCCGTACCACTACTCGTCCTACGACGAGGAGACGGAGGTCGAGCCGCGCGAGAAGCCGGCGGTGCTCATCCTCGGCTCCGGGCCCAACCGGATCGGGCAGGGCATCGAGTTCGACTACTCGTGCGTGCACGCGGTCATGGCGCTCAGGGACGCCGGCTACGAGGCCGTGATGGTCAACTGCAACCCCGAGACCGTCTCGACCGACTACGACACCGCCGACCGGCTCTACTTCGAGCCGCTGACCTTCGAGGACGTCCTCGAGGTCGTCGAGGCCGAGCGCGCTGCCGGCCCGGTGGCCGGCGTCATCTGCACCCTCGGCGGGCAGACCCCGCTGGGCCTGGCGCAGCGGCTCAAGGACGCCGGCGTCCCGGTGCTGGGGACGGCGCCCGAGGCGATCGACGCCGCCGAGGACCGCGGCGCCTTCTCCCGCGTGCTGGCCGACACCGGCCTGCTCGCGCCCAAGCACGGCACCGCCACGGCGTTCCCCGAGGCGCGGGAGATCGCCGCGGCGATCGGCTACCCCGTGCTGGTGCGCCCGTCGTACGTGCTCGGCGGGCGGGGCATGGAGATCGTCTACGACGACGCCACGCTGGAGAGCTACATCGCCAAGGCCACCGACGTCAGCCCCGAGCACCCGGTGCTGGTCGACCGGTTCCTGGAGGACGCCGTCGAGATCGACGTCGACGCCCTCTACGACGGCACCGAGCTCTACCTCGGCGGCGTCATGGAGCACATCGAGGAGGCCGGCATCCACTCCGGCGACTCGGCGTGCGCGCTGCCGCCGATCACGCTCGGCTCGGGCGACCTGGTCCGCATCCGCACGGCCACCGAGAAGCTGGCCGCGCGGATCGGCGTGCGCGGCCTCGTGAACGTCCAGTACGCGGTCAAGGACGACGTCCTCCACGTGCTCGAGGCCAACCCGCGGGCCAGCCGGACGGTGCCTTTCGTGTCCAAGGCGACCGCGGTGCAGCTGGCCAAGGCCGCGGCCCGGATCTCGGTGGGGGAGTCGATCGCCGACCTGCGCGCGGCCGGTGTGCTGCCGGCCACCGGCGACGGCGCCGACCTGCCCGAGGACATGCCGATCGCGGTCAAGGAGGCGGTGCTGCCGTTCCACCGGTTCCGCACCGTCGAGGGGCACAACGTCGACACCGTGCTCGGCCCGGAGATGAAGTCCACCGGCGAGGTCATGGGGCTCGACACCGGCTTCGGGACGGCGTTCGCCAAGTCTCAGGCCGCCGTCTACGGGGAGCTGCCCACCTCGGGCACGGTGTTCGTGTCTCTGGCCAACCGCGACAAGCGCTCGGCGATCTTCCCGGTCAAGCGGCTGGCCGACCTCGGCTTCAAGGTCCTCGCCACGTCGGGCACCGCCCAGGTGCTGCGCCGCAACGGGGTGACCTGCGAGGTCGTCGGCAAGTACAGCGAGGGCCCGGGCAACGTCGTGGAGCGCATCCAGGCCGGGGACGTCGACCTGGTCATGAACACGCCGTTCGGCGCCCCGGGCAACAGCGGGCCGCGGCTGGACGGCTACGAGATCCGCACGGCCGCCGTCGCCGCCGGGATCCCGTGCATGACCACGGTGCAGGGCATCGCCGCGGCGGTGCAGGCGGTGGAGGCGCTGCGGGCCGGTGAGCTGGGCGTGCGCAGCCTGCAGGAGGTCCACGCCGGCCTCGCCGCCGCGCAGGGGACGTCGTCGTGAGCGGGCTGCTCACCCGGCCGGCGGACCCGGCGGCGAACCCGCCCGTGCAGCGGGTGGTCGAGGTCGTCGGCCGCCGGCCGGTGGCCGCCTACGTGGAGCTGACCCTCGACGCCCCGGAGATCGCGGCGGCCGCCGAGCCCGGCCAGTTCGTCGCCTTCGCGGTCGGCGGGCCGCTGTCGGCCGCGCTGCTGCGCCGCTCCATCGCGATCGCCGGCACCGGCGACGGCCGGGTCACCGTCGTCGTCGCGCCGCACGGCGTCGGGTCGACCTGGCTGACGCAGCTGCAGCCGGGGGACACCGTCGACGTGATCGGCCCGCTGGGCCGGCCGTTCCCGCTGCCCGCCCCCGGCACGCCCGCCCTGCTGGTGGGCGGCGGCTACGGCGCCGCGGCGCTGGTCGGCCTCGCCGCCCTGCTGGCCGGCCGCGGCTCACGGGTGGCCGCCGTCGCCGGGGCGGCCTCGGCCGACCGGCTGTGCTCGCTCGACGAGCTGGCCGCCGCCGGGGCCGAGGTCGTCGTCACCACCGACGACGGCAGCGCGGGGCGCCAGGGCCTGGTGACGGTCGCGGTCGACGAGCTGCTCGCCGACGCCGGCGTCGTCTACGCCTGCGGGCCGATGCCGATGCTGCGGGCGGTGGCCGGGGCGGCGAGCGCACGGGGGCTGCCCTCGTACGTCGCCGTCGAGGAGGCCATGGCCTGCGGGATCGGGGTGTGCATGACCTGCGTGCTGCCGGTGATCGGCGCCGACGGCCGCAGTCGCTTCTCCCGCTCCTGCACGGAGGGGCCGGTGTTCGGTGGCGACCGGGTGCGCTTCGCCGACGTCGGTTCGCTGCCCGCGGACGTCGTGGGCGCCGACGCGATGGGGGTGCTGCCGGCATGACCGCCGTCGACATGACCACCTGGCTGGGCAAGGCCGAGATCCCGAGCCCGGTGCTCACGGCGTCGGGCTGCTCGTCGTTCGGCCGGGAGCTCGAGCCGTTCGTCGACCTCACCGCCATCGGGGCGGTGGTCACCAAGTCGGTGCAGCTGCGCCCGCGCTCGGGCCGGCCCACGCCGCGGATGGCCGAGACCCCGAGCGGGATGCTCAACTCGATCGGCCTGCAGGGCCCCGGCATCGACGGCCTGCTCGCCGACGAGCTCCCGTGGCTGGCCGAGCGCGGGGTGCGCTCGTTCGTCTCGATCGCCGGCACCCGCGTGGAGGACTTCGCCGAGCTGGCCCGCCGCCTCGCCGGCGTCCCCGGCGTCCTCGGCCTCGAGGTCAACATCAGCTGCCCGAACGTGGAGAGCCGCGGCGAGGTGTTCGCCTGCGACCCCGTGGCGGCGCACGACGTCGTGCGGGCGGTGCGGGAGGCGGCCGACCCGGCGCAGCCGGTCTACGCCAAGCTCAGCCCCGACGTCACCGACATCGTCCCGGTCGCCCGGTCGGTCGCCGACGCGGGCGCGGACGGGCTCTCGATGATCAACACCCTGCTCGGGCTGGTCATCGACCCCGACATGATGAAGCCGGTCCTCGGCGGGGTCACCGGTGGGTTGTCCGGCCCGGCGATCCGCCCGGTGGCGCTGCGCTGCGTCTGGCAGGTGCACCAGGCGCTGCCCGAGGTGCCGATCCTCGGCATGGGCGGCATCCGCACCGGCCTGGACGCCCTGCAGTTCGTCCTCGCCGGCGCGAGCGCCGTCAGCGTCGGGACGGCGGTGTTCAACGACCCGTCCGCCGTCGCCCGGGTGCACGCCGAGCTCGAGCAGGCGCTGGCCGCCCGCGGGTTCGGCTCGCTGGCCGACGCCGTCGGGTACGCGCACCGATGAGCTTCGGGCAGCGGCTGGCCGAGGCCGTGGCCGCCCGCGGGCCGCTGTGCGTGGGCATCGACCCGCACGTGCCGCTGCTGGCGAGGTGGGGGCTGCCCGACAGCCCCGAGGGCCTGGCCCGGTTCACCGACGCGGTCGTCGACGCGCTCGCCGGGCACGTCGCCGTCCTCAAGCCCCAGCTGGCGTTCTACGAGCGGCACGGCTCGCGCGGCCTGGCCGTCCTGGAGGACGCCGTCCCGCGGGCCCGGGCCGCCGGGGCGCTGGTGCTGCTCGACGCCAAGCGCGGCGACATCGGCTCGACGATGGACGCCTACGCCGGCTACCTCGACCCGGCGCACCCGCTGGCCGTCGACGCGATGACCGTCAGCCCCTTCCTCGGCCCGGGCTCCCTGCAGCCGGCCGTGGAGACCGCCCGGCGCTGCGGCGGCGGGCTGTTCGTGCTGGCCCGCACCTCCAACCCCGACGCCGGCACGCTGCAGCACGCGCTGGTGGGGGAGCGGTCGGCCGCGCAGGTGGTCGCCGACACCGTGCGGGGGTGGAACGCCGAGGACGGCTCGGGCTCGTTCGGCCTGGTCGTGGGGGCCACGCTGCCCGAGCTGGACGTCGACCTGACCGGCCTGGGCGGGCCGGTCCTGGCCCCCGGCCTGGGGGCGCAGGGCGGCTCGGTGGCCGACCTCCGGCGCCTGTTCGGCCGCGACCCCGCCGTCATCCCGACCGTCTCGCGCGACGTGCTCGCCGCCGGGCCGGACGCTGCGGCGCTGCGGGCCGCCGCCGACCGCTGGGCCGACGAGCTGGCGCGCGCCTGACGCCTGCTCGCCGTCCCGCCGCGTGTGGGTGGAGCGGGTCCAAAGTCCCTGCTCAGAGCCGCTCCTCGGTCACCGCCGGATCACCCCCCGGCGTGTCGCGACCGGCGTGTCGAACCGGTGCAGGGCGCAACCACCACGGAACGCAATCGTTCAGAATCCCGCTGACCAGCGCAGATGACGGTCCGTCACCGAATGCGGGAACGACGGGTGAACGAACCGGCCGAATCCGTCGACGATCTTCGCCAGAGGGCGCGTGACCAGCGCATATGCCGGGAACTAGGTTGATCGCCGGGCCCGCAACGGCGTGCCCGGCACCGAAAGAAGCACCACCCGACCCGCCGGGTCCAGATCGCCGGCGACGACACGATTGGGTCGCAACCATGCCTCTCCCCTCCCTGTCCCCCGAGCAACGTGCCGCCGCTCTCGAGAAGGCCGCCGCGGCCCGCAAGGCCCGCGCCGAGCTCCGCGAGCAGCTCAAGAGCAAGGGCGCCACGGTCGGCGACGTCCTGAAGAAGGGCGAGACCGACGAGGTGATCGGCAAGATGCGCGTCTCCGCCGTGCTCGAGTCCCTCCCCGGCGTGGGCAAGGCGCGGGCGGCCAAGATCATGGAGCGCCTGGAGATCTCGCCGACCCGCCGCGTGCGGGGCCTCGGCGCCAACCAGCGCAAGGCGCTGGAGGCCGAGTTCGGCGGGGACAAGGTCTCCTCCTGAGCCCTGCCACCCCCGGGCGACCGGTGACCGACCCCGCGTAAGAGACTCGACGCGTGGCAGAACGCACCCCGGCACGGCTCACCGTGCTCTCCGGCCCCTCCGGGGTGGGCAAGGGCACCGTGATCGCGGAGGTCCGGCGGCGGCACCCCGACGTGTGGGTGTCGGTGTCGGCCACCACGCGGGCCCGCCGCGCCGGCGAGGTCGACGGCGTGCACTACCACTTCGTCGACGACGCGGAGTTCGACCGGCTGATCGCCGAGGACGGCCTGCTCGAGTGGGCCGAGTACGCAGGCAACCGCTACGGCACCCCGGCCGCCCCGGTGCGCGCACGGCTCGCGGCCGGGGCGCCGGCTCTGCTGGAGATCGAGCTGCAGGGCGCGCGCCAGGTCCGCGCCCGCGAGCCGGAGGCCCAGCTGGTGTTCCTCGCCCCGCCGTCCTGGTCGGAGCTGGTCAGCCGGCTGGCCGGCCGCGGGTCGGAACCGGCCGCCGTCCAGGAGCGCCGGCTGGCCATCGCGCAGGCCGAGCTGGACGCCGCGGGGGAGTTCGACGTGGTGGTCGTCAACGACGACGTGGCCAGGGCCGCCGACGAGTTGGTAGGCTTGCTGACTGCGCCTGCGCCCGGCCTGTGCCAGGGCAGCGGCGCTCCCACCCCCGACTGAGGAGCTCGCCCGCACGTGTCCGGAGTCGCACCCCACCCCGAGGGCATCACCAACCCGCCGATCGACGAGCTGCTCGAGCGCACCAGCAGCAAGTACGGCCTGGTGATCTTCGCCGCCAAGCGCGCGCGGCAGATCAACGCCTACTACAGCCAGCTCTCCGAGGGCCTGCTCGAGTACGTCGGCCCCCTGGTCGACACCGCCCCGCAGGAGAAGCCCCTGTCGATCGCCCTGCGCGAGATCAACGAGGGCCTGCTCACCCACACCGCGGGCGAGAACTGACGAAGGACCCCCTTGTCTTCACCGCTCGCAGGCTCGCGGCGGGACCCTGCAAGGGGGCCGTTCCAGCACCCCAAATGGTGAGAACGCACCCGGCAGCTCCTGCCGGGTGCGTTGTCGTGTCGGGAGGATGGGCGTCGTGAGTCGCATCGTGCTGGGCGTCAGCGGCGGCGTGGCCGCGTACAAGGCCGCCCTGCTCCTCCGCCAGTTCACCGAGGCGGGGCACGACGTCCGCGTCGTTCCCACCCCGGGCGCCCTGCACTTCGTGGGCGCCGCCACGTTCGAGGCGCTGTCCGGCAACCCGGTCACCACCGACGTCTGGGACGACGTCCCCGAGGTGGCCCACGTGCGCATCGGCCAGACCGCCGACCTCGTCGTCGTCGCCCCGGCCACCGCCGACCTGCTCGCCCGCGCCGCGGCCGGCCGCGCCGACGACCTGCTCACCGCGACCCTGCTCACCGCGCACTGCCCGGTCGTGTTAGCCCCCGCGATGCACACCGAGATGTGGCTGCACCCGGCCACCCAGGACAACGTCGCCACGCTGCGCCGCCGCGGCGCCGTCGTCCTGCCGCCCGCCGTGGGCCGGCTCACCGGCCCCGACTCCGGCCCCGGCCGGCTGCCCGAGCCCGCCGACATCGCCGCCCTCGCGCTGGTTGTCCTGGAGCACGGGGCCGCCGCGCTGGCCCCCGACCTGGCCGGGCGCCGGGTCGTCATCAGCGCCGGCGGCACCCGTGAGCCGCTGGACCCCGTGCGCTACCTCGGCAACCGCTCCTCGGGCAAGCAGGGCTGGGCGCTGGCCCGGGTCGCCGCCGCGCGTGGCGCCGAGGTCGTGCTGGTCGCCGCCAACGTCGACCTGCCCGCGCCGTTCGGCGTCCGCGTCGTCCCGGTCGGGACGGCGGAGGAGCTGCGCACCGCGGTGCTGGCCGAGGCCAAGGACGCCGACGTCGTCGTCATGACCGCCGCCGTCGCCGACTTCCGCCCCGAGACGGTGGCCGCCACCAAGATGAAGAAGGGCACCGCCGGGGAGCCCACCTCGGTGCCCCTTGTGCGCAACCCCGACGTCCTCGCCGAGCTGGTCGGCTCGCGGGCCCCCGGTCAGCTCGTGGTGGGCTTCGCCGCCGAGACCGGCGACGCCGACGGCGACGTGCTGGCCCACGGGCGCGCGAAGCTGGCCCGCAAGGGCTGCGACCTGCTCGTCGTCAACGACGTCTCCGCCGGCCAGGCGTTCGGCCGGCCCGACAACGCCGCCGTCGTGCTGGCCGCCGACGGCGCCGCGACCGACATCCCCCGCGGCAGCAAGGACGCCGTCGCCGCGGGCGTCTGGGCCGCCGTCGTGTCCCACGCGAACCGCGCGTCCCGTGGCTGAGCTGATGCACCGCTCGGTCCCCGGCCCCCAGCGGGGCCGGGTAACGTGCCCCAGGAACTGACGCGCCCCGCGCCCGACCGCACCCCCACCGAGCCAGGAGTACCGACATGCCACGCCGTCTCTTCACGTCCGAGTCGGTGACCGAGGGCCATCCCGACAAGATCGCCGACCAGATCAGCGACGCGATCCTCGACGCGATGCTCGAGCAGGACCCACGCAGCCGCGTGGCGGTCGAGACCCTGATCACCACCGGTCAGGTGCACATCGCCGGCGAGGTCACCACCGGCGGCTACGTCGACATCCCGGCGATCGTCCGCGAGACGATCCTCGGCATCGGCTACGACTCCTCGCGCAAGGGCTTCGACGGCGCCTCCTGCGGCGTCAGCGTGTCGATCGGCGCCCAGTCGCCCGACATCGCGCAGGGCGTCGACACCGCGTTCGAGGCGCGGACCTCCGCCGAGGAGGTCGAGGACCAGATCTCCCGGCAGGGCGCCGGCGACCAGGGCCTGATGTTCGGGTACGCCACCGACGAGACCCCCGAGCTCATGCCGCTGCCGATCGCGCTGGCCCACCGCCTGTCCCGCCGCCTCTCGGCCGTGCGCAAGGACGGCTCCGTGCCGTACCTGCGGCCCGACGGCAAGACCCAGGTCACCGTGGTCTACGAGGACGGCGTGCCGGTCGCGGTCGACACGGTCGTCGTCTCCTCGCAGCACGCCGAGGACATCTCCATCGAGCAGCTGCTCACCCCCGACGTCCAGGAGCTCGTGGTCACCCCCGAGCTGGCGGCGCTCAACCTCCCCACCGACGGTTACCGGCTGCTGGTGAACCCCACCGGCAAGTTCGTCATCGGTGGCCCGATGGGCGACGCCGGCCTCACCGGCCGCAAGATCATCGTGGACACCTACGGCGGCATGGCCCGGCACGGCGGCGGCGCCTTCTCGGGCAAGGACCCGTCGAAGGTGGACCGCTCGGCGGCCTACGCGATGCGCTGGGTGGCCAAGAACGTGGTCGCCGCGGGGCTGGCGAAGCGCTGCGAGGTGCAGGTCGCCTACGCCATCGGCGCCGCGCACCCGGTCGGCCTGTTCGTCGAGACGTTCGGCACCGGCACGGTGGCCGACGAGGTCCTGGAGAAGGCGATCACCTCGGTGTTCGACCTCCGCCCGGGTGCGATCGTGCGCGACCTCGACCTGCTGCGGCCGATCTACAAGCCGACCGCCGCCTACGGCCACTTCGGCCGCACCGACCTCGACGTCCCGTGGGAGCGGGTGGACCGCGCCGACGCGCTGCGCTCGGCGGTCGGGGCCTAAGCGCGCGCAGGATCGTCGTCAGCCGGGGCGACACCGTCGAAGGACCCCGCCCTCCTCACCCCGCGCACGCTCGGGGCGAGCCTCTGGGCGGGGCCGGGAACTGTCGGCGCCGGCGTGGAAGCTGATGCGGTGAGGGTGGCCCGGGTCGTCGTCGACGTGCCCCTGGCCCACCTCGACCGGCCGTTCGACTACGTCGTCCCCGACGAGCTCGCCGAGCAGGTCCGGCCCGGGTGCCGGGTGCGGGTGCGCTTCGCCGGGCAGCTGGTCGACGGGTTCGTGCTGGAGCTCGGCGACTCCACCGAGCACACGGGCAGGCTCGCGCCGCTGGCCAAGGTGGTCTCGCCCGAGCCGGTGCTCACCCCCGAGGTGGCCGCGCTGGCCCGGTCGGTCGCCGACCGGTGGGGCGGCACGGTGACCGACGTGCTGCGGCTGGCGGTCCCGCCGCGCCGGGCGTCGGCCGAGAAGCGGCCGCCGGCCGACCCGCCGCCGCTCCCGGAGCCGCCCGACCCGGCCGGCTTCGCCCGGTACCCGACCGGGCCGATCCTGCTCGACGCGATCGCCTCCGGCGCCCCGGCCCGCGCGGTCTGGACGGCGCTGCCCGGCGAGGACTGGCCGACCCGGCTGGCCGAGCTGTGCCGCGCGGCGCTCTCCGGCGACCGCGGCGCGCTCGTCGTCGTCCCCGACGGCAAGGACCTCGACCGGCTGGAGGCCGCGGCCGACCGGGTGCTGCCGAAGGGCTCGTTCGTCGTCCTGCGAGCCGACGCCGCCCCGGACACCCGCTACCGCCGGTTCCTCGAGGCCGCGCGGGGCTCGGCGAAGGTCGTCCTCGGCACCCGCGCGGCGGCGCTGGCCCCGGTCGCCGACCTCGGCCTGGTGGCGATCTGGGACGACGGCGACGACCTGCACGCCGAGCCCCGGGCGCCCTACGCGCACGCCCGCGACGTGCTGGTGCACCGCTCGCACCTGGCCTCGTGCGCGGCCGTGCTCGCGGGGACGGCGCGCACCGCCGAGGCGGCGCTGCTCGTCGAGTCCGGCTGGGCGCACGAGCTCGTCGCCGACCGGGCGACGCTGCGCGCCGCCGCGCCGCGGGTGCAGGCCCTGGGCGACGACGCCGAGCTCGCCCGCGACCCCGCCGCGCGGACCGCCCGGCTGCCCAGCCTGGCCCACCGGGTGGCGCGGCAGGCGCTGGCCGACGGCGCCCCGGTGCTCGTGCAGGTGCCGCGGGCCGGCTACGCGCCCGGCCTGTCGTGCGCCCGCTGCCGGGCGCCGGCGCGCTGCGCGGTCTGCTCCGGGCCCCTGGGCATCTCCGCCACGCCCGGACCCGGCGGCTCGCGGGTGCCGGCCTGCCGCTGGTGCGCCCGCCCGGCCGCCACCTTCGACTGCCCGCACTGCCACCACACCAAGCTGCGTGCCTCCGTCGTCGGGGCCGCGCGCACCGCCGAGGAGCTGGGGCGCGCCTTCGCGGGGGCGACCGTGCGGGTCTCGGGCCGCGGCTCCGGGGTGCTGGCGACCGTCCCCGGCGGCCCGGCGGTCGTCGTCGCCACACCCGGTGCCGAGCCGGTCGCCGAGGGCGGGTACGGGGCCGCGCTGCTGCTCGATTCCTGGGCGCTGCTCGGGCGGGCCGACCTGCGGGCGGGGGAGGAGACCCTGCGCCGCTGGATGAACGCGGCGACGCTGGTGCGCGCCGGCGGGCAGGTCGTGGTCGCCGCCGACGCCGCGCACCCCGTCGTCCAGGCGCTGGTCCGCTGGGACCCCGCCTGGCTGGCCGAGCGCGAGCTCGCCGACCGCCGCGAGCTCGGCTTCCCGCCGGTCACCCGCATGGCCGCGGTCTCGGGCACGCCCGCGGCGGTGGCCGAGTTCCTCGACGCCGCCCGGCTGCCCGCCGACGCCGAGCTGCTCGGTCCCGTCCCCGAGCCGCCGCGTCCGGGGCAGGACGACGAGCGCGAGCGCTACCTGGTGCGCGTGCCCCGCGGCGAGGGCCTGGCGCTGGCCCGGGCGCTGGCCGAGGTGCAGGGCGTGCGCAGCGCGAAGAAGGTCGCCGAGCACGTGCGGGTCCAGCTGGACCCCCTCGACCTGGTCTGATGTCCCCATGCGGACGATCGGACTGCTCGGCGGGATGAGCTGGGAGAGCAGCGCCCTGTACTACCGGCTGCTCAACGAGGCGGTGCGCGACCGGCTGGGCGGGCTGCACTCGGCGCGCTGCGTGCTGCTGTCGGTCGACTTCGCCGAGATCGAGCGGCTGCAGGTGACCGGCGACTGGGCCCGGGCCGGGGAGCTGCTGGCCGCCGACGCGAAGGCGGTCGAGGCCGCCGGCGCCGAGCTCGTCCTGCTCTGCACCAACACCATGCACCGGGTCGCCGACGCGCTGACCGACGTCCTCGGCGTCCCGCTGCTGCACATCGGCGACGTGACCGCCGCGGCGGTCCGCGCGGCCGGGCTCACCCGGATCGGGCTGCTCGGCACCGCGTTCACGATGGAGCAGCCCTTCCTCGTCGAGCGGATGGCCGCGCACGGCCTCGAGGTGCTCGTCCCCGGGGCCGAGGACCGCGCCGAGGTGCACCGGGTCATCTACGAGGAGCTCTGCCTCGGCGTCGTCCGGGAGGAGTCGCGGCAGTTCTACCGCGACGTCGTCGGCCGGCTGGCCGGCCGGGGCGCCGAGGGCGTCGTGCTGGGCTGCACCGAGATCGAGCTGCTGATCGGGGCCGGCGACGTCGACCTGCCGGTGTTCCCGACGACGCAGCTGCACGTCGAGGCGGCCGTGGCCGCCGCGCTGGGGTAGGGAGCGGCCCGCTTACCCTGGATCGGTGAGCGTCACCCCGATCCGCCTGATGGGCGACCCCGTCCTGCGCCGCAGGGCCGAGGAGGTCGTCGACTTCGACGCCGAGCTGCGCCAGCTCGTCGCCGACCTGACCGACACCATGCACGCCGCCGGCGGCGCCGGCCTCGCGGCCCCGCAGATCGGCGTGGGCCTGCGCGTGTTCACCTGGTACGTCGACGGCGAGGTCGGGCACCTGGTCAACCCCGAGGTGACCGCGGTCGGCGACGAGGAGCAGATCGACCCCGAGGGCTGCCTGTCCATCCCGGGCTTCCGGTTCGACTGCCGCCGGCACCTCTACGTCGCCGCCACCGGCTGGGACATGCACGGCGAGCCGGTCCGGGTCGAGGGCTCGCACATGCTGGCCCGCGCGGTGCAGCACGAGGTCGACCACCTCGACGGCGTCCTCTTCGTCGACCGGCTCGACGCCGAGGCCCGCGAGGCCGCGCTGGCCGTGCTGCGCGACGCGGAGTGGGCCGGCGAGCAGGCCTACCTGCCGGCCGGCGAGCCCGTGCCGGTGGTGAAGGTGAGCCCGCACTGAGGCTCGTCTTCGCCGGGACGCCGGCGCCCGCCGTCCCCTCGCTGGAGGCGCTGCTCGCCTCCGACCACGAGGTCGTCGCCGTCCTCACCCGGCCCGACGCCCCGGCCGGCCGCGGCCGCCGGGTGAGCCGCTCACCGGTCGCCGAGCGGGCCGACGCCGCCGGCGTGCCCGTGCTGCAGCCGGCCTCGCCCAAGGACCCGGAGTTCCAGGCGCAGCTCGCCGGGCTCGCCGTCGACTGCGTGCCGGTGGTCGCCTACGGCGCGCTGATCCCCGTGCCGGCCCTGGAGATCCCCCGGCACGGCTGGGTCAACCTGCACTTCTCCGTGCTGCCGGCCTGGCGCGGGGCGGCGCCGGTGCAGCACGCGATCATGGCCGGCGACGACGTCACCGGCGCCTCGACCTTCCTCATCGAGAAGGGGCTGGACACCGGGCCGGTGTTCGGCACGCTGACCGAGCCGATCGGCCCGCGCGACACCGCCGGTGACCTGCTCGCGCGGCTCGCGGTCAGCGGGGCCCGGCTCCTCGTGGCCACGCTCGACGGCATCGCGGCCGGCGCCCTGGAGGCGCAGCCCCAGCTGGCCGACGGCGTCAGCCTGGCCCCGCGGATCGAGACCGCCGACGCCCGCGTCGACTGGGCGCTGCCGGCGCACGTGGTCGACCGGCGGGTCCGCGGCGTCACGCCCGCGCCCGGGGCGTGGACCACCTGGCGCGGCGAGCGGCTGCGGGTCGGCCCGGTCGAGCCGGTCGCCGACGGCCCCGCGCTCGCGCCGGGGGAGCTGGCGCTGGGCGAGCAGGTGCTGGTCGGCACCGGCTCGGCCCCGGTCCGGCTCGGCGAGGTGCAGCCGGCGGGCAAGCGCGTGCTGCCGGCCGCCGACTGGGCCCGCGGGGCGCGCCCGGAGGCGGGGGAGCGGCTCGCATGAGCGGCCCGCCCCGCCGTCCCGGAAGCGGTCCGAGGTCGGGACGGCGGCCCCGCCGGCCGGCGCCGCGCCGGCAGCTCGACGGCGCCCGGCTGACCGCCTACGACGTGCTGGACGCCGTCACCTCCCGCGACGCCTACGCCAACCTGCTGCTGCCGCAGCTGCTGCGCGAGCGGCAGCTGGAGCCGCGCGACGCCGCCTTCACCACGCAGCTCGCCTACGGGGCGCTGCGCGCGCAGGGCACGCTCGACGCGATCCTCGCCCGGCTGGTCGACCGGCCGCTGGCCGACCTCGACCCCCGCGTGCTCGACCTGCTGCGGCTGGGCGCCTACCAGCTGATCGACCTGCGCGTCCCCGCGCACGCCGCCGTCGACACCACCGTCGACCTGACCCGGGCGATCGTCGGTCCGGGCGCCTCCGGCCTGGTCAACGCGGTGCTGCGCAAGGTGGCCGCGGGGGGCGACCGGGCCGCGTGGCTCGCGGAGCTCGGCGCCGGCGGCGACGAGCGGCTCGGCCTGGCCACCGACCACCCGCCGTGGATCGTGCGGGCCTGGCGGGAGGCCCTCGGGGGCGACCCCCTCGACGACGCCGAACTGGAGGCGGCGCTGCTGGCCGACGACGCCGCGCCCGAGGTGCACCTCGCGGCCCGGCGGATCTCCCGCGAGGAGCTCGTGGCGCAGTCCGGCGGCGAGCCGGGGCCGTGGTCACCGTTCGCCGTCCGGCTGCACGGGGGCGACCCCGGCCGGCTGGCCGCGGTGCGCGACGGCGCCGCCGCGGTGCAGGACGAGGGCAGCCAGCTCGCCGCCCTCGCGCTGACCCGGGCCCCGCTGGAGGGGCCCGACCGCGCCTGGCTGGACATGTGCGCCGGCCCGGGCGGCAAGGCGGGGCTGCTCGCCGCCGTCCGCCCGCCCGGCGTGCGGCTGACCGCCGTCGACCGCGCACCGCACCGGGCCGACCTGGTCCGCCGGGCCCTCGCCGGCGCCGACGACGTCGCGGTGGAGGTGGCCGACGGCCGGCAGCCGCCGTGGCCCGAGGCGTCCTTCGACCGCGTCCTGCTCGACGCCCCGTGCACCGGTCTCGGCGCGCTGCGCCGCCGGCCCGAGGTGCGGTGGCGGCGGACGCCCGACGACGTCGGCCCGCTGGCCGCGCTGCAGACCGAGCTGCTGGCCGGCGCGCTGCGCTCGGTGCGGCCCGGCGGCGTCGTGGCGTACGTGACCTGCTCGCCGCACACCGCCGAGACCGCCGCCGTGGTCGACGCCGCGGCCGGGCGGGACGACGTCGAGGTGCTGCCGGTCGCGCCGCTGTTCCCCGAGGTGCCCGGCATCCAGCGCGGCCGGTACGCGCAGCTGTGGCCGCACCGGCACGGCACCGACGCCATGTTCGTGGCCCTGCTCCGCCGGACCTCCTGACCGCTACGGTGCCCCCCGTGCCATGGCTGCCCGAGGGGTGGGAGCACCCCCTCCGCGTCGACCTGCCCACCGGTGAGCACCTGCGCCCGATGAGCGACGCGGACACCGACATCGACCATCCGGCCGTGATGGGCTCGCGCGAGCGGCTGTGGGCCACCTACGGCGGGGCCTGGGGGTGGCCGCCGGAGACGATGACCGTCGAGCAGGACCGCGAGGACCTCGCGCGGCACGCGCGGGAGATCGCCGCGCACGAGAGCTTCCTCTACGGGCTGTTCCCCGACGACGAGTCGGAGCTGCTCGGCTGCGTGTACGTCGACCCGCCGGAGAAGGCCGGCGACGCCGACGCGGAGGTCTCCTGGTGGGTGGTCGACTGGCTGGTCGGCAGCGACACCGAGCGCGCCCTCGACGAGCTCGTGCCGGCCTGGCTGGCCCGCGAGTGGCCGCTGCGCGCGCCCCGCTACGTCGGCCGCGACCTGACCTGGGCGCAGTGGACCGCCCTGCCCGACCGCGACTGACCGTTCACGGGCGCGCCGCCACCTCCGGCGCCGGGATGCGCACCAGGGACGTCATCCGGCCCGCCGTTGCGTTCCTCGTGCGCATCCCGGTGCGGCCTCAGCCGGGTCAGCGCCACTGGGGCGGGCTGGTGCGCCGCCGCGGCGCGCCGTCCCACTCGGCGAGCGGCGCGCTCTGCCACCACCAGTCGGCGTCCGCGGGCGGCACGTCGCCCAGGGGCGCGCGACCGGTCGCCTGCAGCAGCCGCGCCCAGCCGTCGCCCGGCGGCGTCCACGGCAGCACGCGGTCGACGACGGCGGCGGCCAGCGGCTCGAGCGCCGCGTCCGCCGGGTCGGGGCCGCACGCCTCCCGCGTGTGCACCAGCAGCTCGGTGCAGGCCATCCCGACCCAGCCGGTGCGGTCGGCCCGGCCGGAGGGGTGGAAGGCCCGCTCGCCGTCGCCCATGCCGTCGAGCAGCCGGGCCAGCTCCTCCGCCGACAGGGCGAGCTGGGCGGTGAGCTCGGCGCGGCCGGCCCCCGGGTCGCCGTCCCGCGGCGGCGCGAGCCGGCCGGTGGCGCGGGTGCCGACGTGCGCGGCGTAGAGCTCCATCGTGTCGACCAGGTGGTCCAGCGTGCGGCGGGCGGTCCACCCGGGGGCCGGCCGCGCGAGGTCGGCGTCGGGCAGCAGGGCGAAGCGCTGCCCCGCCCACGTCGCGGCGGTGCGCAGGTCGTCGGGGGTGAGCACGGTTCAGCCGGGCCCCGCGTCGCCGACGCGGAGCGCGCCGGCCTGCGAGTGCATCCGCCGGCTCGTGCGGTGCAGGTGCTCGACGACGGCCTGGCACAGCCACGCGACCGGCCCGGTGGCGGCCACCAGCGCCGGGGACGGCAGCTCGGACGGGAGGCGGGTGCGGTTGAGCAGGTCGGCGGCCTGCGCCACGGCGGTCACGCAGGCGTCGGCGGGCGTCCACGTGCCGTCCGTGTGCGCGGGGTCGCGGTCCAGGTCGTCGTCCCGGCCGGGCGCGTCGTACCGATCGCGGCGGAAGCGCAACCGCCGGCGGTGCCAGCGCCCGGAGGCCACGCTGGCCTCGACCAGGTCGCGGAGCCCGATCCGGCGCTCGTCCAGCCAGCCGTCGAGCGAGCGCTCCGGCTCGGCACCGATCGCGGCGAGCAGCCGGTCGGCGGGGGCGAACCCGGTCGGGGTCTCGTCGACCACCACGCTGTCGGCGGTCTGCTCGATCCGGCCGGCCAGCGCCAGGTCCAGCAGCAGCCCCGCCCGGACGGCGGGACCGCAGATGGTCCAGTCGCCCACGCGGCCGCGGCGGTCGAGGCACAGGGCGGCGACCCGGGCCGCGACACCCCCGGTGAACTGCGCATCCGTCACGGGCGCAGGCTAGGTCAGGCGCTGATCGGGCCGCACCTAGACTCGGCAGACGTGTCCCGTGCCCCCCTGATCGCGCCGAGCCTGCTCTCGTCGGACTTCGCGCGCCTGGCGGAGGAGTCGCAGCGGGTCGCCGACGCCGACTGGCTGCACGTGGACGTCATGGACAACCACTTCGTGCCGAACCTGACGCTGGGCCTGCCGGTGGTCCGGGCGATCCAGGCGGTCAGCCCGGTGCCGCTGGACTGCCACCTGATGATCGAGGCGCCCGAGCGCTGGGCGCCGGGCTACGCCGAGGCCGGCGCGCGCAACGTGACGGTCCACGCCGAGGCGGTCACCGGCGACCCGCGGTCGGTCGCCCGCGACCTGCGCGCGGCCGGGGCGCTCGCCGGCCTCGCCATCAAGCCGGGGACGCCGCTGGACGACGTCCTCGAGGTGCTGCCCGACTTCGACACCCTGCTGGTGATGACCGTCGAGCCCGGCTTCGGCGGCCAGGAGTTCATGGCCGAGGTGCTGCCCAAGGTGCGCCGGGCGCGCGAGCTGGTGCAGAGCGGCCACCTGCAGCTGTTCGTCGAGGTCGACGGCGGCATCAACGCCGACACCATCGAGCAGGCCGCCGCGGCCGGCGCCGACGTGTTCGTCGCGGGCTCCGCCGTCTACGGCGCCGACGACCCGGCCAAGGCGATCGCCGCGCTGCGCGCGCAGGCGAGCACGGCGTTCCGCGGCTGACCGTGGAGGTCACCCCGGCCGAGCGGGCCGCGATGGCGCGCGCCCGCGAGCTCGGGCTCGGCGTGCTCGGCACGACCAGCCCCAACCCGCCGGTGGGTGCCGTGGTCCTGGACGCCGACGGCGCGGTCGCGGGGGAGGGGGCCACGTCCCCGCCCGGCGGACCGCACGCCGAGGTGCGCGCGCTGGCGCAGGCGGGCGGGCGCGCCCGGGGCGGCACTGCCGTCGTCACCCTCGAGCCGTGCGCGCACACCGGCCGCACCGGCCCCTGCGCCGACGCGCTGATCGCGGCCGGCGTCGCCCGCGTCGTCGTCGCCGTCCCCGAGCCCACCCGGCTCGCCGTCGGCGGCGCGGACCGGCTGCGCGCCGCCGGGGTCGACGTCGTCCTGCCCGTCGAGCAGGCCGAGGCGGAGGACGGCGCGCTGGCCTCGTGGCTCACCGGCGTCCGCGAGCACCGCCCCCGGGTGGTGTGGAAGGTGGGCGCCACCCTCGACGGCCGGGTGGCCGCCGCCGACGGCACCAGCCGCTGGATCACCGGCCCCGAGGCCCGCGCCGCGGTGCACCGGATCCGTGCCGCCTGCGACGCCGTCGTCGTCGGCGGCGGGACGGCGCTGGCCGACGACCCGCAGCTGACCGTGCGCGACGCCGAGGGCCGGAACGCCCCCCGGCAGCCGCTGCGGGTCGTGGTCGACCGCCGCGACCGGCTGCCGCGGACCGCGCGCGTCCTCGACGACGCCGCGCCCACCCTGGTCACCGCCGCCGCGACGCCGCGCGCCGTCCTCGACGAGCTGTTCGCCCGCGACGTGCGCCGGGTGCTGCTGGAGGGCGGCCCCACGCTGGCCGCCGCCTTCCTCCGCGACGGGCTGGTCGACGAGGTCGTCGTCCACCTCGCCGCGAAGCTGCTCGGGGCCGGTCCCTCCCTGGTGGGGGACCTGGGAATCGGGACGATCGCCGACGCGCTCACCCTGGAGGTCGTCGACGTCACCCTGCTGGGCGGGGACGTGCAGCTCCTGCTGCGCCCCACCCGGCACACTGAGGGTGGCGCAGCGCGCGCGAACGGGAGGTCGTGAAGGTGTTCACCGGGATCGTCGAGGAGGTCGGCACCCTGCTGGTCCGCGAGGAGCAGTCGGACGCCGTCCGCCTGTCCATCCGGGCGCGCAAGGTCCTGGACGGCGTCGCGCTCGGCGACTCGATCGCGGTCAACGGCGTCTGCCTGACCGTGACCGACGTCCGCCCCGACGGGGACGCCGCGGTGTGGGGCACCGACGTGATGGCCGAGACCCTGTCGCGCAGCAGCCTCGGCGCGCTCGGCGCGGGCGACCCGGTCAACCTGGAGCGCGCCGTGACCGCGCACACGCGGCTCGGCGGGCACCTGGTGCAGGGCCACGTGGACGGCGTCGGCTCGGTCGTCTCCCGCACCCCCGGTGAGCACTGGGAGGTCGTGCGGATCGCCGTGCCGCCGCAGCTGGCCCGCTACGTCGTCGAGAAGGGCTCGATCACCGTCGACGGCGTCTCGCTCACGGTCAGCGCCGTCAGCCCGCTGGGGACGGCGGGCGGGTCAGCCGACACAGCCCCCGAGCCCTGGCTCGAGGTCAGCCTCATCCCCACCACCCTGCGCGAGACCACGCTCGGCACGCGCGCTCCGGGGGACCCGGTCAACCTGGAGGTCGACGTGATCGCGAAGTACGTGGAACGACTGCTGGAGGCCCGGCGGTGAGCGGCACGCGGCTCGACTCGATCGAGGACGCCATCGCGGCGGTCAAGAGCGGCAAGCCCGTCGTGGTCGTCGACGACGAGGACCGCGAGAACGAGGGCGACCTGATCTTCGCCTCCGAGCTCGCCACCCCCGAGCTGGTGGCCTTCATGGTCCGCTACACCTCGGGCTACATCTGCGTCGCGCTCACCGAGGCCGACGCCGACCGGCTCGACCTGCCGCCGATGTTCCGGGTCAACCAGGACCGCCGCGGCACCGCCTACACGGTGACCGTCGACGCCCGCGAGGGCGTCACCACCGGCATCTCGGCGGCCGACCGCGCGCACACGATCCGCCTGCTCGCCGACGTGTCGACGTCGTCGGCCGACCTGTCGCGGCCGGGCCACATCGTGCCGCTGCGGGCCAAGGACGGCGGCGTGCTGCGCCGGCCGGGCCACACCGAGGCCGCGGTCGACCTCGCCGTCCTGGCCGGGCTGCGGCCGTCGGGGACGCTGTGCGAGATGGTCAGCGAGAAGGACCCCACCGGCATGGCCCGGGCCGACGAGCTGCGGGTCTTCGCCGACGAGCACGACCTCTGCCTCATCTCGATCGCCGACCTGATCGCCTACCGCAAGCGCTTCGACAAGCTGGTCGAGCGCGTCGCCGAGGCGACCGTGCCGCTCGCGCCGGGCACCTTCACCGCGGTCGGCTACGCCAGCAGCTACGACAACCGCGAGCACGTCGCGTTCGTCATGGGCGACATCGGGGACGGCGAGGACGTGCTCGTCCGCGTGCACTCCGAGTGCCTCACCGGCGACGTCTTCGGCTCGCTGCGCTGCGACTGCGGCCCGCAGCTGCAGGCCGCGCTGGAGGCGGTCGCGCAGGAGGGCCGCGGCGTGGTGCTCTACATCCGCGGGCACGAGGGCCGGGGGATCGGCCTGCTGCACAAGCTGCAGGCCTACCAGCTGCAGGACGCCGGCGTGGACACCGTCGACGCCAACCTCGACCTGGGCCTGCCCGCCGACGCCCGCGACTACGGCACCGGCGCGCAGATCCTGGTCGACCTCGGCGTGCACACCATGCGGCTGCTCACCAACAACCCCGCCAAGCGCGCGGGGCTGGAGGGCTACGGGCTGAAGATCGTCGGCCGCGTGCCGCTGCCCAGCCACGTCACCCAGGAGAACCTGGCCTACCTGCGCACCAAGCGCGACCGCATGGGCCACCTGCTCGACATCATCGAGCCGGAGACCGAGGCCGGCCCGGCCGACACCGTCCCGGGCACCGACGTGCCCCTCGGCCAGCAGGAGCAGCAGCTGTGAGCGGCCAGGGAGCGCCGGAGGCGCAGCCGGTCGACGCCGCCGGCCTGTCCGTCGGCATCGTGGCCACCACCTGGCACGCCGAGATCACCGACTCCCTGCTCGGGCGGGCGCTGGCCGCCGCCGAGGCCAGCGGCGTCGCGGCGCCGACCGTGGTCCGGGTGCCCGGGGCCGTCGAGCTGCCGGTCGTGGCCCAGGCGCTGGCCGAGCGGCACGACGCGGTCGTCGCGCTCGGCGTGGTGGTCCGCGGCGGCACCCCGCACTTCGAGTACGTGTGCGACTCGGTTACCGCCGGGCTCACCCGGGTCGCGCTCGACGCCGGCAAGCCGGTGGGCAACGGCGTCCTGACCACCGACGACGAGCAGCAGGCCCGCGACCGGGCCGGTCTGCCCGGCTCGGCCGAGGACAAGGGCTGGGAGGCCACCATCGCGGCGCTGCGGACCGCGCTCGTGCTCCGCGACCTGCGGACCCCGGCCCGGCCCACCGGCTTCCGGATCACCCCGGCCGGGGACGGTCGCGCGTGAAGACCTTCGACGAGCTCTTCGGCGAGCTGTCCGGCAAGGTCGCCGCCGGGGACCCGGCCTCCGGCACCGTCGCCGCCGTCCGCGACGGCGTGCACGCGGCGGGCAAGAAGGTGGTCGAGGAGGCCGCCGAGTCGTGGATGGCCGCCGAGCACGAGTCGCTCGACCGGACGGCGGAGGAGATCAGCCAGCTCCTCTACCGGGTGCAGGTGCTCATGCTGGCGCGGGGTCTCACGCTCGACGACGTCTACGCTCATCTGTGATCCCCGTCGGTTAGGAGTTCGCCCCGTGCTGCGCATCGCCGTGCCCAACAAGGGCGTCCTGAGCGAGCCCGCGGCCGAGATGCTCGCCGAGAGCGGCTACCGGCAGCGGCGCAGCACCAAGGACCTCGCCGTCTACGACCCTGAGAGCGACACCGAGTTCTTCTACCTGCGGCCACGGGACATCGCCGTCTACGTCGCCTCCGGCACGCTCGACGTCGGCATCACCGGCCGCGACATGCTCATGGAGACCGCGCCGGCCGACGGCGAGGGACCGGCGGCGGTCGAGGTCATGCCGCTGGGCTTCGGGCGCTCGTCGTTCCGCTTCGCCGTCCCGGTGGAGTCGGGCATCTCGACCATCGAGCAGCTGGCCGGCAAGCGGATCGCCACCGCCTACCCGGTGCTGCTGCAGCGGCACCTCGCCGAGGCCGGCATCAAGGCCGCGGTGGTCAAGCTCGACGGCGCGGTCGAGACCGCCTGCCGGCTGGGCGTGGCCGACGCGGTGTGCGACGTCGTCGAGACCGGGACGACGCTGCGCGCGGCGGGTCTGCAGATCATCGGCGAGCCGGTGCTGGGCAGCGAGGCGATCCTGGTCCGCCGGGAGGGCGCCGAGGAGATCCCGGCCGTGGCGCAGCTGCGCCGGCGGCTGCGCGGCGTCCTGGTGGCCCGGCAGTACGTGATGCTCGACTACGACTGCCCGAACGAGCTGCTCGAGAAGGCCACCGCGATCACGCCCGGCCTCGAGGGGCCGACGGTCAGCCCGCTGCAGACGCCGGGCTGGTCGGCGGTGCGCGCGATGGTGCCCCAGGGCGAGACCAACCGGCTGATGGACGAGCTCTGGGAGCTCGGCGCCCGCGCCATCCTGGTCACGAAGATCCACGCGTCGCGCATCTGAGCCGTGCGCGCGCCGTTGCTGCTCGCCGCGCTCCTGCTGGCCGGCTGCGCCGGCGCCGACGGGGGACCGGACGCGGGCGCCCCGGCGCAGCTCGACCAGCTCGAGGTGGTGCTCGACCGCGGCGACGGCACGCCGGCCCCGAGCTGGACGCTGGTCTGCGGCGGCGGCGTGGCCGGTGACCACCCGGCGGCGGCCGCGGCCTGCACCCACCTCGGGGGCCTCGACGACCCGTTCGCCTCGCTGCCCGCCGACGCCGTCTGCACCGAGCAGTACGGCGGCCCGCAGACCGCGCACGTGACCGGCCGCTGGCGCGGGGAGCCGGTCGACCTGCGGCTGTCCCGGGTGGACGGCTGCCACATCGCCCGGTGGGACGCCCTCGGCCCGCTGCTGCCCGCCTAGCGGCCGACCACCCGCGGGGTGCGGTCGCGACCCGCGCGGTGGACGGCGAGGGCGGCGACCGCACGGCGCGGGTGAGCAGGCCCCGGAACGGCGACGGCCCCCCGACCGCCGGGGTCGGGGGGCCGTCGGCCGCGGTCGTCAGCGCACGCGCGTGGTGCGGTCCACCAGGTCGATCGCGGTGCACAGGCCCAGCGCCATCGCGCGGCCGCTGGTCGAGCCGGTGGCCAGCAGGCCGGCGATCGCCGGGCCCAGCGGCCGCTCGCCGACCAGGCCCTGCAGGACGGCGGCGTACTCGCCGCTGACCCGCCCGGCGGCGGCGTGCCGCAGCAGCGCCCGGGACAGCTCGGTGGTGCGGCCGGCGGCCAGCGAGTAAACGCCGGCGGCGAACCGCTCGGCGGCCGGGTGGCCGAGGAGGACCAGGCCGGCCATCGTGCCGGCCATGACGTCGTCACCGGCCGGGGTGAGGCCGGGGCCGAGCCCGATCAGCCGGGCCGCGGTGCGCAGCGCCGCGTCCAGGTCGGCCCGGCGGACGGCGCCGCGCAGCGCGGCGAGCGGGCCGCCGGGGCCGGTGGGCAGGCCGGGGAGGGTGAAGGCGCTGTGCGGGACGCCCTCGCCGTAGAGCGCGTTGCGCAGCTGGCGCACGCCCTCGGGCAGCAGCGCCGGGCGGGCGTGCGGCAGCCGGGGGCGCGGGTCCCACCAGGCGGCGGCGCTGACCGCGAGGTCGCCGACCACGATGCGGCCGCCACCCACCTCGGCCGGGGCACCGGTGGGCAGGGCGACCAGGGGCCGGCCGTTGCTCGGCCGGAAGAGCACGCAGCCCAGCGGCAGCCGCGCGGCGTCGCTGGTGAGGACGCCGACGACGTCGCCGCCGCGCTCGTTCTGCACCTGCAGGTAGACGGCCGCCGGGAGGCTCATGAGCACGCGCGCCGGCCGGACCGGGCCGCGCAGCAGCTCGGCGACGCCGGTGCTGGCGGAGGCCGGGACCGCGGTGGCGGCGCGGGCGGGGACGGCGGTGCGGGCCGCGGCCTGGGCGGACTCGCGGGGGAGGGGGATCAGGGGCACCCCGGCACGCGCGGCGCGTCCGCGGGGCGCGTCCGGCTGAGTGCGGCGGCCACCCGGGCCAGTGAGTTCGTCGATGGTGCGCATGGCGGCCCTTCCGGCGGAGGCGTCGACGGGAGCGCCGTGCTGATGGCCCCCGCCCGGGTCCCCCGCACCCCGACGGAGGGGGTGGCACTCACCACCAAGGGTGACGGCCTACCATCCAGCGGGTTGCGGTGAACCTGGTCACGAACCTATGCGGCGCGTCGCGCGGCCTCGTATGGCGGAAGTCGCCAAGAATGGCACCGGCCGACCGGGCACTCCTGACAGCGGATCGGGATGTGGCAGTCTGTTTGGCAACTGAAGGGGGATGACCCGTGACCCAGGGTGATTCGTCACTCACGGCCGCCACGCAGCGTAGTTCGACGGTAGCGTTCCGTCGCAGTGCGCAGTCCGTGCGCGCCACCTTCCCACAGCCCTTCGCCGAGCGCACTTCCTGGCACGACCGGATGGGCCTCACGCTGGCCGAGGCGCTCCGGCTGCCCGCGCTGGCCGGCACGACGGTGGTCGCCGGGCGGGAGGGGCTCGACCGGCCGGTGCGGCACATGGTCGTCGACGACCCGGCCGACCCGCTGGCCGTCGCCGCCCCGGACGTCGTCGTCGTCCTCGGCGCGCGGCTGCCCCCGGCCGACCCCGCCAACTGCCGGGCGCTGGTCGAGCGGCTGGTCTCGATGGGCACCGCCGCGCTGGCGTTCCGCCGCGCCGAGGGCCCGGCGCCGGTCCCCGGCGAGGTGCTCGCCGAGGCCGACCGGCGCGGCTTCCCCGTCCTGGCCCTGCCGGCCGGCGTGCGCATGGACGAGGTCCTCTCCGAGGTCCTCGGCGCGGTGGTCAGCAAGCAGAGCGAGGCGCTGTCGCTGACCTCGCGCATGCACAACCAGTTCATCGACGTCGCCCTCACCGGCGGCGGGCTGGCCGAGGTCACCGACCAGCTCTCCGGGTTCCTCGAGGGCGCCGCCGTCCTCGGCCTCGGGCCCGACCGCGAGATCGCGACCAGCGCCGGCCCGTCCGAGGACGTCGCCGAGATCAGCGACTGGCTATGGCTGCTCGACGCCGCCGCCGACGACGCGCTCGCCGAGCTGGCCCCGGCGCGGCGGCTCTCCGGCGTCCGCGCCGACCAGAGCGTGGTCACCCCGGCCGACGTGCTGGCCGATGCCGATCTCAACCCCGCCGACGGCATCCTGCTCGTCCCCGGGCACCACGAGCTGCCCGGCGGGGTGGGGGAGTACGCCGTCGCCCCGATCATGGCCGGCGACCAGCGCCACGGCTGGCTGGTCGCGGTGCACCGCACCGGCCCGCTGATGGTCGGCGCCGGTGGCGTCCTGGAGCAGGCCGCGATGGTGTCGGCGCTGTCGGTGATCCGCCAGCAGGCCGTCCACTCGGTCGAGCTGCGCTTCCAGGGCGACCTGGTCCGGCGGCTGGTCGGCGGCTCGCTGCGGCACACCGAGCGCGCGCTGGCGCAGACCCGCTCGTTCGGCTGGCGGCTCGACGGCCCCGTCGTCGTCCTGGTGTCGGCCACCGAGACCGTCGCCGACCCGCAGGCCGACCCGACCCGGGCCCTCGACGTCCTCGACCGGCTGGCCGACGGCTGGCGGGCCGCCCTCGAGGGCGAGGTCGCCGGCGCCGCCGTGGCGGGGCTGTCGACCGAGATCGTCACCGTGCTGCCGCTCGACGGGCGCAACCCCGAGGAGATCTCCTCGCTGGTCTCGGCGGTGACCTCGCGGGTGAACGCCCGGCTGCGCCGGGTGGGCCGCGTGCTGGGCACCGGCATCGGACGCCCGTCGCCGACCATCACCGGGCTCGGCGACGCCTACCAGCAGGCGCAGCGGGCGCTGTCGGTCGGCCAGGAGATCCACGGCACCTCCGCGGTCACCCACTTCGACCAGCTCGGCGTCTTCCGGCTGCTCTCGCTCATCCCCGACAGCACGGAGCTGCGCTCCTACGTCGACGAGGTGCTCGGCCCGCTGGCCGACAGCACCGACCCCGACTCGGCCGACCTGCGCGAGACGCTGCGGGTGCTGCTGGAGACCAACCTCAACGTGGCGGAGTCGGCGCGCCGGCTGCACTTCCACTACAACACGATGCGCTACCGGATCGGCAAGCTGGAGCGGCTGCTCGGCCCCTTCACCACCGACCCGACGCTGCGGCTGAACCTGCTGCTGGCCCTGCACGCCGCCCGCATGCGGGGGCTGGACCAGCCGCACCGCCCGCCCATCGAGTCGGTGCCGGCTCCGCTCATGCCCGACGACGGACTGGACGCCCTGATCTGAAAATGGACCCCCTGCCCCCACCGCTGGCCCGCTCGCGGCGGGACCCTGCAGGGGGCCGGACCGGGGAGGCGGCGTGAGCGAACGGGTGGACGCGCTCATCGCGCGGATGCGCGCGCTGCAGGCGCAGCTGGAGGCGGCCGGCGACCCGGCGCGCTTCTTCCTCGGCACCTACCTGCGCGTCACCGAGGCGGTCCGGGCCGCGCTGGACGACGGCCTGTTCGAGGACCCCGCCTGGCTGGCGGAGTGGGACACCGACTTCGCCGGCTTCTACCTCGACGCGCTCGAGGCCCACCGGCGCGACCCGGCGACCGCGCCCGCCCCCTGGCGGCGGGCGTTCGGCGCCCGGGCCGGGCTGCGACCCGAGGCGCACGTGCTGCTCGGCGTCAACGCGCACATCAACTACGACCTGCCCCAGTCGCTGGTGCGGGTCATCGCGCCGGGCGACTTCGCCGACCCGGTCGTGCTGGCCGCCCGCGAACGCGACCACCAGCGGATCGACGGCGTGCTCGCCTCCCGCGTGGGCGCCGAGGACCTCGAGCTGCGCCGGGCCGGTGACCCGCGCACCCTGCTCGACCACCTGCTGACGCCGGTCAACCGCCTGGCCACCCGGACCTTCCTGCGCGAGTCCCGGCGGAAGGTCTGGGCCAACGCGGCCGCGCTGAACGCCGCACGGCTGGACGGCGACGACGCGTTCGGCCGCCGGCTCGCCGAGCTCGAGTCCCTGAGCGACGCGCGGGTCGCCGACCTGCTCCGCCCCGGCCCGGTGCTGGTGCGCCTCGCCGTGCACGGCTTCGGCGTCACCCTGCCGCAGGAGCGCTAGTCGGGGATCGGGACGCCGACGGCGTAGAGGACGTCGTCGCGCTCGTGCACGAAGCCCAGCCGCGCCGCCACGGCCCGGCTGGCCGTGTTGTCGGGGCTCGTCGTCCACGTCGGCCGGTGCCCGCGGGCACGGATGTCGGCCACCAGCGCGGCGGTGCAGGCCCGGGACAGCCCGCGGCCGCGGAAACCGGGCTCGGTCACCACGCCGATGTCCTCGAACCGCCGCCCGACGTAGAACGAGCAGGCCACGGCGACCGGCCGGTCGTCGTCCAAGGCGGCCCAGGCGTAGCCCGAGGCGGCCAGCCCCGCGGCGCCGTCCCACGTCTCGCCGATCCACGCGATCGACGGGTCCAGCGCCGCCAGGGCGGCGGCGTCGCCCGCGCCGAGCCGGCGCACCCGCGCGCCGGGCGCCGGCACGGCGACCGACTCCGGCAGGACGGCGACGACGCGGTCCCAGACGGCCAGGCCGGGGTCCACCTCGCGCAGCGCCGGCAGCCACTCCGGCGGCGCCTCCACCAGCCCCCGCAGTTCGGGAACCGCCCGCGGCGTGCCGCGGACGGCGACGTTGTCGCCGGGCAGCTCGGCCAGCACCGTCGACGGGTCGGGCCAGCGGTCGGCGGCGCACCGGCCGACGCCGGAGGAGACGACGTGCTGCTGGATCAGCGGTCCCGGCCGCTCGGGCGCGAAGAACCGGCCCACCGCGGCCGGATCGACATCGAGCATCGCCGCGAGGCTATCCGGCCCCCCGACGTCTCCGTATGCTCCTCGGTCACCACGCCGCTGCGTACCCGCGGGAGGTGGGCCGGTGGTCGGACCGCCGCCCGGCGCGGCCGAGGGCGCTCGGCCGATCCCGACACCGGACCAGCGGCTGCGCGTCTTCGTCTCCTCCACCATGGTCGAGCTCGCCGAGGAGCGGGTGGCCGTGCGGGAGGCCGTGACCCGGCTGCGGCTGATCCCGGTGATGTTCGAGCTGGGCGCCCGCACCCACCCGCCGCGCGACCTCTACCGCTCCTACCTCGAGCAGAGCGACGTCTTCGTCGGCATCTACGGCGAGCGCTACGGCTGGGTGGCCCCCGGCATGGAGATCTCCGGCCTGGAGGACGAGTACGAGCTGTCGGCCGGCATGCCGCGACTGCTCTACGTCCGGCGGACCGCACCCGGCCGCGAGCCGCGGCTGGCCGGGCTCATCGAGCGCATGCAGGCGGAGGGCGACACCTCGACGACGTACTACGACGACGCCGCCTCGCTCGGCGACCTCGTCTCCGACGACCTCGCCGTCCTGCTCTCCGAGCGGTTCGCCGCGCCGCGCACCCCGCCGGGGCTCGCGCCGGGGTGGCTGCCGACCCCGGCCGCGCCGCTGGTCGACCGGCACGACGACCTCGCGCTGGTCACCGGCCTGCTGCGCGACCCCGCCGTCCGGCTGGTCACGCTCACCGGGCCGGGCGGCACCGGCAAGACGCGGCTGGCGCTGGAGGCCGCCGAGGTGCTGACCGTCGAGCGCGACGCCGTCTGGTGGGTCGACCTGGCGCCGGTCCGCGACGCCGCCGAGGTCCCGGGCGCGGTCGCCGCCGCGGTCGGCGTGCCGGCGGAAGGGGTGCGGTCGGCGCTGGACCTGGTCGCCGACCGGCTGGCCGGGCGGTCGGTCCTGCTGGTGGTCGACAACGCCGAGCACGTCACCGGGGCGGCTCCCGAGCTCGGACGGCTGCTCAGCCGGTGCCCGCGCACGCAGCTGCTGGTCACCAGCCGCAGCCTGCTCGGGCTGCGCGGGGAGCACGACGTGCCGCTCGGCCCGCTGCCCGTGCCGGCCGCCGGCGAGCGGCGGTACGACGCCGTGACGGCGGCGCCGGCCGTGCAGCTGTTCACCGCCCGGGCGCGCCGCGCCGACCCCTCGTTCACCGTCACGGAGACGACCGCCCCGGCGGTGGCCGAGGTGGTCCGCCGGCTCGACGGCCTGCCGCTGGCCCTGGAGCTGGCCGCCGCGCGGGTGCGGACGCTGCCGCCCGCGGTGCTGCTGCGCCGGCTGTCCGCGGCGCTCGACCCGGTGCTGGACCTGCCCGACCCCGAGGTGGACGTGCCGGACCGCCAGCGCACGCTGCGCGCCACCCTGGTCTGGAGCCACGACCTGCTCGGCGCCGCGGAGCGGGCGCTGCTGGCCCGCCTGTCGGTCTGCGGCGGCGGGTGCACGCTCGACACCGCCGAGGCGATCGGCGCGGCCGACGGCGACCTCGACGTCGCCGAGACGCTGGCCGACCTGGTGGCGCACAGCCTGGTCGTCGGCACCGACACCGGCGAGGGGGAGCCGCGGTTCCGCATGCTCGAGCTGGTGCGGGTGTTCGCCGCCCAGCAGCTGCGGGAGCGGGGCGAGGAGGAGACCACCCGCCGGCGGCTGGCCGAGCACCTGGCCGGGGTCAGCGCGGCGGCCGGCACCGGGCTGCTGGGCCCCGACCGGAAGCTGTGGCGGGCCCGGCTCGACGCGGAGACCGCCGACCTGCTGGCGGCGCTGCGCTGGGCGGTGGCGCACGACCGCGCCGACCTGGTGCTGGGCATCGGCGCCCCGCTGACCCGCTGGTGGTGGTCGCGCGGGCTGCTGGGTCCGCTGGCCGAGGTCGCCGAGCAGACCGCGGCGCTGCCGTCGGCGGGACGGCTCCCGGCCGAGGAGCGGGCCCGGCTGCACTGGGCGCGCGGCGTCACCCGGGTCGCCGGCGGCCGGGTCGAGGACGCCGCGCCGCTGCTCGACGCCGTCGTCGCCGAGGCCCGCGACCGGGGCGACCCCTGGCTGCTGGGGCACGGCCTGGTGGGCGTCGCGTGCACGCGGCCGCCGGAGGACCCCCAGCTGCACGACCTGCTCGCCGAGGCGGTGGACGCGCTGCGCCGCAGCGGCGACGCCTGGTCGGTCGCCTACGCGCTGGTCCACCGGGGCGAGGCCGCCCTGCTCGCCGGGGACCTGCCGGCGGCGGTCCTGACGCACCAGGAGGCGCTGGACCTGGCCCGGTCCACCGGCGACGAGCACCTGGCCGCCACCGTGCTCGACCACCTCGGCGCCGACGCCGTCCTCGCCGGTGACCTGGTCGCGGCCCGGGAGCGGCTCGGCAGCTCGGCCGAGCTGCACCGCCTGGTCCGCGACCAGGAGGGGCTGGCGAACTGCCTGGACGGGCTCGCCGGGCTCGTCCTCGCCCTGGGCCTGCCGCGCGCCGCCGCCCGCCTGGCCGGCGCCGCGGACGCCGCGCGCGCCGCCATCGGCGTGACCATGTGGCCCCTGCGGCGCTCCCGCGTCGACCGGCTCGCCCGGGCGATCCGGCTGGCCCTCGGCGAGGACGACGAGCCGAGGGAGCGCGCGGCCGGCGCCGCCGCCGGCCCCTGGGCCGCCCTGGACGCCGGGCTGGACGCGGTCGCCGCCGCCGAGGACATCGCCGCCCGGCCCTCGGGGGACCCCGACGGCCGTGCCGTGCACCCCACCGCCCACCGACCGTGGAGGAGGCGTCATGAGCAAGCCGGCTCTGCTGGCCGTCGATGACGACGCGCCGGTGCTCGCCGCCGTCGAGCGGGACCTGCGCGACCGCTACGCCGAGCGCTACCAGGTCTACACGGCCGCCTCCGGGGAGCAGGCCCTCGACCTGCTCCGCCGGCTGCGGCTGCGCGAGGACCCGGTCGCGCTGCTGCTGGTCGACCAGCGCATGCCCGGGATGAGCGGCGTGGAGCTGCTGTCGGCCGCCCGGCGGCTCTACCCCGACGCCCGGCGGGTGCTGCTGACCGCCTACGCCGACACCGACGCGGCGATCAAGGCGATCAACGACGCCGACGTGCAGCACTACCTGCTCAAGCCGTGGGACCCGCCGGAGGACCGGCTCTACCCGGTGCTCGACGACCTGCTGCAGACGTGGCGGCAGCCGCCGCCGATGGCCAACCTGCGGGTCATCGGCGACCGGTGGTCGCCGGCCACCCACGAGGTCCGCGAGTTCCTCGCCCGCAACCTCGTGCCCTACCGGTGGCTGGACGTCGAGACCGACGCGACGGCGCGGGAGCTGCTCGACGTGGCGCAGGTCGACGCCGGCGCGCTGCCCGCGGTGGTGCTCGACGACGGCGAGGTGCTGGTCCACCCCGACCTGCACGAGGTGGCCGCGCGGATCGGCCTGCGGGTGCGCGCCGAGCGGGCGGCCTACGACCTCGTGGTGGTGGGCGCCGGGCCGGCCGGGCTGGCCGCCGGCGTCTACGGCGCCTCGGAGGGCCTGTCCACGCTGATCCTCGAGTGCAACGCCCCCGGCGGGCAGGCGGGCACCAGCAGCCGGATCGAGAACTACCTCGGCTTCCCGGTCGGCCTCTCCGGCGCCGACCTGACTCTGCGGGCGCGCGAGCAGGCGGTGCGCTTCGGCGCGGAGCTGCTGGTGCCGGCCGAGGTGGTGGGCGTGCGGCGGGTGGACCCGTACACCGTCGTCCGGCTCGCCGACGGCAGCGAGGTCAGCGCGTCCACGCTGCTGGTGGCCACCGGGGTGAAGTACCGGACCCTCGACGTGCCGGGCGCCGCGGCGCTCACCGGCGCCGGCGTCTACTACGGCGCCGGGCGGGCCGAGGGCGTCGACCACGAGGGCGGGCGGGTCTTCGTCGTCGGCGGCGGGAACTCGGCCGGGCAGGCGGCGATGTTCCTCTCCCAGTTCGCCGCGTCGGTCACCGTGCTGATCCGCGGCAGCGACCTGGCGGCCACCATGTCGCGTTACCTGATCGACCGGCTGGAGGCCTCGGAGAAGATCACGGTCGAGAACCACACCGAGGTCGCCGGCGCGCTGGGCACGCGGCGGCTGGAGGGGCTGCGCCTGCGCACGGGGACCGACGAGCGCGAGGTGGCGGCCGACGCGCTGTTCGTCTTCATCGGCCAGGCCCCGCGCACGAGCTGGCTGGACGGCGTCGTCCGCCGCGACGAGCGCGGGTTCGTCCTCACCGGCATGGACCTCGGCGCCGGACCGGAGGCCCTGCCCGAGGCGTGGCCGCTGCCGGTGCCGCCGCTGCCGCTGGAGACCTCGGTGCCCGGCGTGTTCGCCGCCGGCGACGTGCGGCACGGGTCGGGCAACCGGATCGCCGCCGCGGTGGGGGAGGGGGCCATGGCGGTCCGCTTCGCGCACCAGCGGCTGGCCACCCGGTGACCCTGGCGCCCGACCGCGACGTCCGGACGGCGCTGCGCGGCTCGCGGCTGTTCGCCGAGCTGCCCGCCGAGGACCTCGACGAGCTCGCCGCCGGCAGCCGCACCGTGACCGTCGCGCCCGGTGAGGTGCTCATGGCCGAGGGCTCGCCGCCCGAGGGCATGTACGTCGTCCTGGACGGCGAGCTGGAGGTCAGCCGCGAGGTCGGCGGGTCGGAGGTGCTGCTCAACGTGTGCGGTCCCGGCGAGCTGCTCGGCGAGCTCGGCATCGCGCACCGCCGGCCGCGCTCGGCCACCGTGCGCGCCCGCACCCGCAGCACCCTCCAGCGCATCGGCGCGGAGGCGCTGGACAGGCTGCTCACCCACCCCGAGTCGGCCCGGGCGCTGCTGCTGGCGGCCACCCGCCGGCTGGACCGGGAGGAAGGACTGGTGCGCCAGCACGAGCGGATGGCGGCGCTCGGAGCGCTGTCCGCCGGCCTGCTGCACGAGCTGAACAACCCGGCCAGCGCCGTGCAGCGCGGCGCCGCCCGGCTGCGGGCGCTGCTCGCCGAGGACGGCGGACCGGCCAACCCGCTGCGGCCGCTCGCCGGTGCAGTCCCGGCGCCGGCCGACCCGCTGGCCCGGGCCGACGCCGAGCGGCTGCTCGCCGACGTGCTCGCCACGGCCGGCGTGGAGCAGGGCTGGCGCGCCGCTCCGGAGCTGGTCCGCCTCGGCGTCGCGCCGGCCGATCTGGGGCCCGCCCTGGCCGGCCTGCCCCCCGACCGGCGGGAGCCGGCGGTCCGCGAGCTCGCGCGCGCCGCCGAGGTCGACGCGCTGCTGGAGGAGATCTCGGCCGGCGCCGAGCACCTCTCCCGCATCGTGTCGGGCGTGCGCCCGCTGGCCTACAGCTCCGACCAGGCGCTGACCGACGTCGACGTGCACGCCGGGCTGCACCAGGCGCTGGTCCTGCTGCGCCACAAGGTGCCGCCGGGCGTGCGGGTGGTCGAGGACCTCGACCCGGCGCCGCAGGCGGTGCAGGGCTGGCCGGCCGACCTCGCGCTGGTGTGGACCAACCTGCTCGACAACGCGCTGGCCGCGGTCGACCCGGGCGGCACGGTCACCGTGCGCACCCGCGGGGAGGACGACGCCGTCGTCGTCGTTGTGGAGAACACCGGGCCGCCGGTGCCCCCGGAGGTCCTGGAGCGGGCGTTCGACGCGTTCTTCACGACCAAGCCGGTGGGGCAGGGCACCGGGCTCGGCCTGGCGACGTCGCTGGCGGTGGTGGCGCAGAAGCACCGGGGGCGGCTCACGCTCGGCTCCGAGGACGGCGTCACCCGCGCCCGCGTCGTCCTGCCGCGGCGGCGCTGAGCCCGCTCAGCGGCCCAGCAGCGCGTCCGCGACGGCGGTCTCGGGGGTGACGACGCCGTCGGGCATGTCCTCGCGCGCCTCGGTGAGCAGGGCCCGCCAGCGCTCCGGCCGGCAGGACACCGGCAGGTGGGCCAGGTCGAGCGCGGCGCGCAGCCGGGACGTGCGGGCACCCTGCCACTTCGCCGTCCGCAGGGCCTGGGTCAGGTCGGCGACCGCCCGCTCGGCATCGCCCTGCCGGGCCAGGGTGACGTGGGCGCGCTGGCAGAGCAGCTCGGGCAGGTGCAGGTCCTCGCCGGTGCGCAGCACCACCTCGAACGCCTGGGCCAGGTGCTCGTCGGCGCGGTCGCGCGCGCCGGCCGCCTCGTCCAGCCGGGACAGGTAGCACAGCATCGAGGCGGTGAAGGCCTCCAGCCCCATCAGCCGCAGCGTGCCGATGGACCGCTCGAGGAAGGCGCGGTCCGGCCGCCCGTCCGGGTCGCCGCTCGCGGCCCAGGCCTCGCCGAGCGCGGTCCACAGCGCGTACCCGTGCTCCTGGCCGATCGCCAGCGCCCGGACGCCGAGCCGCGCCGCGCCCTCGTCGTCGCCCAGGTAGCGGCGGATCCACGCGGCGTAGGTCGTGACGAAGGCCTCGGTGGCCGTGCGGCGCGGGGCGTCGAGCTCCGCCACCCGGCGGAGGGCCTCCTGCTCGTGGCGGGCGGCCTCGTCGGGGGCCCCGCGGGCGGCGCACACGCAGGCGAGCGCGACGGCGACCGCGGCGACCGGGTCGTTGGGCAGCGGCCAGGTGGGCAGCACCCGCTGCTCGGCCGGCCGGGCGGCGAAGCCGGCCAGCGACCGCCGCAGGTGCTCCTCGGCCGAGGGCAGCCGGCCCTGGTGGAAGTCCAGGAAGCCGGCGCAGGACTCCACCTCCGGCTCGAACGCGGCGAAGGCCGGCTCCGACAGCATCCCGGTGAGCCGGTCGTACATGCCGCGGGCGGTGGCCAGGGCCCCGCTGCTGAGCCAGAACCCCCACAGCGCGATGAGGGCCGGCAGCACCTCGGGGCGGCCCAGCCGGGTGGCCAGCTGCTCGGCCCGCCGGTGGTCGGACTGCACCACCGGCGCCGCGTAGCCGTGCACCGAGCTGACCGACAGGCCGCGCAGCAGCCGGGCGTTGAGCTCGGCGAGGTCGCGGTCCTCGGAGCCCGGCAGCCCCTCCAGCAGCTCGAGGGCGCGGGTGACCAGCTTCGTCGCCTCGGCGTGCGCACCGCGGCCCTGCTCGGCGTGGGCGGCGACGAGGTAGAGGCCGGCCGCCCGGTCGGCGGCGCCGGCGAGGTCGAGGTGCTGGGCGACGAGCGCGGGCTCGGCACCCTGCCCGCCCAGCACCTCCGCCACCCGGGCGTGCGTCTGGCGGCGGACGTCGAGCACCTGGGTCTCGTAGGCGGCGTCGCGCATCAGGGCGTGCCGGAAGCGGTAGGTGCCCGGCTGGAGGCCGACGGGGTCGACGATCCCGGCGTCGGTGAGCACCTGCAGCTGCTCGGCGACGGCGTCGGCGTCGCCGACCACCGCCGTGACCGTCGCGGGGTGGAACGTGGGCCCGATGGTGGCGGCGACCTGGACCGTGCGCAGGTCGATGCCGGGCACCTTCAGCCGCCAGGTGAGCAGCTCCTGCAGGCGCAGCGGGATCGGCTCGGTGCGCTGCGCGTCGAGGCTGGAGCGGGTGAGCTCCTCGATGAACAGCGGGATGCCCTCGCCGTGTTCGATGATGGCCGCCCGCTGCTCGCCGGAGAGCCGCTCGCCGGCGGCGAGGTTGTCGACCAGGCGCGTGGCGGCGGGCCCGTCGAGCCGGTCCAGCTCGACCACGCAGGCCGCCTCCAGCCACGGGATGCCCGAGTCGTCGCGCGTCGTCGCCACCGCCAGCACGCCGGGCGGACGGCGTTCGGCGATGCGGCCGAGCAGGCCCAGGGTGGACGGGTCGGCCCAGTGCAGGTCCTCGACGACGAACAGGTGCGGGGTGCGCGCGGCGACGCCGGCCAGCCAGTCGACGAGGCGGTCGAGGGTCTGCTCGAGGATCGCGCGGGAGTCCAGCTCCGGCGCCGGGAACTCGGGGCTGGGCGGGATGCCGAGCAGCGGGCCGAGGAACGGCACCGCGCGGGCGGGGTCCAGCCCGGCGTCGGCGAGGTTGTCGACGAGCCAGTCGAGCCGGTCGGTGCCCTCGTCGAGCCGGCCGAGCACGCGGTCGAGCAGCCGCGCGATCGGCCAGAGCGAGACGTTGGCGTAGTACGGCAGGCACGCCGCCCCGAGCACCCGCCCGCCGCTGGCCTCCACCCGGTCGAGCACCTCGGCCACCAGTCGCGACTTGCCGATGCCGGCCTCGCCGAGCAGCAGGAACGGGGAGACGGCGGTGCCGGGGGTGTCCTGGACCGCCTGCCAGGAGGCGAGCAACCGGTCGCGGGGGGCGTCCCGCCCGACGAGGCCGGCCTTGCGGTAGCGCTCCACCTGGAAGCGGGCCGCGGCGTAGCGGGGGCGCTCGACGGCGAACACCTCGACCGGCCGGCTGATCCCCTTGAGCGCCCGCTCACCCAGCGACTGCAGGAAGAAGTCGGCCTCCACCAGCTGCCGGGTGACGTCGCTGATCACCACCGACCCCGGGGCGGCCTCCGACTGCAGGCGGGCGGCGAGGTTGGGGACGAGGCCGACGACCGAGTCGCGCTCCGCGACCGAGGGGTCGTCGCTGAGGTCGGTCACCACGACCCGGCCGGTGTGGATGCCGACCCGCACCTCCGGGGCGACGCCGAAGCGGCGGCTCAGCTCCGTGCGGGCGTCGCGGACGGCGACGACGAGGTCGAGCCCGGCGAGGACGGCCCGCCGGGCGTCGTCCTCGTGCGGCTCGGGGTAGCCGAAGCCGGCGAGCACGCCGTCGCCGGCGTACTGCATCACCGAGCCGCGGTAGCGGCTGACCGCGTCGCGGGCCGCGCCGCGGTAGAAGGCGTAGAGGTCCCGCAGCTGTTCGGGCTCCACCCGCTCGGACAGCGGCGTCGAGCCGACCAGGTCGGCGAACACCAGCGTCATGAGCGCGCGCTCGCCGGCCGGGCCGAGCTGCCGCCGCGCCACCCGGCGCAGGATCGACGCCGCCCGCCGGTTGTCGGGGTCGACCGCGCGCACCTCCTCGGCGGTGGCACGGGCCGGCTCCAGGTCGCCGGCGGCCAGCGACGCCTCCGCGGCCGTGAGCAGCCGTTCGAGGAGACGCGCCAGCCTCGTCTCGGCGGAGCCGGCGAGAGTCACGCCCTCATCGTGGGGGGTCGGACCTCAGTCGTGGAAGACCTCGATGTCCGCGCCCATCTCGACCAGCCGCTCGTAGAGGTGCTCGTAGCCGCGGGCGATGATGTCGACGTTGCGCAGCACGCTGGTGCCCTTCGCGGCCAGCATCGCCAGCAGGATGCAGACGGCGGGCCGCAGCGCGGGCGGGCAGACGACCTCGGCGCTGGACCACCGGGTCGGGCCGGTGACCAGCACCCGGTGCGGGTCGAGCAGCCGGACGCTGGCGCCGAGCCGGGTGAGGTCGGAGAGGTGGATCGCCCGGTTGTCGTAGACCCAGTCGTGGATCAGCGTCTCGCCGGCCGCGTGCGCGGCGATCACCGCGAAGAACGGCAGGTTGTCGATGTTGAGGCCGGGGAACGGCATCGGGTGGATCTTGTCGATCGGCGCGCGGAGCGTGGAGGGCCGGATGGTGAGGTCGGCCAGCCGGGTGTGCCCGTTGTCGGCCAGGTAGTCCGCGGAGCGCTCGATCCGCAGGCCCATCTCGGCGAGGACCGCGAGCTCGATCTCGAGGAACTCGACCGGCGCGCGCGAGACGGTCAGCTCGGAGTCGGTGACGATGCCGGCGGTGAGCAGGCTCATCGCCTCGACCGGGTCCTCGCTGATCGTGTAGTCGACGTCGGCGTCGAGCACGGGGCGGCCGTGCACCACCAGCGTCGTCGTCCCGAGGCCCTCGATGCCCACGCCGAGCAGCTGCAGGTACAGGCAGAGGTCCTGGACCATGTAGTTGGAGCTGGCGTTGCGGATCGTCGTCGTCCCGTCGGTGCGGGCGGCGGCGAGCAGGGCGTTCTCGGTGACGGTGTCGCCGCGCTCGGTCAGCACGATCGTCCGGTCGCAGACCGGCGGTGCCTCGACGGTGGCGTGGTACTCGCCGCTGCGCGCCTCGACCCGCAGGCCGAAGGGGCGCAGCGCGATCATGTGCGGCTCGACAGTGCGGGTGCCGAGGTCGCAGCCGCCCGCGTAGGGGAGCGCGAAGGTGTCGGCCCGGTGCAGCAGCGGGCCCAGGAACATGATGATGCTGCGGGTGCGGCGGGCGGCGTCGGCGTCGATCCCGGCGAGGTCGAGCTCGTCGGGGACGACGAGGGTGAGGTCGCGGCCGGCGGCGTCCCAGGTGGCCTCCACGCCGATCGAGCGCAGCACGTCGAGGATGCGGTCGACCTCGACGATGCGGGAGACGTTGCGCAGCGTCGTCCGGCCGCGGTTGAGCAGGGCGGCGCAGAGCAGGGCCACCGCGGCGTTCTTCGACGACTTCACCGTCACGCTGCCGCGCAGCGCGTGCCCGCCGGTGACCCGCAGGTGGGTGGGGCCGGCCGGCTTGGGCGGGCCGAGGCTGATCAGCTCGCTGTCCAGCGCCCCGGAGAGGCGGCCGAGCAGCTCGAGGGTGAGGTTCTGGCCGCCCTGCTCGATGCGGGCGACGGCGCTCTGGCTGGTGCCCAGGCGCTCGGCGAGTTCACGCTGGGTGAGCCCCCGGTGGCGGCGGGCGTCACGGACGAGGATGCCGATCCGCCGCATGACGCTGTCGCGTGCCCAGTCGTCGGCGGTGTCGGGAAGGAGGTCGGTCACCGTCACACCGCCACGCTATCTCGCACGTGAGATGCGCCCCGCGCGCCACGCTGTGACGGACCCGTCCGATCTCACGCGTCCGCGTGGCGGTCGGTGAAGGCGACCACGGCGTCGGTGAGGCCGGGACCGCCGTGGCCCTCGTCGACCACGACCAGCTCGGCGTCGGGCCAGCGCCGCGACAGCTGCCAGGCGACCTCGAGCGGACCGCTGATGTCGCGGCGGCCGTGGGCGAGCAGGCCCGGGATGCCGGCGAGGGCGGCGGCGCCGTCGAGCAGGGCGCCGTCGGGCAGGAACGCGGCGTGCGACCAGTAGTGGGTGACCAGGCGGGCGAAGACGGCGCGGAAGACCGGGTCGTCGAAGCGGGGGTCGGGGGACCAGCCGGGGCCCAGGGAGACGTGGGTGTCCTCCCAGGCGCACCAGTCGCGGGCGGCCCGGTCGCGGACGGCGGGATCGGGGTCGGCGAGCAGCCGGGCGTAGGCGGCGGCCAGGTCGCCGTCGCGGTCCCCGGGCGGGACGCCGTCGCGGAACCGGGCCCAGGCCTCGGGGAAGACCCGCCCCATCGCGCGGGTGATCCAGTCGACCTCGCGCCGGGTGGTGGTGCCGACGGCGGCGAGGACGAGCTCGGCCACCCGGTCGGGGTGCGCCTGCGCGTAGGCGAGGCCGAGCGTGGTGCCCCAGGAGCCACCGGCGACGGTCCACCGCTCGATGCCGAGGTGCTCGCGGAGGGCCTCGGTGTCGGCGACCAGCGCCTGGGTCGTGTTGGTGGAGAGGTCGACGGCCGGGTCGTCGACCCGCGGGGTGCTCCGGCCGCAGCCGCGCTGGTCGAAGGCGACGACGCGGTAGGCGGCCGGGTCGAACCAGCGGCGCATGCCGGGAGAGATGCCGGTGCCCGGACCGCCGTGCAGCAGCACCGCGGGGCGGCCGTCGGAGTTGCCGCTGACCTCCCAGTGGACGCGGTTGCCGTCGCCGACCGCGAGCTCGCCCTGGTCGTGGGGGTCAGCCGGCGTGCGGTCCACGGCGCCATCCTGCCGGTTCAGGGCAGGGCGCGGGCGATCGTCAGGCAGCAGAGGGCGAGGACCAGGGCGACCGGCGTCATCACGAAGCGCTCCGGGCGGCTGCGCGAGATCGCGTTGGCGAGCACGCCGACGGCGAAGTAGGCGGTGAGCACCCAGATGAGCGGGTGGTCGGGCCGGTGGTCGCCGACCTCGGAGGCACGGTCGGCCGCCGCCCAGACCGCCCAGGCGAAGAGCCCGTACAGCAGGACCGAGACGGCGCTGGCGATCCGCAGCCCCCGGGGCAGCACGCGGTGCCGGCCGCCCCAGGCGAGCCGGCCCAGCGGGGCGCCGGCCGCGAGCGCCACCTGGAGCACCGCGAGGGCGGCGAGCAGCACGGACGCGACGACCGCCGCGATCATGATCACGGCGGGCACCGTAGCCGAGGGCACATGTCGGCTCGTCGACCTGCCGGCCCGCCGTCGCCGCGGGGCCGGCCGTCCGGTTCAGAACGTGCCGCGGTACAGGGAGCAGCCGCGGCAGACGTCCGGCGGCTCGTCGGTCATCAGCGCCGCACGGAAGTCGGCGTACGCCTTCCCCTCCCAGACGGTGGCCAGGTCGTCGTCGGCCAGCGACCCCATCGAGACCCGGTCGCTGCCCATGACCATGCAGCACGGCTGGACCGTGCCGGAGCTGGTCACGTAGGCGGCCTCCCACGGCCAGGTGCAGCCGGGCCGCCCGGGCTCCCGGCGGGCCGGCACCGCCTCGGTCGCCGGCAGCCGCAGCCGCACGCCGGCGCGCGCGGCCTCCTCGGCGGCCCGGGCGAACACCTCGCCGACCCCGTCCGGTGCACCCGCCAGCGACTCCGCGGCGGCGAACGCCCGGATGTCGGCGTAGTCACCGGCCGGGTCGGTGTCGGCGAAGTCGTGCGACAGCCCCTGCACGTGCAGCTCGTCGACGCCCCAGTCGCCGAGGCGGCGGACCAGCGCCGGCAGCTCGCCGACGTTGCGCCGCATGGCCACGAAGACGACGCGCACCCACGGCTTCGTCGCGCCCGCCGCCCGCCGGGCCTCGACGAGGCCGCGCAGGTTCCGCGTCGTGCGGGCGAAGTCGGCCCCCGCGCGGATGCTCTCGTGGGTGGCCGCGGTCGCGCCGTCCAGCGACACGTGCAGCCACGCCAGGCCGGCGGCCACCAGGCGCTCGGCGCGGGCCCGCGTCAGCAGCATCGCGTTGCTGTTGAACCCGACCTCGATCCCGCGGGCCGTGGCCAGCTCCACCATCTCCACCAGGTGCGGCTGCAGGAGGGGTTCCCCCAGGCCCTGCAGGGTCACCCGGGTCAGGCCCGGGGTGCCCTCGACGACCCGGCGGAACAGCTCCAGCGGGAGGGCGCCGGCCGCCTTGTCGACCCGCGGGCGGTAGCTCACGAGACACATGGCGCACGAGAGGTTGCAGGCCGAGGTGACCTCGAACTGGAGGTGACGGGGCAGCGGTGGGGCCAGAGGGACCGTCATCCCGACATCGTGGCCCCGAGGGTGCGCGACCGCTCCCCGTCCGGCCAGACTGCGGGGCGTGGACGTTCTCGTCACCGGAGGAACCGGACGACTCGGACAGCGGCTGATCGCCCTCCTGCAGGGGGCCGGCCACACGGTGCGGCAGATGTCGCGGCGCGGCACCGGGCCGGGCGGGGTGCGCGCCGACCTGGCCACCGGCCGCGACCTGCCGGCGGCCGTCCGGGGCGCCGAGGTGGTCGTGCACGCGGCCACCGATCCGCGCGACGCCTGGCAGGTCGACGTCGCCGGCACCCGGCGGCTGGTCGAGGCCCTCGACCGCGACCGGCTGCGGCACCTGGTCCTCGTCTCCTGCGTCGGCGTCGACCGGATCCCCTACGGCTACTACCGGGCGAAGTTCGCCGCCGAGCAGGTGCTGCTGGCGTCGGGGCTGCCGGTGACCCTGCTGCGGGTCACCCAGTTCCACGACGTCGCCGACGGCCTGCTGGCGTCGGCGCGCCGGGGGCCGGTGCTGCCCGTGCCGATGGGCTGGCGGGTCCAGCCGGTCGACGTCGGCGAGGTCGCCGCGCACGTCACCGATCTGGTCGGCCGGCCGCCGTCCGGCGGCGTGGTCGAGTACGGCGGGCCGGAGGAGGTCGCGGTCGCCGACCTCGCCCGGGCCTGGGCCGCCGCCCGCGAACCGGGCGCGCGGGTCGTCGCCACGCCCCTCCCGGGCAGGCTCAGCGCGGCGCTGCGCGAGGGCGCCGCGCTGCCGACCGGCGGCGAGCGGGGCCGGCGCACGTACGCCGAGCACCTGCACGGCTGACCGCAGCGGAACTGCCGACCTCCGCAGCGGAACCGCCAGGACGACGTGCGCGTCCGGAAACCGCCGGAGGACCGTCGGTGCCGCCGCCTAGGGTCCGGCCGTGAGCTCTGCACCGGTCCGCACCGCCCCCGTCCTCGCCGCGGTGGCCGTCACCGTCGTCGCCTGGGCGTCGGCGTTCATCGGCATCCGCGGCGTCCGGGACGACCTCTCCCCGGGCGCGCTGGCCCTCGGGCGGCTGCTGGTCGGCACGCTCGTGCTCGGCCTGCTGCTGGCCCGGCGCGGCTGGGTGCGCCCGACCGCCGGCGAGTGGCGGCTGCTCGTGCTCTGCGGCGTCGGCTGGTTCGGCGTCTACAACGTCGCGCTCAACGCCGCCGAGCACCACCTCGACGCCGGCACCACGGCGATGCTGGTCAACATCGGCCCGATCCTGATCGCGGTCTTCGCGGGCCTGTTCCTCGGCGAGGGCTTCCCGCGCTGGCTGGTCGTCGGCATCACCGTCGCCTTCGCCGGCGTCGTCCTCATCGGCGTGGCCACCCGCGGCGCGGAGGCCGACCTGCTCGGCGTCGTCCTCTGCCTGGTCGCCGCCCTCACCTACGCGATCGGCGTGGTGGCGCAGAAGCCGGTGCTGCGCCGGCTGCCCGGCCTGCAGGTGACCGCCACCGCCTGCGCGATCGGCGCGGTCTGCTGCCTGCCCTGGGGCGGGGTCCTGGTCACCGAGCTGGCCAGCGCCTCGGCCGGGTCGATCGCCGGCATGGTGTACCTCGGCGTCGTCCCCACCGCGGTGGCGTTCAGCACCTGGGCGTACGCGCTGGCCCGCATGGACGCCGGCAAGCTCGGCGTCACCACCTACGTCGTCCCCCCGCTGGTCGTCCTCATGGGCTGGCTGCTGCTCGGCGAGGTGCCGCCGGCGCTGGCGGTCGTGGGCGGGGCGGTGTGCCTGGCCGGCGTCGCGGTCTCCCGCCGCCGGACCCGCCCGCGGCCCGAGCCGGTGCCCCAGGAGACCGCCACCGCGGCCTGACCTGGGAGGATCCGGCCGTGCTGGTGGTCACGCAGGCGCGGCTGCGCTCGGGCGACGTCGTCGACGTGCACTGCGACGGCGCCACGGTCGCCGCCGTGGTCCCGACGGGGGAGCGGCCGGTGCCGCCCGGCGCCGAGGTGGTCGCCGCCGACGGCGGCCTGGTCACCGAGCCGTTCGTCGACGCGCACCTGCACCTGGACAAGGTGCGCACCCTGCCGCTCGCCGGCGACGCGGCGCTGCGCGCCTACACCGAGGCGGGCATGGCCGGCTCGGCGGCCGCGATCGACCTGGCCAGCGAGGTGAAGCGGCACTACACGGTCGAGCGCCTGCTGCCGAACGTCCGCCAGGCCCTGGCCGACGGCGAACGCCACGGCGTGCTGCACGTGCAGGCCTTCGCCGACGTCGACACCGCCGCCGGCCTGGTCGGCGTCGAGGCGGTGCTCGCCGCGAGGGAGGAGTTCGCCGGCCGGGTCGACGTCCGCGTCGTCGCCTTCCCGCAGGACGGCGTCCTGCGCGACCCCGGGGCGGCCGAGCTGGTCGAGCAGGCACTCGACCTCGGCGCGGACGTCGTCGGCGGCATCCCGTGGATCGAGGCCACGGCCGCCGACCAGCGCGCGCACGTCGAGTGGGCCTGCGCGCTCGCCGCCCGCCGCGGCCTGCGGGTCGCCATGCTCACCGACGACGCCCCCGACCCCGCGTACGAGACCACGGGCATGCTCGCCGAGGCGATGCTGCGGCACGGCCTGACCGGGCGCGGCGTCGCCTGCCACGCCCGCGCGCTCGGCCACTACGACGACGACCGGCAGGCCGTGGCGCTCGCGCTCGTGCGGCGGGCCGGGCTGGGGCTGGTCAGCGATCCGCACACCGGCTCGGTGGCCCTGCCGGTCGAGCGGGCGCTGGCCGCCGGGGTGGCCGTCGCGCTGGGCCAGGACGACATCGAGGACGCGTTCTACCCCTTCGGCCGGCACAACCTGCTCGAGGTCGCCTTCCTCGCCGCGCACCTGCTCGACATGCGCTCCGGGCCGCAGCAGGAGGTGCTGGTCGACCTGGTGACGACGTCGGCGGCGCGGGTGCTCGGGCTGGACGGCTACGGCCTGCGCGCGGGTGGGCCGGCCGACCTCCTGGTGCACGACGCGACCCGCACCGTCGACCTGCTCGCCCGGCACGGGGCGCCCCGGGTGGTCATCAGGTCCGGCGCCGTTCAGAGGTAGGCGCGGTCGTCGACCCCCCACGGCAGCTGCCCGGGGACGATCCGCCGGCCGGTCACCTCGTGCGGGATGACCCGCAGCCAGCTGCCGTGCTCGCCGGGGGCCCACGGCTGCACGCCGGTGGCGTGGGTCCGCTCGACCAGCCCGGGCCGGTGCTCGGGGCCGACCTCCTCGGCCAGCCCGCGCACCAGGACGCTCCAGCCGCTGCGGGTGACCCGGTCGATGTCGTCGACCTCGAACGTGACGTTGGCGTGCGCGGCCGCGGTCAGCGTCGTGCCCGGGTGCGTGCGGATGACCAGCGTGCGGCCGTCCATGCCGTAGTTGACCGGGATGATCAGCGGGTAGTGCCCGGCGACGACGCCGAGCCGGCCGACCTCGTGGCCGGCCAGCAGCTCGTAGCACTCGTCGACGGGGATGACGTCCAGCGATCCGGCGCTCGTCATGACCCGATCCTGACCGCCCGGGCGGCGGTCCACACCCGGGCGGTTTGGAACGATGGTCCGGGACCTAGGACCCGGCAGGGCCGATCGACGCGGGAGGCAGGCTGGCATGGTGCAGGAGATCGACTGGGCGCAGGTCGTCGGCGCCGCGACGCGGGCGCCGTCCATCCACAACACGCAGCCGTGGCGCTTCGCCGCCGCGGCCGACCGGCTGGACGTCCGCTACGACCCCGAGCGGGCGCTGCCCGTGCTCGATCCGAGCCGCCGCCAGCAGGTCATCAGCTGCGGCACCGCGGTGGCCTTCGCCGAGGTCGCGCTGCGGGCGGCCGGCGTCGCCGTCGACGTCGACCTGCTGCCCGACCCGGCCGACGAGGACCACCTGGCCAGCCTGCGCGTGACCGGCCCGGCCGAGCCCGGCGACGTGGACCGCGCGCTCGCCGACGCCATCGCGCAGCGGCACACGGTGCGGGCCGCCTTCGAGCCCCGCGCCGTCCCCGCCGAGCTGCTCGACCGGCTGCAGCGCGAGGCCGGCGGCTACGGGCTGTGGGTGAAGGTCATCGACCGCGAGGAGGAGGAGACCGCCACCGTCTTCCTGCTCTCCCAGGCCGAGGAGGCGGAGCAGGGCGACCCCGCCTACCTCGAGGAGCTCGAGACCTGGATGCGCACCGACCCGTCGGCCGTCGACGGCGTGCCGGTGGAGGCCGTGCCGGCCGGTGACCCGCGGGACCGGCCGTCGAACTGGCTGGTCCGCGACTTCGCGATCGGCTCGCACGAGCACGCGATGTTCCGCGCCGCCCAGGACCCCGACGCGCCGCCGCCGGAGGTCGAGCGGCCCACGGTGATCCTCATGGGCAGCGAGAACGACGACCGGACGGCGTGGCTCGAGGCCGGGCGCGCGCTCGGCCGGCTGCTCCTCGTCGCGACGACGGCCGGGCTGGTGGCCTCCCCGCTCACCCAGGCCCTGGACTGGCCGGCCACCCGCACCCGCCTGCGCCGGCGGCTGTCGCTGATCGGCTACCCCCAGATGCTGCTGCGCATGGGCTACCCGCCCGCGGGTCTCACCCCGCCGACCAGCGGCCGGCGGCCGGTGTCCGACGTCCTCACGATCGCCTAGCGGCGGTCCTCCCGCTCGGGCGCGGCCCACAGGTCCTCGAGGTCGTCGGGCTCGTCGGCCGCCGTCGGGTCGGCCGCCTCGGGGGAGCGGCGCTCGGCGGACTGCCGGGCGGCCGCCGCCTCCAGCGCCTCGTCGCGCCGCCGGGCCTGCTCGGCCCGCTCGGCCCGCTCCCGCTCCTTCTCCGCCCGCCGGGGGTCCGCCGCACCGTCGGCGCCGAACCGCCACAGCGCCACCCCGGCGAGGGCCAGCCCCACCGGGATGACGTAGGCGCCGACCCGCTCGGTGCCGCCCTCGCCCAGCCACTCGACGACCCCGGCGAAGAAGAAGATCGTCAGCCCGGTGCCCACCAGGCCCAGCAGCGCGAGCGCCGTCCCGACCGCCTCCGACCGCCGGCGGACGGCGTAGGCGAGCGCGATGAGCGCGATCCCGCCGCCCAGCAGGTGGCCGACGGCCCCGGCCGCGTGCAGGGCGGAGTTGCCGTCGGAGGGGAAGACGCCGACCAGCAGCACCCCGGCCGCGGAGATCCAGAGCAGCGCCCGCGCCACCGCGCCGGCGGTGCCGCGCAGGGCCGGGGCGAGCAGCAGCGTGCCGCCGGCGATGAGCGCGGCCTGGACGACGAACGAGGCGTTCATCAGCGTGCGGGCGGGGGAGAGGGCCGTGCCGAGGTCGCTGATGACCTGGTCGACGCGCGAGTAGGAACCGGGCCACCGCAGCTGCGCGACCGTCTCGACGACGAAGAACTGCAGGGTGAGCAGCCAGAGGAGCGCCCCGTTGCGGAGCCGGTTCGCGGTCACGGCCCCATGGTCCCAGGGGCGGCTGTCAGACCCGGCCGAGCACGGCGGCGTACTGCGCGGCCGTGAGCCACGAGGGATTGCTGCCCGCCGGCATCCGCAGCACCTCGGCGTCGCGGAAGGCCGGGTCGGCGACGAGCTCGGCCCGGTCGACCGGCTCGGCCAGGAACGTCAGCCGGACCGGCAGCACGGGACCGCCTGCGTCCTCCTCGACCTCGGCGGCGACGACGCCGAGCGCGTGGACGCCCGGCCGGTCGCGGCCGCTGCGCCAGAGCAGGCAGGGCTGGCCGGGGCGGACCAGGCCCAGCCGGTAGGAGGGGCGGACGCACCGGCGCAGCTCGTGCGTCGTCCCCGGTGCCCAGCTGACGGCCGTGGTCGCAATCTTGAGCAACCAGCACGCGACCTCACCGGCCGCCAGCCGGGGTGGTGGCCCCGTCCCGGGCACCGCCCTGAGCGTGCGGAGGGTGGGCACGACGGGGTCCTTCCTCAGTCGGTGGCGGAGTGGTCCTCGGCCCCGGCCGGGTCGGCGTCGTCGGACCCGACCAGCTGCCGCTCCTGCTCGGTGCGGTGCTGCAGCGCCTCGTCGTCGGGCCGGTCGTAGCCCTTCGCGTGCTGGCTGTGGTCCGGCGGGGCGGACTCGGTGGGCTCCATGACGTCGTCGAGCGTGGGTCGGTCCGGTGTGGTCATGATCAGGCCATAGCCCGGACGGCGCCGGAGCTAACGCGGCTCGAGGCGGGACGCCGGCAGCCACGCCTCCACCAGCGCCGCGCCGTGCGGGCCGGTCACCGTGAAGGCGACCCGGCCCTGCCAGACGCCGTCCCGCTGCCGCCACTCGACGAGCAGCCCGGGCCACGTGCCGGGGAACTCCGGCGGGTCGCGCACCCAGCAGTGCCGGCCCTCGGCGTCCTGCCGGGGACGGGCCGACGGCGGCGCGGGCAGGTCCGGCCGGACGCCGGACTCGGCCGCCCGCTCGCCCAGTGACCGCCCCGCCCCCCGGTTCATGCCGCCCGCCACCCCGGCAGTGTGGCACGCGGTCGAACGTGCGTTCGACTCAGCTCCGGCGCGCCGCGAGCGTGTCCGCGATCTCCCGCAGCAGCGGGTGACCGGGCAGGTCCTCGACCGGGACGGGCAGCGGCAACGACCAGTTGGGCCGCTCGGTCGTGCCCGGCATGTTGGGACGGCGGACCTCGCCGACGGCGTCCTCGAGGGTGGCCGAGAGCAGCAGGCTCGGCGCCGAGGCGAGCCGCTCGTAGGCACGGCGGACCGCGGTGTCCGGCCGGGCGTTGCCGCGCACCCCCGGGATCCGGCCCATCAGCTCGAGCCGGCCGCTCTGCAGCTCCTCGGCGCTGCCGGTGCCCAGCTCGCGCTGCTCCTCGACGTCGGCGCCGGTCCACAGCCCGGCCACGGTGGGCAGGTCGTGCGTGGTGACGGCCGCCATCGCGGCCTCCGGCCACCGCGCGGGGTCGTCCTCCTCGAACCACAGCAGCCGGTAGGTGAGGATCCCGTGCTCGGCCAGGGCCTCGCGCACGCCCTCCTCGACGGTGCCGAGGTCCTCGCCGACGACGAGCGCCTGAGCCCGGGAGCTCTCCAGGGCGACGATGTCGAGCAGGTCCTCGGCGGGGTAGCGGACGTAGGCGCCGTCGGCGGCGCTCCCGTCGGCCGGCACCCACCACAGGCGGAACAGGCCCATCACGTGGTCGATCCGCAGGCCGCCGGCGCCGGCCATCGTGGCGCGGATCGACTGCACGAACGGCTCGTAGTCGGCCAGCCGCAGCCGCCAGGGGACCAGCGGCGGCGAGCCCCAGTCCTGCCCCTGGGCGTTGAAGGCGTCCGGCGGTGCGCCGACGCTCGCGCCCTGGGCGAGCACGTCCTGCCAGGTCCACGCGTCGGCGCCGCCGCCGGCCACCCCGATCGGCAGGTCCTGGATCACCGTCATGCCGTGCGCGGCCTCGTCCAGCTGGCGGGACAGGCACCACTGCAGCCAGACGTGGAAGGCGACGTCCTCCTCGTGGGCGGCGGCGAAGTCGCGGACCGCCTGCCCCCGGGGGTCGCGCAGCTCCTCGGGCCAGGTGTGCCAGTCGGGACCGTGCTCGTCGGCGAGGGCGCACCAGGTGCCCCAGTCCTGCATCGGCTGGCCCTGGTGCCACCACCAGTCGGGGAAGGCGGGGTCGTCGTAGCCGGCGCCGTCGAACACCCGGCGCAGCGCTTCGCGCTTGCGCGCCCAGATCGCGTCGCGGTCGATGAGCTCGCCCGCGTTGAGGTCGCCGCCGTCGCCGACGTCGGCCTCGCCGGCGCCGGGCACCTCGGGCACGCGCAGGTAGAGCGGGTTGCGGAAGCGGCGGGTGGCCGGCAGGTACGGGCTGGACTCCTGCGGGGTGGTCGGCGCGACCGCGTGCAGCGGGTTGATCAGCAGGAAGCCCGCGCCCTGCAGCGCGGCCATCTTGCGCAGCGCGCGCAGGTCGCCGAGGTCGCCGATGCCCCAGCTGTCGCGGCTCCGGGTGGCGTAGAGCTGCACCGCCCAGCCCCAGGTCCGCTCGTCGGGCAGCCAGCAGCGGCCGGGGGAGACGATCAGCCGCCGCTCGCGCCCGTCGGGGGTGCGCAGCCGGTGGTAGCCGAGCGGGAAGTCGCCGGGGAGGACGCCGTCGACGTGCCGGGTCTCGCCGTCCTCGCAGACGACCTCGGCCTCGTCGACCTCGAGGGGGTCGCCGGGCCGGGCGACGATCGGGGCGCGGTCCTCGAGGTCGGCCGGCGGCTGCCCGATGATCTCCCGCAGCCGCTCGATGGTCGACGGCGCGACCTCGTGCTCCTCGTCCAGTGCGTCCAGCCAGGTGGCGTCGATGCCCCACGCGTCGGTCGTCGGCGTCATGCCCCGCACCTTGCCCCGTCGAGGCCGGTCCATGCCCGCAGCGACGAGGGTGAGGATGGCGACATGCCCTCCTGGCTGCTCGTCCACCCGCCGCTGCTCGGCCCGGCGACCCTGGGGCCGCTGGCCGCGGAGCTGCGTTCCCGCGGGAACGCCGTGTCCGTGCCCGACCTGAGCGCGGCGGTGGACGTCGCCGCGGACTGGCCGGCGCGCTGGACCGCCGCGGCCGCGACCGGCCCCGCCGACGTGGTCCTCGGCTTCTCCGGTGCGGGGCCGACGCTGCCGGCGATCGCCGCCGCCGTCGGGGCGCGGGAGGTGGTGTGGCTCGACGCCCCGGTACCGGCCCGGTCCGGGGCGACGGCGCCGTCGGCACGGGTGCGGGAGCTGGTGGCGCCGCTCGTGCGGGACGGCCGGATCGCCGAGTGGACGACGTGGTGGGGGCCGGGCGCCTTCGCCGGGCTGGTGCCCGACCCCGCGCTGCGCGCCGCCATCGAGGCGGAGGGCCACGAGCTGCCGGCGGACTTCTACGACGTCGCCGTCCCGCTGCCCGGCACCTGGCCCGAGGACGGCGCCCGCTACGTCCAGCTGTCGGCCGCCTACGACGAGGACGCCGTGGTGGCCGCCGGCCGCGGCTGGCCGGTCGCCGGCGACGGGCGGGGCGGGCACCTCGACGTCGTCACCGACCCCGCCCGCGTCGCCGACCTCGTGGGCGGATGAGCGCCGCGAGTTGGGCGGTCTCGGGGCTTTCCGACGCCGGAAGCCCGGACACCGCAGAACTCGCCTCCGCCGGCCCGGGTCGCCGGAGCGGCCGGAACGCTCCCGCCTGCCGAGATCGCGTGATCTCGGCGCTCCCACACCGCTGAGGTGCCGAGATCACGTGATCTCGGCAGTGGTTGCACTGCGCACCGCACCCTGCGGATCGGGCGGTTTGCCGGTAGGCAGATCTGGTGAGCGTGATCGGTTTCCACAACTCGCACGAGCAGGTCCACCCGGCGCAGCTGCTGGAGGCCACCCGGCACGCCGAGGAGGTGGGCTTCACCGCGGCGATGTGCAGCGACCACTTCGCGCCGTGGAACCCCAGCCAGCGGCACTCGGGCTTCGCGTGGTCCTGGCTGGGCGCCGCCCTGGCGACGACGTCGCTGCCGTTCGGCGCGGTCAACGCCCCCGGCCAGCGCTACCACCCGGCGATCATCGCCCAGGCCATCGCCACCCTCGACGCGATGTTCCCCGGCCGGTTCTGGGTGGCCCTGGGCAGCGGCGAGGCCATGAACGAGCACATCACCGGCGACGTGTGGCCGCGCAAGCACGTCCGCGATGCGCGGCTGCGCGAGTGCGTCGAGGTCATCCGCGCGCTCCTGGCCGGCGAGGAGGTCTCCCACGACGGCCTGGTCCGGGTGGACCGCGCCCGCATCTGGACCCTGCCCGAGACCATGCCGCAGCTCATCGCGCCCGCCGTCTCCGTCGAGACGGCCCGCGCGTCGGCCGACTGGGCCGACGGGCTGGTCACCATCAACCAACCGCACGACAAGCTGCGGGAGATGCTCGCCGCCTACCGCGACGCCGGTGGCCGCGGCACCGCCGCCCTGCAGGTGCACCTGTCCTACGACCCCGACGAGCAGCGGGCCCTCTCGATCGCCTTCGACCAGTGGCGCAGCGGCGCGATCGGGCCGCCGCTGGCGTGGGACCTGGACAGCCCCGAGTCGTTCGAGCAGGCCACGCAGCACGTCCGCCCGGAGCACATCGCCGAGGTCGTCCGCGTCTCGAGCGACCTCGGGCAGCACGCCGAGTGGATCGCCGAGTACCAGGAGCTCGGCTTCGATGCGATCTACCTGCACCACGTCGGCGTCGAGCAGCGCGGCTTCCTCGACGCCTTCGGCGAGCACGTGCTCCCGCAGCTCGACGTCGACCAGCCGCTGCCCGCGGTCGCGCTGCAGTGAGGATCACCGACACCAGCGACCTGTGGTGGAAGACGGCCGTCGTCTACTGCCTCGACGTCGAGACGTTCATGGACTGGGACGGCGACGGCTGCGGCGACTTCGCCGGCCTCGCCCAGCGGATCGACCACCTCGCCGACCTGGGCGTCACCTGCCTGTGGCTGATGCCCTTCTACCCGACCGCCGAGCGCGACGACGGCTACGACATCACCGACTTCTACGGCGTCGACCCGCGGCTGGGCACCCACGGCGACCTGGTCGAGGTCATCCGGACGGCGAACGACCGCGGCATGCGGGTCATCGCCGACCTGGTGGTCAACCACACCTCCGCGAAGCACCCCTGGTTCCGCTCCGCCGAGGCCAGCAAGGACTCGCCCTACCGCGACTTCTACGTCTGGCGGTCCGACCCGCCGCCGGACACGTCGAAGGAGGTCGTCTTCCCCGACCAGGAGGACAGCGTCTGGCAGTTCTCCGAGCAGACCGGCGAGTGGTACCTGCACCGCTTCTACAAGCAGCAGCCCGACCTGAACATCACCAACCCGCTGGTGCGCGACGAGATCGCCAAGGTCATCGGCTTCTGGCTGCAGCTGGGCCTGTCCGGCTTCCGCGTCGACGCCGTCCCGTTCCTGCTGGAGACCGAGGGCGCCGCCACCGACGCGCTGCCCGACCCGCACGAGTACCTGCGCGACCTGCGCTCGCTGGTCGGGCGCAGGTCCGGCAACGGCGTGCTGCTCGGCGAGGTCAACCTGCCGCACGAGCAGCAGGCGGAGTTCTTCGGGGGCACCGACGGCGACGAGCTCACCATGCTGTTCGACTTCATCGGCATGCAGGCGCTCTACCTCTCCCTCGCCCGCGCCGACGCCGGCCCGCTGGCCACCGCGCTCACCGGCCGCCCGCCGGTCGACCCCGACAGCCAGTGGGCGACCTTCGTGCGCAACCACGACGAGCTCACCCTCGACAAGCTCACCGACGACGAGCGCGCCGAGGTGTTCGCGGCCTTCGGACCCGAGGAGCGGATGCAGGTCTACGGCCGCGGCCTGCGCCGCCGGCTGCCGCCCATGCTCGACGGCGACCCGCGGCGGATCCGCCTGGTCTACAGCCTGCTGTTCTCCCTGCCCGGCACCCCGGTGCTGTTCTACGGCGAGGAGATCGGCATGGGGGAGAACCTCGACGTGGAGGGCCGCAACGCCGTCCGCACGCCGATGCAGTGGACCTCGGGCGCCAACGGCGGCTTCTCCACCGCCGGCGCCCGAACGCTGACCGCGCCGGTCGTGACGGGCGGGTTCGCGCCCGAGCACGTCAACGTCGCCGACCAGCGCCGCGACCCCGACTCGCTGCTGTCGTTCGTCAAGCTGCTGGTCCGCCGCTACCGCGAGTGCCCCGAGCTCGGCTGGGGCGAGTTCGAGCTGCTGGACCAGCCGCACCCGGAGGTGCTCGCGCACCTGTGCCGGTGGGACGACGGGTCGATGGTCGCCGTCCACAACCTCGGCGCCGAGCCGCGCACCGTGCCGCTCGTCCTCGACGGCTGCGACGCCTCCCACTGCCTGGAGGACCTGCTGCGCGACTGCACCACGCCCCTCTCCGACGAGGGCGCGGCCGAACTGCAGCTCGACGGCTACGGCTACCGCTGGCTGCGGGTGGTCGCGGAGGGCAGCCGCCGGCTGCTGTGACGCTCCCGCGCGTCTCCCCGGAACCGTCGCCCCCCGCTCGTAGGGTCCGGCGCGGGGGAGGGGCCGATGAGTCGCAGGCGCACGGGCAGCGCGCAAACGCTGGGCCTGCTGGTGGTGGCGCTGCTGGTCCTGGCGATCTACCTCGCCACCGACCGGCCGGGCCCGACGTCGTACAGCCCGCCGGCCGACGGCGGGGAGGTGCCGGCCGGCACGCTGGACCCGGCCGCGGCGAGCGCCGCGCTCGACACGCTGCCGATCGCGGCGAAGGGCGGCCTGGCCGGCTACGAGCGCGACTGCCGGGACGGCGCCGGCTGCGTGTTCGGCCCGGCGTGGTCCGACGTCGACCGCAACGGGTGCGACCAGCGCAACGACGTCCTGCACCGCGACCTGACCGACGTGGAGGTGCGCGAGGGGACGGAGGGCTGCATCGTCGTCGCGGGCACCCTGGTCGACCCCTACACCGGTGAGGTGGTCGCGTTCAGCCGCGACGAGGCGAGCCAGGTGCCGATCGACCACGTCGTCCCGCTGGCCGCCGCGTGGGTGCAGGGGGCCGCGGCGTGGACCGACGACGAGCGCGAGGCCTTCGCCAACGACCTGTCCAACCTGATCGCCACCACCCGCGAGCAGAACTCGAGCAAGGGCGACTCCACCGCGGAGGAGTGGGTGCCGCCCGACCCCTCCTACGGCTGCGAGTACGCCAGCGTCGTCGTCACCGTCAAGGCGGAGTACGAGCTGTCGGTGACCGCCGCCGAGGCCGCGGCCCTGCGCGACCTGCTCGCCACCTGCTGAGGATCGCCGGGCGCGGTTCCCCGGGTCGCGGGGCGGGTGCGCCTAGCGTGACGGGTGAGGTGAGGAATTGACCGGATCAGACGTGCCCCCGCCCGTGGGGCCACCCCACGGCCCGACCCCCGACCCGGGAGCCGAGCCGGACCCCGGCACGCACCCGATCGAGGGGGTCGCCTTCGCCGCCCCGGAGCAGCCGCCCGCAGCGGGCGCCCCGCCCGTCGCCGGGACGACGACGGGACCGGTCGCCGCCCGGCCGACGGTGCGACCCCGTCGCCGCGGCCCGGTCACCCGGATGGGCCCGTGGGCGCCGGTCGCCGGTGCGCTGCTCGGCACCCTGCTCGGGCTGGTCGCCGTGCTGCTCCTCGCGGGGACGGCGGACGGCTTCCGCGAGCGGCTGGCCCTCGTCCTGCTGGTGGTCGGCATGGGGCTGCTGGGCGCCTCCGGTCCGCTGCTGGCCGACGAGGTGCGGCTGGTCCGCCGGGGTGTCCGCGAGGCCGTCGTCCGCCCGGCGTCGGTCGAGGTCACCGCCGGGCTGCTCAACGGCCTCACGCCGGCGCGGCTGCTGCTCCTGGTCAGCGGCTTCGTGCTCTTCCTCGCCGCCTACGTCGTCCGCGGGTAGCCGCTCAGCCGTACGCCTGCACGGCGAGCGTGACCGCCAAGCCCAGGCCGGCCAGCCCGATCAGCCGGCGCAGCAGCCGCTGCGGGGCGCGGCGGACCACCGCCGGGCCGAGGAAGCCGCCGCAGAACAGCCCGAGCGCCAGCGGCAGCACCGCCGACCAGGCGATGGAGGCCAGGGCGACGTAGCCGATCGCGGCGGTGGCGTTGGCCACGCCCAGCACCACGTTCTTGAGCGCGTTGGCCACCGGCAGCCGCTCGCCGGTGGCGAACAGGTATGCGGCCAGCATCATCACGCCGGCCGCGGCGCCGAAGTAGCCGCCGTAGATCGCGATCGCGAACGTGCCCACGGCCAGCCACCGCGAGTCCCCTCGCGGGTGCGGGTGGGTGGCCGCCTCGGCGGCCAGTTCGCCCGGTGGCCGCTGCACGAGCAGCAGCAGCGACGCGCCGCCGATCAGCCACGGCACGATCCGCTCGAAGGCCTCCGACGGGGTGAGCAGCAGCAGCGCCATGCCGGTGGCCCCGCCCAGGACGGCGGCCGCGGCCAGCCGGGCCAGCCGCCGGCCCTGTCCCCGCAGCTCCGGCCGCGAGGCGCTGACCGACCCGGCGCTGTTGAGGACGAGGGCGACGGTGTTCGTGACGTTGGCCGTCACCGGGGGCAGGCCGGCCGCCAGCAGCGAGGGGTAGCTGATCAGCGAGGCCAGGCCGGCGATGCTGCCGGACAGGCCCGCGCCGACGCCGGCGAGCACGAGCAGGCAGAACTCGAGGACGCTCACCGGGTCACCAGCACCGCGATCGCGACCAGCCCGAGCACGACGACCGCCGTCCGCAGCACCACCGGCGGCAGCCGCCGCCCGACCGACGACCCGACCCACCCGCCGAGCAGCGCGCCCGCGGCGACCAGCCCGGCGGCGAGCCAGTCGATCCGGTCGGTGGCCACCAGCACGTAGGTGCCCGCCGCCACCGCGTTGACGCCGAGCGTGAGCACGTTCTTCAGCGCGTTGAGCCGCTGCAGCGACTCCCGCAGGAGCAGGCCGAAGACGCCGATCTGCAGCACGCCCTGGCTGGCGGCGAAGTAGCCGCCGTAGGCGCCGGTCGCGTAGGCGCCGGTGAGCAGCCCGGCCAGCCGCCAGCCGCGCAGCCGCACCGGCGCATCGGACCCGCGGCGGCGCAGCCAGCGCTGCAGCAGGGGCTGGACGGCCACGAGGACGACGGCCAGGCCGACCAGCGCCGGCACGACCGCCTCGAACGCCTCGGCCGGCAGGTGCAGCAGGAGGAACGCACCCGTGACGGCACCCAGCACCGACGCGGGGAAGAGCCGCAGGACCAGGGGCCGCTGGCCGGCGAGCTCGCGCCGGTAGCCGATCGCCCCGGTCAGGTTGCCCGGCACCAGCCCGAGGGAGTTCGACACCGTGGCCACCACCGGGGGCAGCCCCACCGCCAGCAGCACCGGGAAGGTGACGAGCGTCCCCGAGCCGACGACGGCGTTGATCGACCCGGCGGCGAGGCCGGCCGCGGCCACCGCGACCATCTCCCACCCCGTCATCGGCTGCGAGCGTGTCACAGGCCGCCGTGTGACCCGCCGCACCCTGCGACGCCGGCCTCCTGGGACCCCTCCTTCGACGTCGACGGCCGGATGCGGGACACCGCCCTGGACCTGCTGGCCGTGATCGCGCGCGTCGCCCGCTCCGGCGGTCAGTCGGGGACGGCGGCCAGCGCGGAGACGTCGAGGCGGTGCGCGACCAGGGCGGCGGCGACGTCGTCGACGACCCGCCCGGAGGCGAAGGCGTGGGCCCGGAGCACCTCGAGCGAGTCCGCGGGCTCGAGCCCGCGCAGCACCGTGACCATGCCCATCGCCTGCCGGACCTGCGTGCGGCGCCGGGCGTCGGGGCCCTGCCACCAGCCGGCGGCCTCCTGCGGGTCGTCGGGCGCGAGCAGCGCATCGGCCAGCCGGATGGTGAGGCGGACGACGACGGCCTCCACCTCCTCGCCGTCGAGCCCGGTGAGCTCCTCGGGGTCGCACTGGTAGAGGTCGAGCCCGGCAACGGGCCGAGCGGGGGCATCAGCGGCAGGGACAGCACCGCCCGGTACGGCGTCTCGGTGGTGAGCGTGGCGTGCAGCCCGGCCCAGTTGCGCCGGATGTCCTCCTCGTCGAAGGCGATGACCACGCCGTCGTCCGCGGCGCGCAGGCACGGGCCCGCGCCGAAGGTGAACTGCAGCCGCTCGGCGTGGGCCAGGCGGGCGGGCAGCAGCTCGGGAGCGGCCAGCTCCGGCGGCGGCGGCTGGTGGACCGCCGGCTCGAAGCGTCCGGCGGCCGACTCGGGTGCGCTCACGCCGCGCACCTCCTCATCCGTCCGTGCGGCCGGCATCCACGAGGCGGATCACCGCGTGCCCCTCCTCGTCGGAGGCCTCGAGGTCCACCTCGACCTCGAAGCCCCAGTCGTGGTCGCCGGACGGGTCGTCGAGGATCTGCCGCACCCGCCAGACGCCCGGCTGCCGGTCCCACACCAGCAGCGCCGGGCCCCGGGCGTCGGCGCCCGTGCCGACCTCGTCGTGCTCGGCGAAGTAGGCCTGCACGACCTCGCCCCAGCGCTCGGCGTCCCACCCGGACGCCGAGTCCAGCTCGCCGAGGTCGTACCAGCGGCGCCGCGCCCACAGCTGCACGCGGTGGAACAGCGCGTTGCGCACCATCGCGGTGAACGCCCGCTCGTTGCCGGTGAGCGGCCGCGGCCGGGCCGGGACGGCCACCTCGTCGATCGCACCGGTGTCGGGGTTGGTGAGCGCCTCCCACTCGTCGAGCAGCGACGAGTCCACCTGGCGCACCAGCTCGCCGAGCCACTCGACGAGGTCGGTCACCTCGTCGGTGCGCGCAGCCGCCGGCACCCCCGAGCGCAGCGCCTTGAACGCGTCGGAGAGGTAGCGCAGCACCGCGCCCTCGGAGCGGGTCAGCCCGTAGGTGGAGACGAACTCCCGGAAGGTCATCGCCCGCTCCCACATCTCGCGGACGACGGACTTCGGCGAGAGGTGGGCGTCGGCGGCCCAGGGGTTGGACCGGCGGTAGACGTCGAAGGCGTGCTCGAGGAGCTCGGCGAGCGGCTGCGGGTAGGTGACCTCCTCGAGCAGCTCCATGCGCTCCTCGTACTCGATGCCCTCGGCCTTCATCTGCGCCACGGCCTCGGCCCTGGCCTTGTTCAGCTGCGCGGCGATGATCTGGCGGGGGTCGTCGAGGGTGGCCTCGACGACGCTCACCACGTCCAGCGCGTAGGTGTCCGACGCCGGGTCGAGCAGCTCGATGGCGGCCAGCGCGAACGTCGACAGCTCCTGGTTGAGCGCGAAGTCCGGGGGCAGGTCGACGGTGAGCCGGTAGCGGCGGCCGTCGGGCTCGGGCTCGTCGAGACGGACGAGGACGCCGGCCTGCAGCAGCGAGCGGGCGATGCCGATCGCCTCGCGGATGTGCCGGAGCTGCCGCTTGCGCGGCTCGTGGTTGTCGGTGAGCAGGTGCCGCATGGCGGCGACCGGGTCCCCGGGCCGGGCGACGACGTTGAGGATCATCCCGGTGGTGACCTGGAAGTGGCTGGTCAGCTGCTCGGGGTCGGCCTCGATCAGCCGCTCCATCGTCGACTTCGACCACGGGACCATGCCCTCGGGCGCCTTCTTGCGCACCAGCTTGCGGCGCTTCTTCGGGTCGTCGGCCACCTTGGCGAACTGCCTGAGGTTCTCCACCTCGTGCTCCGGCGCCTGGACGACGACGGTGCCCGCGGTGTCGTAGCCGGCCCGCCCCGCGCGGCCGGCGATCTGGTGGAACTCGCGGGCGTTGAGCAGGCGCATCCGGGTGCCGTCGAACTTGGAGAGGGCGGAGAAGACGACGGTGCGGATCGGCACGTTGATGCCGACCCCGAGGGTGTCGGTCCCGCAGATGACCTTGAGCAGCCCGGCCTGGGCCAGCTGCTCCACCAGCCGCCGGTACTTGGGCAGCATCCCGGCGTGGTGGACGCCGATCCCGTGCCGGACCAGCCTGCTGAGGGTCGTGCCGAAGGCCGAGGAGAACCGGAAGCCGCCGATCATGTCGGCGATCGCCTGCTTCTCCTCCTTGCTGCTCACGTTCACGCTCATCAGCGCCTGCGCCCGCTCCAGCGCGGAGGCCTGGGTGAAGTGGACGACGTAGACCGGCGACTGCCGGGTGTCGAGGAGCTCGCCGATGGTCTCGTGCATCGGTGTCGTCGCGTAGTAGTGGTGCAGCGGCACCGGACGCTCCGCGTGGGCGACCAGCGCGGTCGGCCGGCCGGTGCGGCGGGTGAGGTCCTCGCGCAGCTTCTCCGTGTCGCCGAGGGTGGCCGACATCAGCAGGAACTGGGCGTCGGGCAGCTCGACCAGCGGCACCTGCCAGGCCCAGCCGCGGTCGGGGTCGCCGTAGAAGTGGAACTCGTCCATGACCACGAGGCCGATCGGCGCCTCGCGGCCCTCGCGCAGCGCGATGTTGGCCAGCACCTCGGCGGTGCAGGCGATGATCGGGGCGTCGTGGTTGACCGCGGCGTCGCCGGTGAGCATGCCGACGTTCTCCGCGCCGAAGACGCCGCACAGGGCGAAGAACTTCTCGCTCACCAGCGCCTTGATCGGGGCGGTGTAGAAGCTGCGCCGTCCCCCCGCCAGGGCCGCGTACTGCGCGCCGGTGGCCACCAGCGACTTGCCCGAGCCGGTCGGCGTGGCCAGCACCACGTTGGCGCCGCTGACCAGCTCGATCAGCGCCTCCTCCTGCGCCGGGTAGAGCGTCGTGCCCCCGGCGTCGGCCCACGCGGCGAAGCGGGCGAACAGCTCGTCGGGGTCGTCGCCGAGCGCCCGCAGCGACGCGAGGTCGGCGGGGTCGTCGAGCAGGGGAGGGGCGGCGGTCGCGGTCATCGTGGACAACAGCGTGCCCGACGCCGCTCCGCTTCCCGGCACCGCCGGGCCGATCGCGCTACCCGGCGCGTGCCGGTTCCGCCGGCCGGACCCGGCCCCGCACGAGGAACACCGCGACGACCGCGAAGACGAGGAACGCGAACGTGCCGAACGAGGCCAGCAGGGACCAGGCGTTCTCCGTCCGGGCGCCGACCGCCTCGTCGATGCCCCCGGTGGACGGGAACGTGGTCGGGTCGGTGAGCGCGTGCAGGACGATCGCCGCCCAGATCGTGCCGGTGACCCGCATCGCCAGGTGCGTGCACGTGCCGAAGCAGAACGTGCAGACCAGCGTGGCCAGCACGGTCGACAGCGCCATACCGGCCAGCAGGTCGACCGTGTGCATGAGCGCGAACAGCAGCGACGACACGACCGCCACGAACCGCTCGCCGTGGCCCGCGTCGCGCAGCATCTCGACCGCCAGCCCGCGGGTCGCGAGCTCCTCGGTGACGCCGATGCAGAGGCCGGCCAGCGCCAGCACCGCGATCTCGCCGCCGGTCCGGCGGTTCCAGTCGGTGGCGCCGAGGTGCCCGACGACCACGGCCGCGACCACCGATCGGCTGGGCACCGAAGACCTCGCGGAGCCAGCCCACGCGCCAGGTGAAGACGGGCACGGCGAGCCCGCCGATCCCGATCGGCAGCACCAGGGCGACGACGACGCTGGTCGCGTCCTCCAGCGGGTCGTCCGCGACCCGGTCGCCGGGGAGGAGGCCGACCATGAGCGAGACGACCAGGTGGACGACCAGGTAGCCGCCGACCACCGCGAACGCCTTCCACGTCGCCGGCCGGTCCCCGAACGAGGTGCGGGTGGACCCGGTCTCGGTCCCCCCGCGAGCGGGGCAGCGGCGGAAGTGCGCGCGACAGGGTCGCGCGACCTCCTGCCGGGCTTCCTCGTTCCGGAACCAGGGCGAGCGGCCGATCACGATCCGGTAACGACGCCTCCGCGGGGGCATGGGATGAACCGATAGTGGTCAGAAGGTGAACGACAGGTGAACGGAAGGGGGCGCGACGGTGCGCATCAGTGAGTGTCCCGAGTGCCGCTGGGTGCCGGTCGTCGACGAGACCGGCCGGCGTCGGCTGGTGCTGCGCTGGCAGCTCCCGGTGGCCGCGCCGGCCGAGTCGTCGGTCGCCCGCGCCGCGTAGGTCGCGGCCGGCCCGCTCCTGGGGCCGAACCCGCGCTCCGCAGGTCCTGCCGGACCCCCCGGAGCGCGGGTTCGGCCCCAGAACCACGTCGGTGGGCGTCACGATCCGGTTCCGCCCGGCGCGGCGCGGGTAGGCGGGGCGCATGTCGTCACCGCGCCCCGATTCCCAGCCCGCACAGCAGCAGACCCCGCCCGGCACGCTGGGCGAGATGGACCCGAAGCCCGACCACGGCGAGGAGAGCTACCGGGGGTCCGGCCGGCTCACCGGCAAGGCCGCGGTCATCACCGGCGGCGACAGCGGCATCGGCCGCGCGGTCGCCATCGCCTTCGCCCGCGAGGGCGCCGACGTCCTGATCAGCTATCTGAACGAGCACGAGGACGCGCAGGACACCGCCCGGTACGTCGAGGAGGCCGGCCGGACGTGCGTCCTCGTCGCCGGCGACCTGGCCGACCGGGCGCACGCCAAGACGATCATCCCCAAGGCCGTCGAGGCCTTCGGCAAGGTCGACGTCCTGGTGAACAACGCGGCCTACCAGATGAGCCACGACACCCTGGACGAGGTCTCCGACGAGGAGTGGGACCACACCGTCGCGCTGAACCTGAGCGCGATGTTCACCCTGTGCAAGGACGTGATCCCGCACATGCCCTCGGGCGGGGCGATCATCAACTCGTCGTCGGTGAACTCCGACATGCCGAGCCCGAGCCTCGCGCCCTACGCGATGACCAAGGCCGGCATCGCCAACTTCACCGCGAGCCTCGCGCAGATGTACGCGGACAAGGGCATCCGGGCCAACAGCGTCGCGCCGGGGCCGATCTGGACGCCGCTGATCCCGGCCACCATGCCCGAGGAGAAGGTGGAGAGCTTCGGCCAGCAGGTGCCGTTGGCCCGGGCCGGGCAGCCGGCCGAGCTGGCGCCGGTGTACGTGCTGCTGGCCAGCGACGAGGCCAGCTACGTCTCCGGCGCACGCGTCGCGGTCACCGGCGGCAACCCGATCCTCTGACGGCCCCCGGCGCGGAGTCCCACGGCGCGGAAGACGCCGTCGTGGGACTCCGCTACGGGCGGCGCTCGGCGGTGACCATGGCGACGGCGACCGCGAACGGGGCCACGCCCCCGAGCAGCGTCGTCGAGAGCACCTCCGCCGCCGGCAGCGGGATGCCGCCGGGCGAGGCGAGCAGCGCCCACCCCAGCGCGAACAGGGGCAGCGTGACCACGCCGGTGCCCAGCGCGGCGCGCAGGCGGGCCGCTCGCCCGTCGCGGCGGGCCAGCACACCGGCGAGCAGGGCCGGCACGAACGGGACCGTCCAGCGGACCAGCAGGTCGGCCGGGTGGGCGCCGAACCCGCCCCAGGAGGCCAGCGACACCGCGGCGGTCAGCGAGACGAACGCCGCGGCGGCGACCACCGCCCACCACACCGACGCGGCGGCGGGGGAGCGGAACGTCCGCGACGGCCGGGTCACCCGCCCGGCGGCCCACAAGCAGCCCCCGGCGCAGACGACCAGGAACTGCACCAGCGACGAGGGCACGTCGGTCACGCCGTCGGCGGTCCGCCCGGGCAGCGGCCAGTCCTGGGCACCGAGCAGGGCGAGGACGACGGCCAGGGCGACCGTGGTGCCGGCGATGCCGAACGCGTTGGCGCTCGCACGGACCGCGGGCGGAGCGACCGTCACCTCGACGGGCTCGGCGACCTCGTCGGTCACCAGCTGCAGGTGTGCGCTCCCCCGGGTCGTCACCGGCCGAGCGTCACACGCCGTAGCCGGCCGGGCGAGCCGTCGAGGACCCGTTCACCGGTCCGGGCGACGAGGCGTCACCCACGGTGATCAGCGGGGGAGGGCGGCGCTGATCGCGCGGATCTGCGCGGGACCGATCCGGCAGCACCCGCCGACCAGGCGGGCGCCCGCGGCGACCCAGCGGGGGACGTCGGCGGCGGCCCGCACCGGCTCGCCGGTCCACCGGCGGCCGGCGGCGTCCCACCCCTCGCCGCTGTTCGGGTAGGCGACGACGGGCACGCCGCAGGCCGCGGCGGCCTCCACGGCCGGCAGGACGCCCGCCGGGTCGGTGCAGTTGACGCCGACCGCGACCAGGCCAGGGGTGTCCGCGGCCAGCGCGAAGACCTCGGCCGCCGGTTCGCCGCGGCGGGTGCGCACGGTCCCCTGGTCGTCGAGCACGGTGGTCAGCGACAACCACGCCGGGACGTCGAGCGCGGCTGCCTCGGCGAGCAGCGCCCCCGCCTCGGCGGCGGCCGGCACGGTCTCCAGCGCCAGCACGTCGACGCCGGCCGAGGCCAGCACCTCCATCCGCGGGCGGTGGAAGCGCCGCAGGGCGGCGATCCCCAGGTCGTCGGCGTAGCCGCCGGTGTACTCCGAACCGTCCGCCAGCATCGCGCCGTAGGGCCCGACCGAGCCGGCCACCCAGGCGTCCGGCGCGGCGCGCCGGGCCAGCGCCACCGCCCGCCCCAGCAGGCGGTCGGTCTCATCGGACCCGAGCCCGGCGCGGGCGAAGCCCTCGTGGGTGGCCTGGTAGCTCGCCGTCGTGACCACCTGCGCCCCGGCCGCGGCATAGGCCGCGTGGACGGCGGCGATCGCCGCGGGCGCGTCGCGGAGCAGGCGGGCGGACCACAGGTGGCCGGAGAGGTCGTGGCCGCGCCGCTCGAGCTCGGTGGCCAGGCCGCCGTCGAGGACGACCGGCCCGGCCGCCAGGGCCTCGGCGAGGGACGTGCGCGGTGCCACGCCGTCATCATCCGCGCCGCCCTGCGGTCGGTGCCCCGCTCCCGCAGGATCGGCAGATGGTCTTCGTCTTCGGCTGGGGTCCGCGCCGTCGCCGTCCGCGCTACGGCCGCCCCTACGGGCCCCCTCCCGGGTACGGCCGGGGGTACGGCCCGCCGCCGGGCTACGGCTACCGGCGCCGCGGCGACGACAACTGCCTGCGCGACCTGCTGTTCCTGCAGACCGGCTGCTGCCTGGCCCAGCTGCTCGGCTGCGGCCCCGAGGCGATGCTCGTGCTCCCGGGCACGGTGCGGCGGGCGGTCCGGGCGCCGGGGCGGCCGGCCGAGCGCATGGTCGCGGCGATCCGCGTCTACCAGCGGGAGATCAGCCCGCGCCGTCCCCCGTGCTGCCGGTACTCGCCGACCTGCTCGGCCTACGGCGTCGAGGCGATCCGCCGGCACGGCGCGCTGCGCGGCGGGTGGCTGACGCTGCGCCGGCTGGTGCGCTGCCGCCCCGGCGCGGCCGGCGGCCCCGACCCCGTCCCCTGAGCAGCGCATCCGCGACACTGGACGGCGTGCCCGCCAGCGACGACGCCTCCGGTGACCTGCCCGTCACCGACCGGCTGGTCGTGCCCGCGGGCGCGCTGGCCTGGCGGTTCTCCCGCTCGTCGGGCCCCGGCGGCCAGGGCGTCAACACCGCCGACTCGCGGGTGGAGCTCTCCGTCGCCGTCGACGACCTGCCCGGGCTCGGCGACGAGCAGCGGCAGCGGCTGACCGAGCGGCTGGGCGGCCGGCTCGTCGACGGCGTCCTCACCGTCGGCGCCAGCGAGCACCGCCAGCAGCTGCGCAACCGCCAGGCCGCGCGCGAGCGGCTGGCCGCGGTGCTGCGCGCCGCCCTGGCGCCCCCGCCGCCCGTCCGCCGCCGCACGAAGCCGACGCGGGGCAGCCAGGAGCGGCGGATCCAGGCGAAGAAGATGCGCGGCGAGCTCAAGCGCTCCCGACGGCGCTGGGACTGACCGCCCGCCGGCGCCAGCGTGACGCCCGACGAGGGGAGGACCCGTGAGCGTGACGGTCCGGATGAGCTGCTCGTTCTGCCGGCTCGGCACGACCGAGGTGTCAGCCCGGGAGCGCTTCGCCGCCGGCGGCTGAGCCCGGCTCGCGCACCAGCACCCACAGCGGCAGCTCGTCGTCCGCGGTCCGGGTGGCCTCGGCGACGGTGAAGCCGAACCCGCGCAGGAACGCCGCGTCCGCCCACGCGTGCACCGCGGTGGCGGCCGGCAGCCCGCTCGCGTCCACCGCCGCCAGCCCCGCCTCCAGCAGCGCGGTGGCCGCGCCCCTCCGCCGGGCGGTCGGCCGGGTGCCGAGGTGGGCCAGCCGCCAGTGCGGCCCGGCCGGGGCCAGACGGGCGACCAGCTCCTCGGTCCGCCGCACCGCCGGCCACCGTTCGGCGGAGAGGAACGGCAGCTCGCGGTCCAGCGCCGCGCGGACGTCGTCCGGCAGCGGCCGGGTGCCCGGCGCACCGGGCGGCGGCAGCCACGCGGCCACCGCCGTGACGTCGTCGGTGACCCACGCCGTGCCGGTCGACACCGCCCGGTGGCCGGCCGACAGCTCGTGGAGGCGGGTGAGCCGCTGCATCCGGCCGTCGCCGGGCAGCGCCCAGCGCACCCACCGCGAGTCGCCGAGCGACAGGGTGAGCGTCGCGGCGATCCGCGGCACGTCCCGCTGCTCGGCGGGCCGCACCGGCGGCGGGGGCGGCGGGGGAGGGGGCTCGATGCGCTCGACGGTCGGGCGCCGCTCGGTCACCGCCTCATCCCACCAGACCCGGCCCCTGCCTCAGTCCTTGGGCTCGGCCATCTGGCGGTGCGTCACCGCCTTGACCCGGTCGGGCAGGACGTCGCCGATCGCCTTCTGCGCCTTGGTCATCAGCGAGCCGCCGACGATCTTGTTCTTGCCGTCCATCAGCGCGGCGAAGCCCTGGGCGGCGACCTGCGCCGGGTCGTCCTTCTTGCCGCGGCCGATCGGGGTGTGGTCCATGACGGCGCGGTGGAAGAAGTTCGTCTCGGTCGGTCCCGGCATCAGCGAGGTGATGGTGACGCCGGTGTCCTTGAGCTCCTCCTGCACCGCCTCGGCGAAGGACTGGAGGAACGACTTCGAGGCGTTGTAGACCGCCTGGAACGACCCGGGCATGGTCGAGGCGATGGAGGAGGTGATCAGCACCTTGCCCTCGTCGCGGGCGGCCATGTCGGTGAGCACCAGCTTGGCCAGGTGCACGGTCGAGGTGACGTTGAGGTCGATGACGTCCTGCTCGTCGGCCAGGGGGGTGTCGATGAACGCGCCGCCCCGCCCGACGCCGGCGTTGAGCGCCACCGCGTCGAGCGCGCGGCCGCCGGCGGTCGCGGCGGCGTAGAGCTGGGTCACGCCGTCCGGGGTCCGCAGGTCCACCTGCACGCTCTGCACCTCGGCGCCGGTCTGCCGCAGCTCCTCGGCGGCAGCGAGGAGACCGGCGTCCTCGGCGGCGATCACGAGGTCGAAGCCGTTCTGCCCGAACTGCCGGGCCAGCTCCAGCCCGATCCCGCTGGACGCGCCGGTCACCAGTGCGAGGGGCTTGGTCGTCGAAGTCATGGCCGCGCCCTACCCGGTCGGGCCCGGTCCGATTCAGGATGTCCCCGTGCGGCTCGACGACGCGGTGGCCCTGCTGCTCGCCCTCCCGGGCACCTACGAGGCCGATCACCACGGCCGCCGCTCGGTCCGGGTGGGCGGCGGCAAGGTGGTCGCCTCGGTCCCGGAGGACGGCGTCGTGAACGTGCTGGTGGACGACGACCTGGCCCGTTCCGCCGCCGGGGCGCCCGGGGTCGAGCTGCTGTGGTGGGGGGAGCGGCTCTCCGGCGTGCGGGTCGCGGTCGCCGCCGTCGACCCGGGCCTGTTCGAGGAGCTCGCCGAGGCCGCCTGGCGCCGCCGGGCGCCGGCCGCGCTCCGCCGGGAGCGCTGAACCGCACAGCCGCGCCGAGGGCGCCGTGAGGTCCTCGGAACGCAGGCTTGACGCCGGGGCAGCCGTCGGGAAACGACGGCCGCCGAACCTCGTCGTGTGCCCACCGCCCTGCCGATGCCGTCCGCCGCGCGGCCGGGCGACGGCGCGGGTGGCACGCGCACCACCGACACCCACTGCCCGTACTGCTCGCTGCAGTGCGGGATGAGCGTGACCGCCGGCGACCGCCCGGCGACCCTGGTCCCTTCCGACTTCCCGACCAACCGCGGGGGCCTGTGCTCCAAGGGCTGGTCGTCGGCCGAGCTGCTCGACCACCCGGAGCGGCTGCTGCGCCCGCTGGTGCGCGCCGTCCCCGGCGACCGCAGCAGCCCGCTGGTCCAGACGACGTGGGACGACGCCCTGGACCGGGTGGTCGACGCGATCGGGCACACCCAGCGGGAGCACGGGCGCGACGCCGTCGGCTGCTTCGGCGGCGGCTCGCTGACCAACGAGCAGGCCTACCAGTTCGGCAAGTTCGCCCGCGTCGCCCTGCGCACCAGCGCCATCGACTACAACGGCCGCTTCTGCATGTCCTCGGCCGCCGGCGCGGCCACCCGCGCGTTCGGCATCGACCGCGGCATGCCGTTCCCGCTCTCGGACGTCGCCGGCGCCGACGTCGTCGTCCTGGTGGGCAGCAACCCGGCCGACACCATGCCGCCGGCCATGCAGTGGTTCGACGCCGGGCGCGAGCGCGGCGCGCAGCACGTCGTCGTCGACCCCCGGCGCACGGCGACCGCCCGCAACGCCGCCCTGCACCTGCAGCCGCTGCCCGGCACCGACCTCGCGCTGGCCAACGGGCTGCTGCACATCGCCGTCGCCGAGGGGCTGGTCGACGAGGAGTACGTCGCCGCGCGCACCACCGGCTTCGAGGAGGTCCGGGCCGGCGTCGCCGCGTACTGGCCCGACCGCGTGGAGCGGCTCACCGGCGTGCCGGTGGCCGACCAGCGGCGCACCGTCTTCGCGCTGGCGCGGGCGGAGAAGGCCATCGTCCTCACCGCCCGCGGCGCCGAGCAGCACCGCAGCGGCACCGACACCGCGCAGGCCTGGATCAACCTCGCCCTTGCGCTCGGCCTGCCCGGCCGCCCCGGCAGCGGCTGGGCCACGGTCACCGGGCAGGGCAACGGGCAGGGCGGCCGGGAGCACGGGCAGAAGGCCGACCAGCTGCCCGGCTACCGCCGGCTGGCCGACCCCGCCGCCCGCGCCCACGTCGCCGCCGTCTGGGGCGTCGACCCCGACGACCTGCCGCAGCCGGGCCGCAGCGCCTACGAGCTGCTCGACGCCCTCGGCACCGACGGCGGCGTGCGCACCCTGCTGGTGCTCGCCTCCAACGTCGCCGTGTCCGCCCCCGACGCCCGCCGGGTGGTCAGCCGGCTCGGCGACCTCGACTTCCTCGCCGTCAGCGACTTCTTCCTCTCCGAGACCGCGCAGCTCGCCGACGTCGTCCTGCCCAGCGCCATGTGGGCGGAGGAGGAGGGCACGATGACCAACCTCGAGGGGCGGGTGATCCGCCGGCGCCGGGCGCTCGACCCGCCCGCCGGCGTCCGCGACGACCTGCAGCTGCTGGCCGAGCTCGCCGGGCGCCTCGGCGCGCGCGGCTTCAGCGGCGACCCCGAGACGGTCTTCGAGGAGCTCGGCCGGGCCAGCGCCGGGGGAGCGGCCGACTACTCCGGCATCACCTACCGGCGCATCGACGACGAGCAGGGCGTCTTCTGGCCGTGCCCCGCCATGCCGTCGGGACACGAGGAGCACCCGGGGACGCCGCGGCTGTTCACCGAGCGGTTCGCGACCCCCGACGGCCGCGCCCGGTTCCTGCGGGTGGAGCACGTCGACCCGCACGAGCGGCCCGACCGCGACTACCCCTACGTGCTCACCACCGGCCGGGTGCTCGCCCAGTACCAGTCGGGCACGCAGACCCGCCGCTCGCGCAGCCTGCAGCTGGTGGCGCCGGTGCCGCGCGCGGAGCTGCACCCCGACCTCGCCCGCCGGCACGGCATCGGCCCCGACGACGTGGTCGAGCTGGCCACCCGCCGCGGCCGGGCGCGGTTCGCGGCGCACCTCACCGACGCCATCCGGCCCGACGTCGTCTTCGCCCCCTTCCACTGGGGTGGCGGCTCCAGCGCCAACGCGCTCACCGACGCCGACGCGCTCGACCCGACCAGCCGGATGCCGGCCTTCAAGGTCTGCGCCGTCGCGGTGACCCGCGTCGGCCCGCCCGACGAGCGGCTGCCGGCCCCGGCCGACCAGCCCACCCCGCGGCCCTTCCAGCACGCCCCGACCCGCGCACCGAAACCGCCGTCCCGGAGGAGATCCACGAGCATGAAGAGCAGCCCCCGGTTCCTGCAGGGAGTCTTCCCGATCACCGGCGAGGGCCTGGCCAAGCCGGGTCCGATCGACCCCTCGCTGCGCTACACGGTGCCGCCCGGCACCAGCGCCCAGGCGCTGTACTTCCGAGGCGGCAACTCCACCGGCGAGCTGGTGTACGTGCTGCTGCTGCGCGACGGCGAGCCGATGCGCTGGTTCCCCATCGGCGCCAAGGGCGACGTGCACGTGCCGCTGCGGGTGGTCGAGGACCTGCCCGGCGGCACCGTCGTCGAGCTGCACGCCGCCGCGCCCGAGGGCGTCACCGGCGAGGTCGTGCTCGACCTGGGTCTGGTGGAGGTCTGATGACGGCGATCCTCGGCGGGCGCCCCGAGGGCGTCACCGCCCTGCACATCGACGACGACACCGTCGACGCCCGCGCCCGGCTGGTCGTCGTCGGCAACGGCATGGCCGGCGCGCGGCTGGTGGAGGAGGTGCTCGAGCGCGGCGGCGGCGAGCAGTTCCGGATCACCGTCTTCGGCGACGAGCCGCACGGCTGCTACAACCGGATCATGCTCTCGCCGGTCCTGGCCGGCGAGGAGCACGAGGACGCCATCGTCCTCAACACCCACGAGTGGTACGCCGACAACGGCGTCGAGCTGCGGGCCGGCGTGCGGGTCGAGCGGATCGACACCGCGGCCAAGCAGGTGCTCGCCGACGACGGCACGGTCACGCCCTACGACCACCTCGTGCTGGCCACCGGCAGCTACTCGTTCATCCCGCCGGTGGAGGGCGCGCACCGCGCGGACGGCAGCCTGCTGCCCGGCGTCTTCGGCTTCCGCACCATCGACGACACCCGGGCGATGATGGCGGCGGCCCGCACCCACCGGCGCGCCGTCGTCGTCGGTGGCGGGCTGCTCGGCCTGGAGGCCGCCCGCGCGCTGCAGACCCACGGCATGGCGGTCGACCTGGTCGACGCCGCGCCGCACCTGATGAGCGCCCAGTGCGACGCCGACGCCGGCGCGATCATCCGCGCCGGGGTGGAGGCGCTGGGCATCACCGTGCACCTGTCCACCCTCACCGGCGAGGTCGTCGGCCCGGACCGCGTGCGCGGCGTGGTGCTCTCCGACGGCCGGCAGCTGCAGGCCGACATGCTGGTGGTCGCCGCCGGCATCCGGCCGCACACCGACGTCGCCGTCCTCTCGGGGCTGGAGGTGGAGCGGGGGATCGTCGTCGACGACCAGCTGCGCACCGACGACCCCGACGTCTACGCCATCGGGGAGTGCGCCCAGCACCGGGGCACCGTCTACGGGCTGGTCGCCCCCGCCTGGGAGCACGCGAAGGTGCTCGCCGACGTGCTCACCGGCACCGACCCGACCGCGGAGTACCACGGCAGCCGGCTGGCGACGAAGCTGAAGGTGGCCGGGGTCGACGTCGCCACGATGGGCGTCAAGGCGCCGGAGCTCCCCGACGACGAGACCCTCGTCATCTCCGAGCCGAAGCGCGGCGTGCACTGCTCGGTGGTGATCCGCGACGACCGGCTGGTCGGCGCGACCCTGATCGGCGACACCCGCAAGGTCGCCTACCTGACCCAGGCCTTCGACCGTGGCAGCCCCCTGCCGGAGGAGCGGATCCGGCTGCTGGTCGACCTCTCCGACGGCGCCGAGGGGGTCGGCGTCGCCGAGATGCCGATGGACTCGCAGGTCTGCAACTGCAACGGCGTCTCCAAGCAGGCGATCTGCGGCGCGGTCGCCGACGGCTGCAGCAGCGCCGGTGCCGTCATGGACCGCACCCGCGCCGGCAAGGGCTGCGGGTCGTGCAAGTCGCTGGTCAAGCAGATCGTGGAGTGGGCCGCCGGCGGCGAGGTGACCGAGGACGAGTCGGCCAGCTGGTACGTCCCGGGCGTCCCGATGGCCAAGCCGGCGCTGATGGCCGCGATCCGGGAGCAGGAGCTCACGAGCGTCTCCGCCGTCTTCGCCGCGCTCGCGCCCGGCGGGGCGGAGGACGCCAGGTCGAAGATGGGCCTCACCTCGCTGCTGCGGATGATCTGGGGCACCGACTTCGTCGACGAGCGCGACGGCCGGTTCATCAACGACCGGGTGCACGCCAACATCCAGCGCGACGGCACCTTCTCCGTCGTCCCCCAGATCAAGGGCGGGGTCACCACGCCCGCCCAGCTCCGGAAGATCGCCGACGTCGCCGAGAAGTACGAGGTGCCGATGGTGAAGATCACCGGCGGCCAGCGGATCGACTTGCTCGGCGTCCGCAAGGAGGACCTCCCGGGCATGTGGGCCGACCTCGGGATGCCGTCGGGCCACGCGTACGGCAAGAGCTTCCGCACCGTGAAGACCTGCGTGGGCAGCGACTTCTGCCGCTTCGGCCTGGGCGACTCCACGCAGCTCGGCATCGACCTGGAGGAGACGTTCAAGGGCATCGAGAGCCCGGGCAAGCTGAAGCTCGCCGTCGTCGGCTGCCCGCGCAACTGCGCCGAGGCCTACGTCAAGGACGTCGGCGTCGTGGCCATCGGCAACGGCAGGTGGGAGGTCTACGTCGGTGGGGCGGCCGGGGCGTCGGTGCGCAAGGGCGACCTGCTGGCCACCGTCGACTCCCCGCAGGCGGTGCTGGAGCTGACCGGCCGGTTCATCCAGTACTACCGGGAGCAGGCCAACTGGCTCGAGCGCACCTACGACTTCGTCCCGCGGGTCGGGCTCGACCACCTCAAGGCGGTGCTGCTGGAGGACGCCGAGGGCATCGTGGCCGGGCTCGACGAGCGGCTGCAGCTCTCCATCGACGCCTACACCGACCCCTGGGGCCAGGACGGCGCCGCGCCCGCCACCCCGGGTCAGTTCCGGCCCTCCCTGCCCCTGATCGACCTGCCGCAGGTGCCCGTCCGATGAGCCTGCTCGAGCAGTCCGCCACCACCGCCGCCGTCCGGGCCTGGACCGTCGGCCGGGTCGACGACATCCCGCCGGGGGAGGGGCGCGCGTTCGTCGCGGGGGACACCCAGGTCGCGGTCTTCCGGCTGCGCGACGGGTCGCTGCACGCGACCCAGGCGGCCTGCCCGCACGCCGGCGGACCGCTGGCCGACGGGCAGACCGACCCCGACGTGCTGGTGTGCCCGCTGCACCTCTACGCCTACCGGTGGACCGACGGCGGTGCCACCGGCGCGGACCTGCGGATCCGGCTCTACCCGGTCCGCGAGGTGGACGGGAACGTCGTCGTCGACGTGTGAGGGACCCGCGTCTACCAAGGTAAGGCTTGCCTAAGGTAGACATAGGCGCATGATCACGATGCGCCGCTCGCTCGGCCCGGCCCTCTCGTCCCTCGCCCTGATCGTCGTCCTCGCCGGCTGCGGCTCGGAGGACGGCGGCGGGTCCTCCGCCGACCCGACGGAGGAGACCGCGACCGGCGCGTTCCCGGTGACCGTCGAGCACGCGTACGGCGAGACGGAGATCCCCGAGGAGCCGGAGCGGGTCGTCTCGCTCGGCTACACCGAGCAGGACGCGATCCTCGCGTTCGGGGTGGTGCCGGTGGCGGTGCGCTACGCCTTCGGCCCCGAGGACGACGTGTTCTTCCCCTGGGCCGACGAGGCGGCCGGCGACGCCGAGCCGGTGATCATGCCGCGGGCTGAGGTCGACTTCGAGGCGGTCGCGGCGGCCGAGCCGGACCTGATCATGGCGGTCACCGCGGGGCTGACCGAGGACGAGTACGAGACCCTCAGCGGCATCGCCCCGACCGTCGTGCAGCCGGCCGACCACGTCGCCTTCGGCACGCCCTGGCAGGAGCAGACGCGGATCACCGGGCAGGCGCTGGGCCAGGAGGAGCGCGCCGAGGAGCTCATCGCCGAGGTGGAGGCGCTGGTCGAGGAGACCCGCGCCGAGTACCCGCAGCTGGACGGCGCGAGCCTGACCCTGTCCGGTCCGGCGTACGAGGGCGAGTACCCGTTCCACGCCTCCGACGACACCCGCACCCGCTTCTTCGTCGACCTGGGCATGACCGTGTCGGCCGAGCTCGACGAGATCGCCGGCGACCAGTTCTACGGGACGGTCAGCCGCGAGCAGGCGAACCTGCTCGACGCCGATGTCATCGTCTGGCAGTCGGGGGCGCCCGAGGAGCGGGCCGGCATCGAGGCCGACCCGGTGCTCGCCGCGATCCCCGCCGTCGCCGCGGGGCGCTCGGTGTTCGTCGAGGGGTCCGACTACGACGCCCTGCAGTTCTCCAGCGCGCTGAGCCTGCCGTACCTGCTGGAGAACTTCGTGCCGGAGCTCGCCGCCGCCGTCCCCACGACCTGACCCGCCGCCTCCGGCGCCGGAAGCGGGGTCAGCGGCCGCGCGGGGCGGCGCGCACGTGCAGCCGCTCGCCCTGCGGGCCGAACAGGCCGAGGACCTCGGCCGGCTCGTCGAACGGGTTGCCGATCCAGTGCGGGGTGCGGGTGTCGAACTCGGCGACCTCGCCGGGCGCCAGGACGACGTCGTGCTCGCCGAGCACCACCCGCATCCGGCCGGAGAGCACGTAGAGCCAGTCGTAGCCCTCGTGCACCTTGAGCTCGAGGTCGCCGGGCGCGCCGGGCGGCGTGCGCGGCGGGTAGACCATCTTGAACGCCTGGATGCCCCCGGGCCGCCGGGTCAGCGGGACGACGGTGGTGCCGTGGTGGCTGCTGCGCGGCCGCAGGTGCACCCGCGGGTCGCCGATGGGCGGCGCGCCGACCAGCTCGTCGAGCGGCACCTGGTGCGCCCGGGCGAGGGGCAGCAGCAGCTCCAGCGTGGGCTTGCGGTCGCCCGACTCCAGCCGCGACAGCGTGCTCACCGAGATGCCGGTGACCTCCGACAGCTCGGCGAGCGTCGCGCCCTTCTCCCGGCGCAGCGCCCGCAGCCGGGAGCCGACCCCGGCCAGCACGTCCTCGTCCACGGCTCCATTTGCCGTCCTGGCAACGGAGTTTGTCAAGTCGGCGGCTCCGGGTGCACCGTCGTCGGCATGGAGAACGCGTACGACGTGGTGGTGGTCGGCGGCGGCGCCGCCGGCCTGAGCGGAGCGCTGACGCTGGCCCGGGCGGGCCGCTCGGTGCTGGTGGTGGACGACGGGCGGCCGCGCAACGCGCCGGCCGGGCACGTGCACAACTACCTCGGCCGGGAGGGCACCCCGCCGGCCGAGCTGTACGCCATCGGCCGCGGCGAGGTCGCCGGGTACGGCGGCGAGGTCGTCGACGGCCGGGTCACCGGCGCCCGCCGCGAGGGGGACGGCTTCGTCGTCACCACCGACGCCGGCGAGGTGCACGCCCGGCGGCTGCTGGTCACCACCGGCCTGGTGGACGAGCTGCCCGACGTCCCCGGCGTCGCCGAGCAGTGGGGGAGCGGCGTGCTGCACTGCCCGTTCTGCCACGGCGCCGAGGTGCGCGGCCGGCCGATCGGCATCCTCGGCACCACCGCCTTCGCCGTCCACCAGGCGCTGATGTGGCGGCAGTGGAGCCCCGACGTCGTGCTGTTCCGGCACACCTCGCCGGAGCCGACGGAGGAGGAGCGCGAGCGGCTGGCCGCCCGCGGGATCGTCGTCGTCGAGCAGCCCGTCGCGGGGCTGGTGGCCGACGGCGACCGGCTGAGCGGCGTCCGCCTGGCCGACGGCACCGTGGTCGGGCGCGAGGCCGTGGTGGTGTCGCCGCGGTTCACCGCGCGCGCCGAGCTGCTGGCCGAGCTCGGGCTCGAGGCGGAGACCGTGCTCCGCGAGGGCGTGCCGTTCGGCAGCGCCGTCCCCGCCGGGCCGACCGGCGCCACCGCCGTCCCCGGGGTGTGGGTGGCCGGCAACGTCGCCGACCTCTCCGCCCAGGTCATCGTGGCCGCGGCGGCCGGCCTCGTGGCCGGCGCGCACCTCACCGGCGACCTCGGCGAGGAGGACACGCGGCGGGCGGTCGAGGAGCACCGGCGGGCGACCGAGGTGCACGACCGCGCGTGGTGGGAGGAGCGCTACCGGACGGCGGAGCACCTGTGGAGCGGGAAGGTCAACGACGTCCTGGTCGCCGAGGTGGCCGGCCTGCCGCCCGGGCGCGCCCTCGACGCCGGGGCCGGCGAGGGCGGCGACGCGGTGTGGCTGGCCGAGCGGGGCTGGCGGGTGACCGCGCTGGACCTGTCGCAGGTGGCGCTGGACCGCGGCGCGCGGGCGGCGGCAGAGCGCGGGCTCGCCGACCGCGTCGATTGGCGCCGGACCGACCTGGCCGAGGAGCCGCCCGAGGCCGGCGCCTACGACCTGGTCACCGCGTCGTTCCTGCACCCGCCGGCCGACGTCCGGGAGAAGGTGGTCGCCGGGCTCGCCGCGGCGGTCGCCCCCGGCGGCACGCTGCTGCTGGTCAACCACGACCCGAGCGACATGGCGCTGGGCATCCGGGTCGACGCGCGGCCGGAGTACTTCGCCACCGCCCAGCAGCTGGCCGACCTGCTCGACCCGGCCGAGTGGGAGGTGCAGGTGGCCGAGGCCCGGCCGCGTGCGGCGCGCGGCCACGAGGCGCACGGCGGCGTCCACCACGTGGCCGACGCGGTGCTCCGCGCCCGCCGGATCACGGGTGCATCCGCGCGCCCTTGACCACCTTGTCGACGGCGTTCCTCGGCCCGTGCAGCGCGATCCCCACCAGGTCGAGCGCGGGGCCGGTCACGGCGGCGACGGCGGCGCGGTTGTCGTCGTCGCCGCCGGTGGCGAACAGGTCGGCGGTGAACAGCGCCAGCGGCAGGCCGCGGTCCAGCGCCCGCGTCCGCGCCCGCTGCAGCACCTCGCCGTCCGCCGTCAGCACGACCACCGGCTGGCGGAACATCGCCAGGTACGCGGTGCCGTCGCCGTCGAGGTACGGCTTGCCGATCAGCTCGGGGACCGCCCCGGCGATCGCGCCGGCGAGGAAGGCGGTCACGTTGAGCTCCTGCCACGGCAGCAGGCCGTCCCGCAGGACGACGGCGATCTTGGTGGGCCAGGTCGGGGTCTCCATGCCCGCCAGCGTCCGGCCGCGGGGCGGGGCCGGTCTTGTACGTTCCTGACGTGGCCCACGTCCGGGCCGAGGTCACCGCCTGGCGGCCCGACGTGCCGGGGCTGACCGAGGTCTTCCACGCCCGGTTCACCGACCACGTCTACCCGGCGCACACCCACGACGCCTGGACGCTGCTGCTGGTCGACGACGGCGCCGTGCGCTACGACCTCGACCGGCACGCCCACGGCGCCTCGCGGGCCGAGGTCACGCTGCTGCCGCCGGAGGTGCCGCACGACGGCCGCTCGCAGTTCCCCGGCGGCTTCCGCAAGCGGGTGCTCTACCTGGAGCCGGCGACGCTGGGGGAGCAGCGCGTCGGCCGGTCGGTCGACTCCCCGGCGTTCGACGACGCCGTGCTGCGCGCCCGCGTGTCCGCGCTGCACGGGGCGCTGCGCCGCGACGGCGACCGGCTGGAGGCGCAGAGCCGGCTGGCCTTCGTCCTGGAGCGGCTGGGGCAGCACCTCGACCGCGCCGTCGTCCCGCCGCCGCCGGTGCGCGACGACGCGGTCGCCGACCGGCTGCGCGACCTCGTCGACGCCCGGCTGACCGAGGGGGTGGACCTGGCCGCGGCGGCGGTTGCGCTCGGCGTCTCGCCGACGCACGCGGTCCGCGCCTTCACCCGCCGGCACGGGCTGCCGCCGCACCGCTACCTCACCGGCCGGCGGGTCGAGCGGGCCCGCCGGCTGCTGCTCGCGGGGATGCCGGCCGCCCAGGTGGCGACGGCGGTCGGCTTCTACGACCAGGCGCACCTCACCCGGCACTTCCGCCGGATGCTGGCGACGACCCCGGCCGCCTACGCGCGCCCCTCCTAGCCGCCCGGCGGTACCGCGCAGGGCGTCGCCCGCGTCCTGCGCGCACCACCCGTTCCGCGGTGCGGGTGGTGCACGAGAGGAGCGGGCGGTGCGCGGTCGTCAGGAGCGCGGCAGGCCGAGGTCGGCGAGCGCGGCGGCGACGGCGTCGTCGCGCACGAAGTCCAGCGCCAGCAGCCGGTGCACCAGCACGCCGCGGCGGGTGAGCCGCAGGTCGGTGGGGCGCAGCCGCGGGCGCGCGGCGGCACCGGGCCGGGCCGGCACGAGCGGCGGGTCGACCAGCCGGGTCCGCTGCAGGTCGTCGACGTCCTCGCGCGCACCCCACGCGGTCCACGCGCGCGGCTCGTCCTCCAGCGGCGCCATCGGCAGCGGCTGCCGGTCGCGGCGGCCGACGCCGGCCAGCAGCGCCAGCTGCCGCCAGTTCAGCCGGTCGGCGAGCACGAGCCCCCGGGCGACGAGCTCGGCGTCGACGTCGGCGGAGAAGGCCACCTCGGCGACCAGGTAGCCCAGGTGCCGCACCCGCCGCTCGTCGACCGACCGCCGCGCCGCGGAGACCGCGCCCTCGACCACCTCCGCCGCGGCGGAGCGCACCCCGCTGCGGCCGGTGAAGAAGCCGTCGTGCAGCTGCCGGCCGGAGCGGCCGAGGGTGACCGCGTGCTCGACGGCGAAGGCCAGCGCGGCCCCGGCCCGCACCCGCTCGCGGGGCACCGGCAGACCGGCGGCCTCCTCGGCGGCGGCGCGCAGGCACGCGGCCAGCCGCGGGTCGAGCTGCACCGCGCCGGTGCCGCGCTCGAACACCAGCGCCGCCGCGGCCGTCGTCATGGAGCCGGCGACCGGGCCGCCGGCCTCGATGAGGGCAGGGCCGGGTGCCGTCTGGTCCGCGGGGAGGCTCACGACGGTGATCTTCCCCGGCGGCCGGGGCCCCCCGCACGGCGGCGGGCACCGGCCTCACCACACCGGGGCACCCGCGGTGAGCGAAACGGAACACGGGTTCCCCCTCGGGGCAACCAGGGGGGAACGGGCGCTCGCGACGGTGGTCGGCATGGCCGCTCCCGCGCAGACCCCGCCGCCGTCGCTGACCACCCTGCCGCTGCCGCGCGGCCGGGCACGGCCCCGCTGGATCGAGGACTGGCGCCCGGAGGACCCCGGGTTCTGGGAGTCCACCGGCAAGCGGGTGGCGCGGCGCAACCTCTTCTTCTCGGTGTTCTCCGAGCACGTCGGCTTCTCGATCTGGAGCCTGTGGTCGGTGCTGGTGCTGTTCCTGCCCGAGAGCGTCTACGGCATCGACCCGGCGGGGAAGTTCCTGCTGACGACCCTGCCGACGGCGCTCGGCGCGTTCGTGCGCCTGCCCTACACCTTCGCCGTCGCGAGGTTCGGCGGCCGCAACTGGACGATCGTCAGCGCGGCCCTGCTGCTCGTCCCGACCGTCGCGACGGCGATCGTGCTCGAGCCCGGCGCCGACTTCGGCACCCTGCTGCTGGTCTCCTGCCTGGCCGGCGTCGGCGGCGGCAACTTCGCCAGCTCCATGGCGAACATCAACGCCTTCTACCCCGACCGGCTCAAGGGCTGGGCGCTCGGGCTCAACGCCGGCGGCGGCAACCTCGGCGTCCCGGTGGTCCAGCTGGTCGGCCTGCTGGTCCTCGCCACGGTCGGCGTCGAGCACCCCCGCGTCGTCCTGTGGGTCTACCTGCCGCTGATCGTGGCGGCGGCGGTCGGCGCGGCGCTGCTCATGGACAACCTGACCACCGCGCGCAACCAGCCGCGGGCCATGCGGCAGGCGGTGCGGGAGCCGCACACCTACGTGATGTCGTTCCTCTACATCGGCACGTTCGGCTCCTTCATCGGCTTCGGGTTCGCCTTCGGCCAGGTGCTGCAGAACCAGTTCGCCGCCGACTTCGCCACCCCGCTGGCCGCCGCGTCGCTGACCTGGCTCGGCCCGCTGCTCGGGTCGCTGATCCGGCCGCTCGGCGGCTCGCTGGCCGACCGGTTCGGCGGCGCCCGCATCACGTTCCTCAACTTCTTCGCGATGGCCCTCGGCGCGGCGGTGGTGTTCGCCGCCTCCCAGGCCGGGTCGATGGCGCTGTTCGTCGTCGGCTTCGTGCTGCTGTTCGTGCTCAGCGGCATCGGCAACGGCTCGACCTACAAGATGATCCCGGCGATCTTCCGCTCCCAGGCGCTGCAGTCGGTGGCCGAGGGCGGCGACCCCGAGGCCGCCGACCGGCGGGCGCTGCGCATGTCCGGGGCGCTCATCGGCATCGCCGGCGCGGTGGGGGCCTTCGGCGGGGTGCTGGTGAACCTGGCGTTCCGGCAGTCGTTCCTGTCCACCGGCAGCGGCGACGCCGCGTACCTGGCGTTCATCGCCTTCTACGCCGTCTGCGTCGCCGTGACCTGGGTCGTCTACCTGCGCCCGGGAGCCGCCCACCGCGTGTGAGTCGTCGGTGGGCGCGGTTACCTTGCGCCGCATGAGCGACCGCCTGGTGCTGCCCGTGCTGCTGCACGTCTGGGACGACGCCTGGGAGCGCCTCGACCGGCGGCTCGCGGGGCTCTCCGACGAGGAGTACCTCTGGCGACCGGTCCCGGGCGCGTGGAGCGTCAGCCGGGCCGACGACGGAACCTGGACCGCCGACGGCACCTACGACGAGCCCGACCCGGCGCCGGTGACCACGATCGCCTGGCGGCTGTGGCACCTGGCGTCGGACTGCCTGGCCTACTACCTGCGCACCTCGCCGGGCGGGCGCCCGCTGGCCGTCGACGACCGCGAGTGGCACGGCGACGCCGCGACGGCGCTGCGCGACCTGCGCGCCGCGGCGACGGCGTTCCGCGCGGCCGCCGAGACCCGGGGCGAGGACGGCATCTGGGAGCGGCTCGGCCCGCGGTGGGGTCCCTACGCCGAGGGGACCTGGGCCGACCTGGTCGCGCACGCCCTCGACGAGCTGGCGCACCACGGCGCCGAGATCGCCCTGCTGCGCGACCTGTACCGCTGGGGTCAGACCGGCAGCCGGTAGCCCCGCTTGACCACCGTCTGCACCAGCGTCGAGCCGATCGCCGCGCGCAGCCGGGTCACCGCCATCTCCACGGCGTGCGCGTCACCGCCGCCGGGCAGGCAGCCGGTCAGCGACGGGCGGGAGACGACGGTGCCGGGGCGCTCGGCCAGCGCCCGCAGCACCGCGAGCGGCCCGGGGGCGAGCTCCACGAGGCGGCCGTCGACAACCGCGGCGTGCCCGCGCACCTGCAGGGTGTGCCCGGCCAGCTCCAGCACGGGGTCGCGCTCGGGCAGCCGCGCCACGACCTCGCGGGCCAGCGCGCCGAGCCGGGCCCGCTCGGGCTGCCAGTTCGGGATGCCGGCGGCCGCCAGCGGGCCGGCGGTCACCGGGCCGACGGCGATCGCCCGCACCCGCCCGCGCAGGGCGGTCACGAGGTCCTCGCGCCGGCCCAGCTCGGCCGCCACCTGCAGGACGCCGGCGGCCGCGGGCGCGCTGGTGAACGTCACGGCGTCCACCCCGCCGGCGACCACCGCGGTGATCAGCCGGTGCACCGGGGCGACGTCCTCGGGCAGCACCCACCGGTAGACGGGCACGGTCAGCACCTCGGCGCCGGTCGCGCGCAGCCCGTCGACGAAGTCCGGCAGCGGGTCGCCGTGCAGCTGGACGGCGATCCGGCGGCCGGCCAGCGGCCCCTCGGCACCGGAGAGCAGGTGCTCGAGCACCTCGGCCGACGACTCCGACTCCGGCGACCACGCGTCGACCAGCCCGCCGCCGCGGATCGCGCCGCGCGCCTTGGGGCCGCGGGCCAGCACCCGCGCCGAGGCCAGGTGCTCGACCAGCGGCAGGTCCCACGCCTCGGCGGCCTCCAGCCAGCCGCGGAAGCCGACGCCCGTCGTGGCCACCACGAGGTCGACCGGCGCGGCGAGGACCTCCTCGGTGGCCGAGACCAGCTCGGTGTCGTCGGCCAGCGGGACGATGCGGATGGCCGGCGCGTACACCACGCGCGCGCCGCGGCGGTCCAGCAGCGCGCCGAGCTCCTCCTTGCGGCGTGCCGCGGTGACCGCGACGGTGTACCCCGCCAGGGGCAGGGGCGCGTCGGGGCCCGCGTCCGGGAGGGCACCGGCGTCCGGGAGGGCGTCGCTCACGTCTCCATGGTGCTGTGCCCGCGTTGCGGGCGTGTGTCGCACCCGGCACACCGTGGCGTGTCACACCGTGCGGTCCCGCCCCCAGCTGGCCAGCAGGATGCTCGCGTCGTCCTGCAGCTCGCCCGCCTGGTGGTCCAGGACGGCGCGGACGAGCCGGCGCACGGTCTCCGGTGGCGGGTGCGCCGCGGCCGCGGCGCGGCGGAGGAAGTCCACCAGCCGGTCCTCGCCGAACCAGGCCCCGGTCGCGTCCCGTGCCTCGGTGATCCCGTCGGTGTACAGCGCCAGCCAGTCGCCCGGCTGGAGCACCTCCTCGGCCACCGTCAGCTCTGCGGCGCCGAGGCCGAAGGGCACCCGTTGCCCGCCGGGGAGGTCCTTGACGACCTTGCCCGCCCGGAGCAGCAGCGGGGGCGGGTGCCCGGCGCGGACGTAGCGCAGCCGGCCGCTGCCCACGTCCAGCTCGGCGAGCACGCCGGTCACGAACGCGCTGCCCGGGAAGTGCTCCGCCACCACGGCGTCGATGGCGCGGACCTGGTCGTACAGCCCCCGGCCGTCGCGGCGGGCGCTGCGGTAACCGGCGAGCGCCGCGGCGGCGAGCAGCGCGGCCGGCAGCCCGTGGCCCATCGCGTCGAAGACCGCCAGGGACACCGTCCGCTCGGACAGGGCGTAGTCGAAGGCGTCCCCACCGGCCGTGTAGCTCGGCTCGACCAGGCCGGCCAGCGTGAACGCGCCGGTCGACGCGGTCAGCGGCGGCAGCTGCTGCCAGATCAGCTCGGCCGACGGTGACCGCGTCGCCTGCCGCCGGGCGCGCTCCACCTCGTCGCCGTACGGGCTCATCGAGGCGATCAGGTGGCCGAGCAGGCCGGCCAGCCAGCCGCACTGCTCGCGCAGCACCGGGTCGTAGAGCTCGTCCGCCGAGCGCAGGCCCACCTCCAGCACGCCCAGGCGGTCGGAGCCGTCGAGCAGCGGCACCCACAGCCGCGGCCGGTCCCGACCCTCCGACGGCAGCACGCGCACCGTCTGGAACACCCGGCCCGCGATCGTGCCGTCCACCGCCAGCGGCGGCTGCTCCGCCGGGCCGCCGGTCGTCAGCCGGTGCAGCATGCGCTGGTCGTGGTCGACCAGGTGGACGACGACCTCGACGTCCATCGACCGCCCCGCGCTCTGCGCGATCGCGGCCAGGCGGTCGGGCGGGGCGGCGTGCGCGGCCTCGAGCAGCTGGACGAGGGCGGCGAGGGGCCCGGTCGCCTGCCGCCGCTGCCGGATGGGCCGGCTGTAGGGCACCCGCCGCCGCCAGCGCAGCTCGTCGAGCCGCTCGTTCACCGCGTGCGCCAGCACGTCCCGCTCCGCCGCGGGCAGCGCGGTCAACCCGCTCAGGAACGCCTCCACGTCGAGCAGGTCCAGGTTGCCGCCCATGGCGAAGTAGCGCGTCCACAGCTGCTCGAGGGTCAGGTCGGCGTGCCGGTAGGCCTGCCCGAGGGCGGTCCGCTGCTCGTCCTCCGACGACCCGGGCATCACCGCCGCCGGCGGACGGCGGAGTCGACGACGCTGCGGGCCGAGTCGCGCAGCGGCTCGGCGTCCTGGGCCGCGCGGGCCAGCAGCATGCCGAAGGCCGTGTCCTCGTCGACCCCGTGCCGGTCCATGAGCACGCCCTTGGCGATGCCCACGACGTCGCGCTCCCGGACCACCTGGCGCAACCCCTCGGTGAGCCGCCGCGCCCGCTCGTGCGCCTGCACGTTCGCGACCAGGATCGCGGCCTGGGCGGCGAACATCGTGAGCCGCTGCTCGGCCTGCCGGTCGAACGCCCCGGCCCGCTCGGCGTAGACCTTCACCGCGCCGAGCGCGCGGTCGCCGGCGACCATCGGGGCGCTCAGCGAGGCACGCAGCCCGAGCCCGGCCGCGGCCCGTGCCCAGCGCGGCCACCGGTCCTCCGCGGCGAGGTCGTCGACCCGCACCACCTGGCGCAGGGCGGTGGCGGCCAGGCAGGGGCCCTGGTCCAGGTCGTACTGCAGGACGTCGGCCTGCTCCACCCGCTCGTCGGTGGCGCCGGACGTGCGCCGCCCGAGCTCGTCGAGGATCGACACCCCCGCCCCCGTCGATCCCGGGACGGTCTCCAGCGCCAGGGAGGTGACGAGCCCCAGGGCCGTGGTCACCGACTCGGGGGAGAGCAGGAGCCCGGACATCCGGGCGAACACGGCGGAGAGCTCGTCGGCGAGGGGCAGCGCGGAGTCCGACGACGGTTGCCGGGGCACGGCACACCTCGTTCCAGCACCGTCGCGCGGGCCGACCGTGAGTTCGATGGCGGCGACGCGCTCAGCGTAGGCGTCGGTCAGGGCAGCGGCGCGACGGCCGTCGCCGTCCCGGCCGCGCCGTCGATCCGCAGGTCGGCCCGCTCGCGGGTGCGGTCGGCGGCGAAGTGCGCCGCCTCGGCGGCCTGCCAGCGCCGCCAGTGGCCCTCGTACGCGGTCCCGTCGCGGTCGAGCCCCCGCGCCAGGCGCAGGTCAGGCGGCGCCTCCACCCACACCCGCAGCGTCGTGACCGGGTCCAGCGCCGCGGGGCAGGACCCGCAGCCCTCCACGACCAGCACCGCCGGCACCGGTACGGGGGTGGGGACGGCGGTGAACCGGCCCGCCGCCCAGTCGAAGCGGCGGTAGTCGCCCGGGCGGCCGGCGGCGAGGGGCCGCAGGACCCCGGCGGCCAGGCGGGCGGCGCCGCCGGTGAGCGTCCAGCCGGCGTAGAGGTCGTCCATGTGCACGACCTCCGCGTCGGCGCCGAGCGCGGCGGCCAGCCGGCCGGCGAAGGTCGTCTTGCCGGAGCCGGCCGGGCCGTCGACGCACACCAGCCGGACCGGGCCCAGCCGGGGCGGCTCGGCGCGCACGCGCGCGGCCAGCTCCGCGAACGGGATCACCGGGCGGCGGCGGTCCACGTGGGCACCGGCCCCGGCGTGCCGACGACGAGGCCGCGGCTGGCCAGCAGCCGCAGGTGGGAGTCGGTCTCGGTGACCGCGAAGATCCGCATCCGCCGCTCGTACTGCTCCCACGGCCGCGACCACGTGAGGTGGGCGGCCAGCTGCCACGGCGTGCTGCCCGGGTGGGCGCGCACCGCGGTGAGCAGCTCGGCCAGCCGGTGCTCGTGGTGGGCGGCGAGCTCGTCGGTGCGCGACCGCAGCCCGCGGAAGCGCCACTCGTGCGCCGGCAGCACCTCGGCGGGCTCCGGCAGGTCGCCCACCCGGCCCAGCGAGCCGAGGTAGTCGCGCAGCGGGTCGGCCGCGCCCCAGCCCGACGTCGAGATGTTGGGGCTGATCCGGGGCAGCACGTGGTCGCCGGAGAAGAACAGCCCGGTGCGCTCCTCGGCGAAGCAGAGGTGGCCGGGCGTGTGCCCGGGGGTGTGCACGGCCCGCAGCCGCCAGCCGGGCAGGTCGGCCAGGTCGCCGTCCTCGAGCAGGCGGTCGGCCACCGCCATGCCGGAGTACGGGGCGTGGTGCGCGGGACCGCCGACGTCGGAGGCCGCGTCGTCGGGGTCGGCGCCCAGCGAGACCAGGAAGGCCACCTCGGCGGCCACCGACGCCGCCGGGTCGCGGAACGCCGGCGCGCCCACCACCGTCGCGTCGGCCGGGTGCATGGCGATCCAGGCGCCCGAGGCCTCGCGCACCCGGCCGGCCAGCCCGAGGTGGTCGAAGTGCAGGTGGGTGACCAGCACCCCGCGGACGTCGGCCACCGAGCCGCCCAGCGCGGCCAGCCCGTCGCCGAGCGCCGCCCACGCCTCGTCGCTGCCCCAGCCTGCGTCCACGAGGCCGAGCCCGCCGCCGGCGAGCGACAGGACGTACACGCTGACGTAGCGCAGCCCGCCGTGCGGGATCGGCACCGGCACCGACCACAGGTCCTCGGCCAGGCGCTCCACGGGGGGCAGCGCCCGCGCCGTCCACGCCTCGTGCTGCGCCGCGCCGGTCACCTCCACGGCCCGCACTCTGCCAGCACCGGCGGCGCGGGCTGGCAGCATGGGGGCGTGCCGCCCTCCGCCCGCCCCGTCTCGGCCGTGCCCCGCGTCATGCGCGCGGTCTGCGCCGCGCTCGCCCTCGTCGTCCTCGCGGTCATGGTGTGGGTCGCGATCACGCTGCCGGAGTCCTCCACCGGGGTGGTGCAGTTCGGCACCGTCGACCAGCTCGCCGTCCTGGGGCTGGGCATCCTGGTCGCGCTGGGCATCGCGCTGCTCGGCCGGCCGCGAGTCGACGCCGACGCCGAGGGGATCCGGGTGCGCAACCTCTTCACCTCCCACGCCCTGCCGTGGTCGGCGGTGCGGGCGGTGCGGTTCGGGCGCAAGGCCCGCTGGGCGAGCCTCGAGCTGCCCAACGGCGAGGAGATCGCGCTGATGGCGGTGCAGGCCGTCGACCGGGAGCACGCGGTGGCCGCCCTCGACGGCCTGCGGGCGCTGCACGCGGCCGCCACCGGGGCGAGGACGACCACCCGGGAATGACCAGGCCCCCGATCGCGCTGTAGCATGGGCGTGCCTCCCCGCTACACGAGGCGCGCGAACCACCGTCGGCCCCGCCCCGGGCCGTCGATCCAAGAGGAGCCCGCTCCCACCCGACGCCTCCCGGCGCCCGGGTCACCGGTCCGCGGAACCGGCGCCTGCGCCGGTCCCGCGTCGCGCACGGGTCCCGGCCCGAGCGCGCACCGGCACGAGTGGGCCCCGTGAGCTGACGCTCGCGGGGCCTTCGTCGTCCCGGCGCCCGGCGGCTGCGAGCTCCTCACCCTGCAGCACGTGAGGAGAGGCCATCACCGAGCCCCGCATCAACGACCGTATCCGCGTCCCCGAGGTCCGCCTGGTCGGGCCCGAGGGCGAGCAGGTCGGCATCGTGCCGATCGGCGAGGCGCTGCGCCTGGCCCAGGACTCCGAGCTCGACCTCGTCGAGGTCGCGCCCATGGCCCGGCCGCCCGTCGTCAAGCTGATGGACTACGGGAAGTTCAAGTACGAGTCCGCCCAGAAGGCCCGCGAGGCCCGGCGGAACCAGGCGCTCACCGTCATCAAGGAGATGCGGCTGCGCCTCAAGATCGACCCGCACGACTACGAGACCAAGAAGGGCCACGTCGAGCGCTTCCTGCGGAGCGGCGACAAGGTCAAGATCACCGTGATGTTCCGCGGTCGCGAGCAGTCGCGGCCCGAGATGGGCTACCGACTGCTGCAGCGGCTGGCCGCCGACGTCGCCGAACTGGGCGTCGTCGAGTCCAACCCCAAGCAGGACGGCCGGAACATGGTCATGGTGATCGCCCCGCACCGGAACGCGCAGCTGCAGGCCCAGAAGGACCAGCAGGCCGCGCAGGCCGAGCGCCGTCAGGCCAAGGCCGACCGGTCGGCGGCCGCCCATCCCGGGGGCGACCCGGCTGCTGCCGAGGAGCAGGCGCCCAGCGCCTGACCGGGTGGCGGCCCCGGCCGGGCACCACAGACCGCACCACCCAGCGGTGCCGTGCGGCAGCCACGTGCTGCCCCGGCGCCGGACGGCGTACGACGATCACCGAGGAACGAGAGACATGCCGAAGCAGAAGACGCACAAGGGCACGGCCAAGCGGGTGCGCGTGACCGGCTCGGGCAAGCTCATGCGCGAGCAGGCCAACAACCAGCACAAGTTCGAGCACAAGGCCTCGACCCGCAAGCGCCGGCTCGACCAGGACCAGGTGATCTCGCCCGCCGACGCGAAGAACCTGAAGAAGCTGCTGGGCATCTGACCGCCCGCCCGTAACGAGAAGATCAAGGAGCTCACGTGGCACGCGTGAAGCGGGCGGTCAACGCCCAGAAGAAGCGCCGGACGACCCTCGAGGCGGCCAGCGGCTACCGCGGTCAGCGGTCCCGGCTCTACCGCAAGGCCAAGGAGCAGGTGCTCCACTCGGCCACCTACGCCTACCGCGACCGCAAGGTCCGCAAGGGCGACTTCCGCAAGCTGTGGATCACCCGGATCAACGCCGCGGCCCGCCAGAACGACATGACCTACAACCGGTTCATGCAGGGCCTGAAGCTGGCCGGCATCGAGCTCGACCGGCGCGTGCTCGCCGAGCTCGCCGTCAACGAGCCGGCGACCTTCGCCGCGCTGGTCGAGACGGCGCGCGCCGCCGTCGCCGCCGCCCCCTCCGGCGAGCAGGCTGCTTGATCCCGAGCACGACCCGCACGACGCCGTCGGTGTCCGGCCCCGCGGGGCCGGGACCGGCGGCGTCGTCGTCCGTCCGGGGAGGTGGTCCGTGGCCGAGCTGCTGACCGAGCGCTCGGCGCGCGTGGTCGCCGCCCGCAAGCTCACCCGGCGGGCCGGGCGCGACGCGGCCGGGGCGTTCCTGGCCGAGGGACGGCAGGCCGTCCGCGAGGCGCTCGCCGACCCCTCGTCGGTGCGCGAGGTGTACGCCACCCCCACGGCCGCCGAGGCCGCCGTCGACCTGCTGGCGGGCAGCCCGGTGCCGGTCCGGCTGGTCACCGACAAGGCCGCCGCGAGCCTCTCGGAGACCGTCACCCCGCAGGGCCTGCTCGCCGTCTGCGACCTGCGCGACGTGCCGCCCGCCGCGCTGGCCGCCGCGCCGCCCCGCTTGGGAGTCGCGCTGGCCGAGCTCAACGACCCCGGCAACGCCGGCACGGTGCTGCGCACGGCCGACGCGTGCGGCGCCGGCGCGGTCGTCTTCGGCGCCGGCTCCGCCGACCCCTACGGCGGCAAGGTGGTGCGGGCCAGCGCGGGCAGCCTGTTCCACGTCGACGTCGTCCGCTCGGTGCCGCTGGAGCCGCTGCTCGCCGACCTGCAGGCCGCCGGGGTCACCGTGCTGGCCGCCGACGGCGGGGGAGAGGCCGCGCTCGACGAGCTGGCCGACGAGCTGGCCGGCCCGGTGCTGTGGCTCTTCGGCAACGAGGCGCGCGGGGTGCCGGCCGGGCTGGCCGCGGCCGCCGACGCGCGGGTGCGCATCCCGATGCGCGGGCGGGCCGAGAGCCTGAACCTGGCCGCGGCGGCGGCCATCTGCCTCTACACGACCCAGGCGGCGCAGCGCTCGCCCTAGCGGCACCGGGGCGCGGTGCGCCACGGTGGGGGCGACCGCCGGATGCCCGACGCCCGGGAGACGTCGATGACCGACACCACCACCGCCGGAGCAGTCGGGGACCACGGGGGCACCGTCCTCGTCGTGGGCGCGGGTCCGGTCGGCCTGGTCACCGCCTGCGAGCTGGTCCGGCAGGGCGCGACCGTCCGGCTGGTCGACGCGCTGCCCGAGCCGACCGGCCAGTCCCGCGCGGTCGTCGTCCACCCGCGCACCCAGGAGCACCTGGCGGCGACGGGGGTGCTCGACGACCTCGTGGCCCGCGCCCAGCCGGTCACGGCCGTGGAGGTGCACACCGGGCGCGACGCCACCCCGCGCGTGCGCCTCACCACCGACTCCGTCGACTCCCGCCACCCGCGGATCCTCGACGTGCCCCAGCCGGACACCGAGGGGGTGCTGGCCGCGCTCGCGGCGCGGTCGGGCGTGGTCGTCGAGCGGGGGGTGGCCCTCCGGGACCTGGTGCAGGACGACGGCGGGGTGACCGTCACCCTCACCCGCGGCGGGGCGACCAGCCGGGGGCGCTACGGCTGGGTCGTGGGGGCCGACGGGGGGCACAGCACGGCCCGCGCGGCCGTCGGCGCGCGGCTCGACGGCGTCTTCCACGGTCAGCACTTCCTGTTCGCCGACGCCGCGGCGACCACGGACCTGCCGGCCGACACCATCCGCATGTACGCGCACCCCGACGGGATCGGTGGGGTGTTCCCCATGCCCGGCGGCCGCAGCCGCTTCCTGTTCCAGGTCGCCCCGCCGGCGCGGGGCGCCGTCCCCACGGTCGCCGAGACGCAGCGGCTGGTCGACGAGCGCGCGGGTGGCCGCTGGCGGGTCGGGGACGCGCGCTGGCTCACCTACTTCGAGATCCACCACGGCCAGGTCCCCGCCTACCGCACCGGCCGGGTGCTGCTCGCCGGGGACGCGGCCCACGTGCACAGCCCGGCGGCCGGGCAGGGCATGAACACCGGCATCCAGGACGCGGTCAACCTCGCCTGGAAGCTCGCGCTGGTCGCCACCGGGCGCGCCGACGAGCGGCTGCTCGACTCCTACCAGGCCGAGCGCCGCCCGGTGGGTGCCGCGGTGGTCCGGCAGACCAGCCGGATGACCGACCTGATGGCCTCCGGGGGCGCCACCGCGCGGCTGCGGGACGTCGCCCTGTCCGTGCTCGGCCACCTGCCCGCCCTGGGCGAGCGGCTGGTGGCCGGCGTCGCCGAGGTCACCGTGCACTACCGGGACAGCCCGATCGTCGCCGGTCCCCGGCGGGCCGTCGCGCCGGGCGACCACGCCCCCGACGTGCCGGGCCTGCGGGACGCCGGCGGCGCCGAGGCCTGGATCGGCGACCTCCTGCGCCGCCCCGGGCACCTGCTGCTCACCGCGCGGGACGACGCCGGGGCGCTGGCGGGGCTGCGCGAGGTGCTGGGCGGGCTCGGTCGCGTCGTCCCCGTGGTGCGCGACGCCGGCGGGGCACCGGCCGGGGCGCTGGTCGACCCCGGCGGCGCGGTCGCCGACCGGTACGGCACCGGCGGGGACGGGATGGCCCTCGTCCGGCCCGACGGCTACCTCGGCCTGCTGTCGACGACGTCCGACCCGCGGCCGCTCGCCGCGCACCTCGCCGGCAATCTGCAGGCCCGCACGGCGGTGGCCCCGGGGCGCTGAGCGGCGCTCGAGCGGGTCCGCCGTGCCCGGGTGGGACGAGGTGGCCGCTCAGCCGGCGGCGCGTGCCGCCGGCTGGAACAGCTCCACCAGGTTGCCGTCGGGGTCGGCGAGCAGGACCTGCCGTCCGCCGGGGCCGGAGACGACGTCGCTGCGGAAGGGCAGGTCCGCGTCGCGCAGCCGGGCGATCTCGCCGTCGAGGTCGCCGACGACCAGGTGGACGCGGTTGCCGCCCGGCCCGGCGGCGTCGCCGGGGGTGGCCCGTGCCCCGGAGCTGGCGGGCCCGGAGAGCAGCAGCCGCAGCGGGCCGCGGCGCACGTCGGCGAAGGCGGGCGCGGCGCTGCTGTGCAGCGTGAAGCCGAGGTGGGTCGTGTAGAAGTCGACCGCGGCCTGCACGTCGGTGACGAGGTAGCGGACGCTGGCGTACGCGTCGGTGGCGGTCACGGCTGGTCCTCCTGTCGATCGGTGGCGAGCACGGGCAGCAGGTGCCCGATGCGGGTGTCGATGTCGGCGGCCGCCCGCTCGAAGGCCGGGTAGCCGTCGTCGGCCGCGGCCGGGTCGGGGATGCTCCAGTGCACGTGCCGCGGGTTCCCGGGGAGCTCGGGGCAGGCCTCGCGGGCCCGGTCGCACAGGGTGATCACCCGGTCGAACGTGCGGCCGGCGAGGGCGTCGAGGTGCCGGGGCCGGCGGCCGGCCGCGTCGATGCCGAAGCGCTCGTGCAGCACCCGGACGGTGTGGGGGTGCAGTGCGGGTCGCGGGCGGGTGCCGGCGCTCGCCACCGTCACCGCGCCGGCGGTGCGGCGGTGCAGCAGCGCCTCGGCGATCGGCGAGCGCGTGCTGTTGCCGGTGCACACGAACAGCACGGCCGCGCGCCGGGACCGCGACCGCTCCACCGGTGGGGGCGGCGCCCCGCCGGGTCCGCGCAGCGCCGGGTGCAGCGCGGCCCCGCTCTCGGCCAGCGCCGTCGCGCAGCGCTCCAGGTCCAGGTGGTAGTAGCTGTCGCGGCCGTCGGCGCTGCTGCGCCGGGCGGTGACCAGCCCGCCCTCGCGCAGCAGGCGCAGGTGGTACGAGACGAGGTTCTGCGGCTGCTCGACCCGGCGCACGAGCTCGCGCACGCGGTGGTCGCCGACGGCGAGCTCGGCCAGGAGCCGCCAGCGCACCGGGTGGGCGGCCAGCCGGAGGAACGTCGGCAGGGCGGGCGCGTGCGCCGAGGGCGCCATGACGGGACGCTACCTCCGGGCCCGCCGATGCATCAAGCCCGTTTGATGGATCGCTCGGTTCGGGGGTAGCGGCTCAGACCAGGCCGGCGCGCCTCCACAGCCGCTCCGACGGCCCGCCGACGAGGCCGGTCCCGCGCAGGAAGGCGACCAGCCCGGTCGCGGCGTCGCGGAGCTTGGTCCGGTGGTGCACGTTGGCGCGGGCGGCCGCCCGCGCCTCCTCGGGGTCCAGGCCGACGGCGGCGTAGACGCCCGGCTGCACCAGGTTCTCCACCGCGATCAGCGCCACCGACGCGACGAGCGTGCGGTGCTTGCGGCGCTGGAGGGCCGACAGCTGCGGGGTGCGCCGCGCTATCTCGTCGCGGGCGAAGCGCATGTGCCGCGCCTCCTCGACGACGTGGATCCGGCTGGTCGCGCGGGTCAGCGGCTGCACCCGCTCGTCCCTCATCAGGTCGCGCTGGAAGATGTCCAGGATCTCCTCGACCACCAGGATCGCGGCGTAGGCGGCCGGACCGTCGGCCTTGGCGGCGTAGGCCTTGCCGAGCTTCAGGATCGACGGCGGCGGCTGGTAGGACGGCGCCCCGAACGTCTGCGCCGTCCGGGCGAACATCACCGAGTGGCGGCACTCGTCGGCGATCTCGGTGAGCGCCCACTGCACGTGGGGCTGGGCCGGGTCCTCGCCGTAGACGTCGCGCAGGACGAGCTGCATGAGCAGGTGCTCGAACCAGATGCCGACGCCGGAGATCGAGCAGTACTCGTGGATGGTCAGCCGGACCCGCTGCTCCTCGGTCAGCTGGTCCCACAGCGGCGTGGCGTACAGCGTCGACCACTCCGGCGACAGACCGTAGAGGCCGTCGGGGATCGGCGCCGACCAGTCGATGTCGACGACCGGGTCGTAGGACTTCTTCGCCGCCGAGCCGAGCAGGCGGGTGGAGAGGTCCTCGCGGTCGACGGGCTTCTTGGCTCGCTCTGCGCCCGGCTGGGTAAGGGTGACGGACATCGGCGCACTCCTCGGGGACGACGACGGAAGCTGTGACGAAAGGTAGCTGTTACCGTGGAACACATGCAAACGGTCGCGAGCCCCGCCGGCGTGCCGCGCCGGACCGAGGCGGCGCCGGACGGCCGGCGCGCCCGCTGGACCGAGCACCGGCGGGCCCGCCGGGAGGAGCTGGTCGGTGCCGCGGTCGAGGCGGTGCGCCGGGCGGGGCCGGGCTTCGCCGTCGACGACGTCGCCCGCGAGGCGCACGTGTCGAAGACCGTCATCTACCGGTACTTCAGCGACAAGGACGAGCTCATCGACGCCGTCCTCGACCGGATCTCCAGCGCCGTGCTGCTGCCGCGCCTGCTCGGCGAGCTCGCCGTCGACCGCACCGACGACCGCGAGCGGCTGCGCGCCGTGATCGCCGCCTTCGTCGCGCTGATCGAGGAGGAGCCGGCGCTCTACCGCTTCGCCTACGCCCACGCCGGGCGCACCGGCCGCCGCGACCTGGTGGCCGCGACCGAGCGGGAGATCGCCGAGGCGCTCGGCGCGCTCATGGGGGAGCGGCTGACCGCCGCCGGGCGCTCCGCGGCACCGGCGCTCACCTGGGCCTACGGCGTCGTCGGCATGGTGCAGCTGACCGCGCACTGGTGGTCGGGCACCCGCGCGGTGCCGGCCGGCGACCTGGTCGAGCAGCTCACCGACCTGGCGCACGGCGGGCTGGGCGCGCTGCTGCCGCCGAGGAGGGACGCGTGAGCGGGCACGACGAGCCGGAGGGCTACGAGGGCGAGGTCACCGTCGCGGTCGACGGCGAGCCGCCGCGGACGGCGCACGCCGCGCTCGCCGCCCGCTTCGACCCGCTGGCCGGGTCGCTGGTGTGGACCGGCCGGTTGGCGGCGCAGTACCCGCCGCGCACGGTGCTCCAGCTCACCACCCCGCACGGCAGCGCGCGGGCCGAGGCGACCGAGCGCGACGCGTGGGGCAACACCCGCGTGGCCGGCATCGACCGCCCGCCGTTCCCCGTCGACCTGCTCGACGCCTGACACACCGCTTCCCGCGCCGAAAGCGGAACCGCCTGCGGCGCCGAAAGCGGGACGTCAGGCGGGGGTGCGCTCGTGCTTCTGCAGCGACGCGGCCTGCAGCAGCTCGCCGAAGTCGGCGCCGTCCTGCGGGAAGACGGCGACCCCGAGCCGGGCGCCGACCGGCACCTCGGTGCCGTGCAGCAGCGCCGGGCGGTCGAGGACCGCGGCCAGCTCACCGGCCAGCCGCCGCGCCTCGGTGCCGGCGGAGCACGGGTCCAGGTCGCGCAGCGCGATCAGCAGCTCCGAGCCGCCGAGCCGGGCGATGAGGTCGCGCCGGCGCAGCGCCGCGCGCACCCGCCCGATCACCGCGCACAGCAGCTCGTCGCCGCGCTCGTGGCCCCACATCGCGGTGGCGCTGCGGACGCCGTCGACGTCCACCAGGAGCAGGGCGAGGGCGTCGTCGCCGGCCCGGGCCGACCACAGCGCGGTGTCCACCTGCTCGGCCAGCCGGCGCCGGTCGGGCAGCCCGGTGAGCGGGTCGGTGCCGGCCAGCTCCTGCATGCGCGCCAGGTAGCCGCGGCTGCGGTCGCGCTCCACCCGCAGCGCCCGCTCGGCCTCCACCCGCGCCGTCACGTCGTGCTGGATGCCGATGTACTGCACGACGGTGCCGTCGGCGTCGGTGACCGGCGCCAGGTGGATCTCGTTCCACCACGGCGTGCGGTCGGGACCGCGCACGTTGAGCAGCGTCTCCCGGCAGTCCTCGCCGCGCTCGACGGCCGTGCGCAGGCGGGCGACCACGGCCGGGTCGCTGTCGGGGCTCTGCAGGAACCGGCAGTTGCGGCCCAGGACCTCCGCCCGCGGCAGGCCGGCCAGCTGCTCGAACGCGCCGTTGACGTACACCAGCGGCTGGTCGGGCAGCCGCAGGTCGACGATGGTCACGCCGACCGAGGTCGCGGCCAGCGCCCGGTGCAGCAGGGCCTCGCGGTCGGGGACGCCGGGCGCGGGCGCCGCGGCCGGTGCGGGGTGCGCCGGCGCGAGGACGGCGGCCTCGGCCACCGCGGTCGCCGCCGGCACCACCCGCGAGAGCAGCGCCGAGGCGGCGCGCACCACGGTGTCGCGGTCGTAGGTGAGCGCGTACTCGAACGTGCGCTCCAGGTCGGGGCCGGTGTCGCCGAGGTCGCGGGCGAGCAGCGCGGCGGAGAAGTGCGGGCTCAGCACGACGACGTCCCACTCGCCGCGCACCGGGTCGTCGCGCCGCAGCGCCGCTCCGCGGACCCCGGGCAGCGGCTCGACCGGCAGGTCCTCGCCGAGCGCGCAGACGAACGCGGTGCGCTCGACCAGGTCGCGGTAGCGCTGGGTGGTCGACGGGGTGAAGTGGCGGGCCTCCTGGAAGGCGGCGGCGACGACGCAGGTCTCGCCGAGCCGCATCGCCTCGCGCTCGAGCTGCTTGGACAGCTCGATGAGCAGCGCCTTGGGGGAGCGCCGCAGCGGCACCGACCCCGGCAGGCAGGCGAAGGGGGAGCGGCCGGCGGTCTCCGGCTCGGCCGAGCCGGGCAGCGCCAGCGCGGCGACCGGCCGGCCCGCGACCGGACCGGGGCCGGGACGGCCGAACATCCAGCCCTGGCCCAGGGTGGCGCCGAGCGCGCGGGCGGCGGTCAGGTGCGCCCCGGTCTCGATGCCCTCGGCGAGGACGACGGCGCCGGTGCGCTCGGCGTAGGCGTTGACCGCGTTCATGATCTCGGCGACCGCCGGCCCGGGCCGCTCCTGCACCAGCCGCAGGTCGAGCTTGACCACGTCCGGGCGCAGCAGCGGCAGGAAGGCCAGCGACATCGACTCGGCGCCGACGTCGTCCACGGCCAGGCCCCAGCCGGCGCTGCGGACCCGCTCGACGGTGCGCAGCAGCTCCGCCGGGCGGGCGGCCAGCGCGCGCTCGGTGATCTCCAGGACGACGCGCAGCTGCCCCGGCGCGGCCTCGGCGATGGCGAGCAGCTCCGACAGCGGGGCGCTGTCGAGCACCTCGGGCTCGACGTTGACGAACACCGACAGCGGCGCGAGCAGGCCGGCGTCCACGGCGCCGCGGAAGGCGGCCGCGCGGCAGGCGGCGTCGAGCTCGGCCAGCCGCCCGGCCTCGCGGGCGGCGGCGAAGAGCGCGTCGGGCCGCTCCAGCGGACCCTCCGGGCCGCGGGCCAGCGCCTCGTAGGCGACCACCCGGCCGGTGTCGAGCTCGACGATCGGCTGGAAGACGCTGCGCACGCCCCCGGCGGTGAGGGCGGCGTCGAGGTGCGAGGTCTCCACGACCTCGTCATCGGCCGGTCCGGGGCGGTTGTCCGGCGCGACCGGCGGCGCCTGACCCGAACGGGTGGGCCGTGCTCCGGAAACCCGGCGGCGGGTGGGGGAGGACGGCGGGCAGAATGGCCTCCCGTGTCCGGCGCCAACGATCCGTACGACCCCAAGCAGGTCGCCGCCCTCTCACCCGAGGCCCTCGACGCCGCGGTCGACGCCGCCGCGAAGGCGTTCGCCGGTGCCGGGGACCTGGAGGCGCTGGCCGCCGTCCGGCCGGCGCACCTCGGTGACCGGGCGCCGGTGCTGCTGGCCCGCCGCGAGCTCGGCGCGCTGCCGCCCGCCGCCCGCGCCGACGCCGGCAAGCGGGTCAACGCCGCCCGCGTCGCCGTCACGACGGCGTACGAGGAGCGGCTGGCGGTGCTCGAGGCCGAGCGCGACGCCCGGGTGCTGGCCGAGGAGCGGGTCGACGTCACCCTGCCCTGGGACCGGGCGCCCCGCGGCGCCCGGCACCCGATCACCACCACGATGGAGCGCATCGCCGACGTCTTCGTCGGCATGGGCTACGAGGTCGCCGACGGCCCCGAGCTCGAGGCCGAGTGGCTGAACTTCGACGCGCTCAACATCGGCCGCGACCACCCGGCGCGCACGATGATGGACACCTTCTTCGTCGCGCCCGAGGACTCCGGGCTCGTGCTGCGCACGCACACCAGCCCGGTGCAGGCCCGCACCATGCTGGCGCGTCGGCCGCCGATCTACGTCGTCGCGCCCGGCCGGGTCTACCGCACCGACGAGCTCGACGCGACGCACACCCCGGTCTTCCACCAGGTCGAGGGCCTGGCCGTCGACCGCGGCCTGACCATGGCGCACCTGCGCGGCACGCTCGACCACCTCGCCCGGTCGCTGTTCGGCACCGACGCGGTCACCCGCTGGCGGCCGTCCTACTTCCCGTTCACCGAGCCGTCGGCGGAGTTCGACGTCTGGTTCCCCGAGCACCGGGACGGCCCGCGCTGGGTCGAGTGGGGCGGCTGCGGGATGGTCAACCCGCGGGTTCTCGTCGCCTGCGGCATCGACCCGGAGGAGTACTCGGGCTTCGCCTTCGGCATGGGCATCGAGCGCGCCCTGCAGTTCCGCTCGGGCGTGGGCGACATGCGCGACATCGTCGAGGGCGACATCCGGTTCACGAAGGCCTTCGGAGTGGAGCAGTGATGCGGGTCCCGATCGGCTGGCTGGCCGAGCACGTCGACATCCCCGCGGGGACGACGGTCGAGGACCTCGACACCGCCTTCGTCCGGCTGGGGCTCGAGGTCGAGGAGGTCCACCGGCCCGAGCAGGTCACCGGCCCGCTCGTGGTCGGGCGGGTGCTGGAGATCGAGGAGCTCACCGGCTTCAAGAAGCCGATCCGCTTCTGCCGGGTGGACGTGGGCGAGGCGGAGCCCCGGGGCATCGTCTGCGGCGCGCGCAACTTCGTCACCGGCGACGCCGTCGTCGTCGCGCTGCCGGGCGCCGTGCTGCCCGGCGGTTTCGAGATCGCCGCCCGGAAGACCTACGACCGGATCTCCGACGGGATGATCTGCTCGGTCCGCGAGCTCGGCATCGGCGAGGACCACGCCGGGATCCTGGTGCTCGGCGACAGCTCCGACGACGCGGCGCCGGCGCCGGGCACGCCCGCCGGCCCGGTGGTCGGTCTGGACGACGTCGTCATCGAGCTGGCCGTCACCCCCGACCGCGGCTACTGCCTGTCGATGCGGGGGCTGGCCCGCGAGATGGGCACCGGCCTGGCCGTCGACTGGCGCGACCCCGGCGCGGCCACCCCGCCGGCCTGGTCGGGGGAGCCGGCGTGGGAGGTGCGGGTCGACGACCCCGCCCGCTGCGACCGCTTCTCGATGATCGCGCTGGAGGGTCTCGACCCCGCGGCGCCCAGCCCGTGGTGGATGCGCCGCCGGCTGGCGCAGTCCGGCGTGCGGTCGATCTCGCTCGCCGTCGACGTCACCAACTACGTGATGCTCGAGCTGGGCCAGCCGATGCACGCCTTCGACCGCGGCGCCGTCCGCGGGCCGATCGTCGTGCGCCTCGCCCGCGAGGGCGAGAAGCTCACCACCCTCGACGGCGTGCAGCGGGTGCTGTCGGAGGACGACCTGCTCATCACCGACGACTCCGGCCCCATCGGGCTGGCCGCGGTCATGGGCGGCGGCTCGACCGAGATCGGCGACGGCACCACCGAGGTGCTGCTGGAGGCGGCGCACTGGGAGCCGACCGGGGTGGCGCGCACCGCCCGCCGGCACCGGCTGCCCAGCGAGGCGGCCAAGCGGTTCGAGCGCGGCGTCGACCCCGAGATGACCGTGGTGGCCCTCGCCCGCGCGGCCGAGCTGCTCGCCCGGTACGGCGGCGCCCGCGTGGTCGGCGCGCCGGTCGACGTCGACACCCGCGTCGCCCGCACGCCGATCCGGCTCGACCCGGAGCTGCCGTCCCGGGTGGCCGGCGTCGACTACGACCCGCGGCAGGTGGTCGAGCTGCTCGACGCCGTCGGCTGCCACATGACCGGCAGCCCCGACAGCGTGCTGCTCGACGTCGTCCCGCCGTCGTGGCGGCCCGACCTGACCGACCCGGCCGACCTGGCCGAGGAGGTCGTCCGGCTGGCCGGGTACGACGAGGTGCCCTCGGTGCTGCCGACCGCGCCGCCGGGGCGCGGGCTGACCGAGACCCAGCGCGGGCGGCGCGCCATCGGCCGGGCGCTGGCCGAGGCCGGCTACGTCGAGGCGCCGTCCTACCCGTTCGTCGGGACGGCGGTGCTCGACGCGCTCGGCCTGCCCGAGGACGACCCGCGCCGCGCGGTCGTGCTCGTGCGCAACCCGCTGTCGGAGGAGGAGCCGGCGCTGCGCACCACGCTGGTGCCCGGCCTGCTCGCCACGCTGGCCCGCAACCTGGCCCGCGGGCAGCGCGACCTGGCGCTGTTCGAGCACGGGGCGGTCTTCCCCGGCGGGGTGGGCACGCCGGCGCCGCTGCCGGGCGTCGACCGCCGTCCGGACGACGAGACGCTGGCCGGCCTGCTCGGCGCGGTCCCCGACCAGCCGTGGCACGTGGCCGTGGCGCTGGCCGGCAACCGCGAGCCCCGCGGCTGGTGGGGTCCGGGCCGCCCGGCGGTGTGGGCCGACGCCGTCGAGGCCGCCCGCCGCGTGGCGGCCGCGGCCGGCGCCGAGCTGACCGTGCAGGCGGGGGAGCGAGCCCCGTGGCACCCGGGCCGCTGCGCCGAGCTGCTGGTCGGCGACCGGGTCGTCGGGCACGCCGGCGAGCTGCACCCGCGGGTGTGCGCAGCGCTGGACCTGCCGCCGCGGACGTCGGTGATGGAGCTCGACGTCGACGCGTTGCCGCCGGCGCGGGTCGCGGTGGGCCCGTCGATCTCGGCCTTCCCGCCGGTGCTGCTCGACCTCGCGCTGGTGGTGGCCGACGACGTGCCGGCCGCCGACGTCGAGGCGGCGCTGCGGGCCGGGGCCGGGGAGCTGCTCGAGTCGCTGCGGCTGTTCGACGTCTACACCGGCGCACCGGTGCCGGCCGGGCGCAAGTCGCTGGCCTACGCGCTCACGCTGCGCGCGCCCGACCGCACCCTCACCAGCGAGGAGGCGACCGCGGTGCGCGACGCCGCCGCGGCCGCCGCCGCCGAGCGGACGGGCGCCGAGCTCCGTGCCTGAGCAGGTCGCGCTGATCACGGGCGCGTCGACGGGGATCGGCCGGCACCTGGCCGAGGGGCTGGCCGCGCGCGGCATGGCCGTGGCCGGGCTGGCGCGCGGCGCCGACCGGCTGCGCACCGCGATGGACGAGGTGGCGGCGGCGACCGGCGGCCGCACCCTCGCCGTCGCCGCCGACGTCACCGACCGCGCGGCGGTCGAGGCGGCGGTCGCGCGCGTGCTCGAGGAGTTCGGCCGGATCGACCTGCTGGTCAACAACGCCGGTCTGATGGACCCCGCCGAGGTGCCGGTCTGGCAGGCCGACCCCGACGAGTGGTGGGCCGTGGTGGAGAGCCACGTGCGCGGTGGGCTGCTGCCGGCCCGGGCCGTCGTCCCGGGCATGGTCGAGCGCGGCGCCGGCCGCGTGGTGGCCCTGGCCAGCGGGATGTCGACCCGCGGCGGGCGGCTGTACTCCGCCTACTCGGTGGGCAAGACCGGCCTGATGCGGCTCACCGAGGTGCTCGCCGCCGGGCTCGAGGGCACCGGCGTCCTCGCCTTCGACCTGGCCCCCGGCGTGGTCAGGACGGCGATGTCCACCTCCATGTCGCTGCACGAGGGCAAGACCGACTGGACCGACCCGGAGCGGGTGGTGCGGTTCGTCACGGCGATCGCCGCCGGGGAGCTGGACGCCTGGTCCGGCCGCTTCCTGCACGTCGGGTTCGACGACCTGGACGCGCTGCGGGCGCACGCCCCGGCCGACGCCGAGCGGCAGCTCCGACTGCGCCCCTACGGGGACGGCGACCCGCTCGGCTGATCCGCCGCGGCCCGTCGGCGCAGCGCCGGCACCCCGGTCGCGGCGGTCCGCAGCCGGCCGTCGCCGTACCGGACCCCGCCGCGGAGCACCCGCGCGCCCACCGCCAGCCAGGAGCAGAGGCCCCGTTCGAGCACCCAGACCGGCGCCCACAGCGGGGCGCTCGGCGGGTAGACGCGCCGGCCGCCCGCGCGGCGCCGGCCGACCTCGGCGACGGCGACGACGGCCAGCCCGGCGGCGCCGAGCGGCCGCCACCGGTGGCGGGACACCGACCGCACGACGAACGGCCACACCGCCAGCGCCCACGCCAGCCGCCAGGGCTGGGCCAGGTCGTCGTAGGCCTGGCGCACCCGCTGCGACCGGAACTGCGCCGTCGACGGCGGGCGGCGCTCCACGAACAGGTCGTTCGCCCGCCGCTCGCGGCCGCCGTGCGCGCGGATGGTCCGCACCATCTCGAGGTTCTCGAACAGCACGTCGCCGCGGTAGCCGCCCATCGCCACGAACGTCGAGCGTCGCAGGCCGTAGGTGCCCGGGTGGTCGGCGGCGACCGAGCGGTTGAGGAGGGTGCGGCCGGTGTCCCACCGCGCGTGCCAGGGCGCCGGCCGGAAGAAGTTCTGCGGGCGCACCACGTCGGCGCCGTCCAGCAGCGCGAGCACCCGCTCCAGCGCCGGGCGGTCGTAGCGGACGTCGTCGTCGGCGATGACCACGCGTTCGGCGCGTGCCGCCCGGACCCCGGTGACGACGCCGGCCACCTTGCCGTTGGCGCCGGGCCACGGCTCGGGCGGCAGGTGCCGCACCAGGCCCTCCCAGGCGCGGGCGTGGTCGGCGAAGCGCTCCGGCGGGGAGCCGTCGACCACGGTCACCGGCACCCACCGGCTGAGCTGCTCCAGGTAGGCGGTGAGCTCGTCGAGGTCGGCGTCGTCGGTCCAGCGCAGCGGCAGGACGTACTCGGCGTCGAGCACCGGCGCCTCAGACCGGTGCGCCGACGGGCAGGGCGGCGGGGGTGCGCAGCGAGCTGCGGCCCGAGGTCCAGGCGCGGAGCACGGAGTCGGCGAACCGGCGCTCGAGCTCGAGGGCGGCGCCCGCACCGAGGAGGACGTCGTCCAGGAGCTCCGGCTCGTCCTCCACCAGGGCGCCGGCGAGGTCGTGCGCGGCGAGCTGCTCGTGGACGGCGTCGGCCTCGACGTGCTCGTCGAAGAACCAGGTGGCGTCGGCGCCGAACCCCAGCCGGCGCAGGCCGTCGGCGTAGCGCCGGTTGGGCACGGTGGAGGTCATCTCGAAGGCCGCGAGGTGCCCCACGACGGCTCCGCGCAGCCGGCGGTGCAGCCCGAACAGCGACATCGCGTTGACCGTGGCCAGGGTGACCGCCGGCACCCGGTCGACGTACGCGCCCGGCCGGTCGTCGAGCGCCAGCTCGCGCATCGTCCGGGCGTAGAGGGTGGCGTGCACCCGCTCGGGCCGGCCCCCGCCGTACTCGTCGGCCTGCAGCTCGGCCAGCGCCGCCTTCGGCCGCCCGGAGAGCCGGGGGAGGGCCCACGTGTGGGGGTCGGCCTCCTTGAGCTCGTACACCGACCGGTGCACCAGGAACTCCCGGAGCTGCTCGACGGTGGCCCGGCGGGCCAGGAACGCCGACAGCGACGGGCCGTCGTCGGCGCCGGTCATCGTGAACAGGGCCGCGGCCACCGCCGGCGCGGCGGGCTCCGGGCGCGGCGGGAGGGGCACCGCGCGGCGCAGCGCCCGCTCGAACGCCGCCTCCAGCACGGCCCGCGCGGCGAGCAGGTCCGGCGACCACTCCCAGTCGGCGTCGACCTCCTCGTAGCCGCGGTAGTGCAGCTCGTAGAGCACGTGCAGGCAGAGCTGGAGGTCGTCGTCGGCCAGGACGCCGTCCTCGGGGAGCGCTGCCACCAGCTGCCGCGCGAGGGGCTCCAGGCCGGTCAGCGTGCCCGGGCGACCGGCCAGGCCGCGGCACAGCGCGGCGCTGACCGCTCCCCGCGGCGTCGGCACCGGCATGCGTCCTCCCTGGTCCGGGGTCCCGACAGTCTCAGCGGCGCCGCGGGAGCTGTCGAGACGGATCCGGCTCATCCCTTGCGGTAGACCGCCACGTAGGCCCTGCTGTGGTCGGTGAACGGGCCGCCGTCCCAGCCGGCCCAGCGGTGCTCGAGGCGCAGACCGGCCAGCCGGGCCATGAGGTCGAGCTCGGCCGGCCAGACGTAGCGGTGGTCGGCCGGCAGCAGCCGCACCCGCCCGCCGGTGAACGCGAGCTTGGTCGTCGTCATGCGCTGCTCCGCCGGGTGCAGCTCCGCCACGTCGATGACCACCCGCTCCTCGCCGACCTCGTGCACCCGGACCGCGCGGTTGTCGTGGAACGCGGCCAGGTCGGGCACCCAGTTCTCCACCACGAAGGCGCCGCCGGCCTGCAGGTGCGCCGCCGCGTTGGCGAAGGTCGCGACCTGGGCCTCCTGCGAGGGCAGGGCGTTGATCGTGTTGAAGGCCAGGACGACGACGGCGTAGCGCCGGCCCGTGGTGGCCGACGCGAAGTCGCCGATCTCCACGCGCAGGTCCGCGCCGCCGGGGCGCCGGCGCAACTGCTCGACCATCTCGGGGGAGCCGTCGATGCCGTCGACGGTCAGCCCGGTGGCCGCCAGCGGCAGGGCGATCCGCCCGGTGCCGATGCCGAGTTCGAGCACCGGGCCGCCGGCGGCGAGGTCGGCGATGCGGCGCACGGCGGCGTCGGGGGACAGGTCGGCGTAGAGGTCGTCGTACACGGCGGCGATGTGCGAGCCGTACGCGGAGGGGTCGAAGCCGTCGGCCATGCCCGCGGATACCCGGCGGCGGCGGTCCGCTACCCGGGGACTGGTGCCGGCCCGACCCCGGACCGGGGTGGTGGCCCCATCGCCCGGCGGGCCCGCGGGCCGGAGGGTGGGGGCATGCCGACCGCCGCCCCGCCCGCCCGTGCCCGCGACCGCCAGGTCCACGACTACACCGAGCTCGCGCGGCGGGTGCGGGAGGCCGGCCTGCTGCGCCGCCGGCCGTCGGCGTACGCGCTGCGCGCCGCCGTCCTGGCCGCCGGGTTCGCCGCGCTGGGGACCGCGGCGGTGCTCCTCGGCCCGTCCTGGTGGCAGCTGGCGGTGGCCGCGGCGCTGGGCGTCCTGCTCGCGCAGGTCGGCTACCTGGCCCACGACGCGGCGCACCAGCAGGTGTTCGCCTCGCCGCGGGCCAACCAGCGGGCCGCGCTGGTGCTGTCGAACCTGGTGCTGGGCCTGAGCGCCGGCTGGTGGCAGCGCAAGCACAGCCGGCACCACGCGAACCCGAACAAGCGGGGCGCCGACCCCGACATCGCGCCCGACGTCGTCGTCTTCACCCCGGAGGACGGCGCCGCGGCCCAGGCGGCCGGCGGCCGGCGGGCCTGGTTCGCCGCGCGCCAGGGCAGGATGCTGTTCCCGCTGCTGCTGCTCGAGGGGCTGGCGCTGCACCGCGGCGCCGTCCGGCACGTGCTGCGGGAGCGGCGCCCCGCCGAGGCGGCGCTGCTCGCCGTCCGGCTCGTGGGCTACCCGGTGCTGGTGCTGGCCGCGCTGCCCCTCGGCCTCGCGGTCGCGTTCCTCGCCGTCCAGCTCGCCGTCTTCGGGCTGCTGCTCGGCGGGACGTTCGTGGTCAACCACGTCGGCATGCCGGTCGTCCCGCCCGGCGCGCGGGTGGACTTCCTGCGCCGGCAGGTGCTGATGTCGCGCAACATCCGCGGCGGCCGGGGCGTCGACCTGCTGATGGGCGGGCTGAACCTGCAGGTCGAGCACCACCTCTTCCCGAGCATGCCGCGGCCGAACCTGCGGCGGGCGCAGCCGGTCGTGCGGGCCTTCTGCGACGAGAAGGGGGTGCCGTACACCGAGACCGGGCTGGTGGAGGCGTTCGGCCAGGTCGTGCGGTACCTGGACCGGGTGGGCACCGGGGCGCGCGACGCCGCGCAGTGCCCGCTGACCGCGGCGCTCCGGTCAGCGCGCTGAGCGCACGGCCGCGGCGGTGTGCTCGTCGGCGGGCAGGAACGCCTCGATGCTCACCTCGGCGGCGGTGAGGTCGACCGCCGTCCCGAACGTGGTGACGGTGGACAGGAACGACAGCTCGTCATCCCCGGCCCGGATCCGCAGGGGGACGGCGATGCCGTCCGGGGGGCGCGGGTCGAGGCCGCCGGGCAGCAGCGACAGCTCGCGGTGCAGCGCCGCCAGCGCCGGGTCGCCCGACAGGCGGGCCTCGCGGCCGAGCCGGTGCAGCACGTGCGCCCGCCACCGGGGGAGGTTGCGGATCCGCGGGGCCATGCCGTCGGGGTGCAGCGAGAGCCGGAGCACGTTGACCGGCGGCTCGAGCAGCCGGGGGTCGACGCCCGCGGTGAGCAGCGCGACGCCGGCGTTGCCGGCGACCAGGTGCCAGCCGCGGTCGACCACCACGGCGGGGAACGGGTCGTAGGCGGCCAGCACCGTGTCGAGCGCGGTGCGGACGGCGGCCATGTCGGGTGCGTCCAGTCCCCGGCGGCCGTAGACCGGGGCGTAGCCGGCCGCGACCAGCAGCTCGTTGCGGGCGCGCAGCGGCACCTCGAGCTGCTCGGCCAGGTGCAGCACCATCTCGCGGCTCGGCTGCGCCCGGCCGGTCTCGACGAACGACAGGTGTCGGGCCGACACCCCGGCCTCGCTGGACAGGTCGAGCTGGGAGAGCCGGCGGCGCCGGCGCCAGCTGCGCAGCAGGTGCCCCACCGGCGGCGACGTCGTGGTCATGGCGCCGACCGTAGGACGCCGCCGGCCGCCCGTCGCTTACCTCGGAGGTAATCGACGGGCTCCCGCCGGCGGGCCACGGTTCTCCGCAGCGCCGCCACCGGGGCGGCCGACCCGAGAGGACGGACCCGTGAGCGACTACACCACCCTCGCCGAGCGCTACATCGCCGCCTGGAACGAGACCGACGCCGACGCCCGCCGCCGCGCGGTGGCCGAGCTGTGGACCGCCGACGCCCGCTACGTCGACCCCCTGGTGGACGTGACCGGTCCCGACGGCATCGCCGCCACGATCGGCGCGGTGCAGGAGCGGTTCCCCGGCTTCGTCTTCCGGCTGGAGGGGCCGGTCGACGGGCACCACGACCAGTTGCGGTTCTCGTGGGAGCTGGGCCCCGCGGGGCAGCCGGCGCCGATCGCCGGTTCCGACGTCGCGGTGACCGACGGGAACGGCCGGCTGCGGACGGTGCTCGGCTTCCTCGACCGCGTCCCGGAGCACTGAGTTCGACCGTTATCCCCAACACGGCGACGATGAGGTGACCTGATCCGGGCGGCTCCTCCCTCGTGTTGCAGCACGGGGGAGGAGCCGTCACGGCGGGGGAGGACGGCGCCGGACCCCCGTCGATGAACGGGTATGCATGACTGTGTATGGTCATGCACATGACAGGGCGGACGTGGACAGTCGGGGTCACCGGCGCCACCGGGTACGCGGGCGGCGAGGTGTGCCGGCTGCTGGCCGGGCACCCGTACCTCCGCCTGGCCGGGGTGCACGCCAATTCCAGCGCCGGCCGACGCCTGGGGGAGCTGCAGCCCCACCTGCTGCCCTTCGCCGACCTCGAGGTGCGGCCCAGCGCCGCCGAGGACCTGGCCGGGTACGACGTCGTCGTCCTGGCGCTGCCGCACGGCGAGTCGGCCGCGATCGCCGCGCAGCTGCCCGACGACACCCTGGTGGTCGACTGCGGCGCCGACCACCGGCTGAACGACCCGGCGGCCTGGGCCCGGTGGTACGGCGGCGAGCACGCCGGCACCTGGCCGTACGGCCTGCCCGAACTGCCCGGCCGGCGCGAGCAGCTCAGGAACGCCCGGCGGATCGCCGTTCCCGGCTGCTACCCGACGTCGGTGACCCTGGCGATGGTCCCGGCGCTCGCCGCCGGCCTGGTCGAGCCCGACGTCGTCGTGGTCGCCGCCAGCGGCACCAGCGGCGCCGGCAAGTCGGCCAAGCCGCACCTGCTGGGCAGCGAGGTCATGGGCTCGGTCAGCGCCTACGGCGTCGGCGGGGTGCACCGGCACACGCCCGAGATGGTGCAGAACCTGGGCCAGGCCGCCGGCGGGCCGGTCACCGTGAGCTTCACCCCGACGCTGGTGCCGATGAGCCGGGGCATCCTCGCCACCTGCTCGGCGCCGCTGGCGCCGGGCACCGACGCCGAGGCCGCCCGCGCCGCCTACGCCAAGGCCTACGCCGACGAGCCGTTCGTGCACCTGCTACCGGAGGGCCAGTGGCCCACCACGGCGCAGGTGCTCGGCGCGAACACCGTCGCGCTGCAGGTCGCCGTCGACCCCGACGCCGGCCGGCTGGTCGTCGTCGCCGCCGTCGACAACCTCACCAAGGGCACCGGGGGAGCGGCGATCCAGTGCGCGAACCTGGCCCTCGGCCTGCCGGAGACCACCGGCCTGCCGGTCGTGGGGGTGGCGCCGTGACCCGCGAACACGACGCGCGAGTGAGCATCGCAGCGAGCTCTGCGAGCGAGGAGCGGAGCGAGTGCGGAGTGGAGCCGAAGTGACCGTCACCGCCCCGCAGGGGTTCCGCGCCGCCGGCGTCGCCGCCGGGCTGAAGTCCAGCGGCGACAGGGACGTCGCCCTGGTCGTCAACGACGGCCCGGACGACGCCGCGGCCGCCGTGTTCACCACCAACCGCTTCCCGGCCGCGCCGGTGCAGTGGAGCCGCCAGGTGCTCAGCGGCGGCCGGCTGCGCGCCGTCGTCCTCAACTCCGGCGGCGCCAACGCCTGCACCGGACCCGAGGGCTTCCAGGACACCCACGCCACCGCCGAGCACGTCGCCGCGGAGCTGGGGCTGGGCGCGATCGACGTCGCGGTGGCGAGCACCGGCCTGATCGGCGTCCGGCTGCCGATGGACAAGCTGCTGGCCGGCGTCACCGACGCGGCGGAGGCGCTCTCCGCCGACGGCGGGCCGGACGCCGCGCGGGCGATCATGACCACCGACACCGTGCCGAAGACGACGGTGCAGGAGCGCGAGGGCTGGACCGTCGGCGGCATGGCCAAGGGCGCCGGCATGCTCGCCCCGAGCCTGGCCACCATGCTCGTCGTCCTCACCACCGACGCGGTCGTGGATCCCGACGTCCTGCAGCGGGCGCTGAAGGCGGCCACGAGCGCGAGCGTCGAGCGGGTCGACTCCGACGGCTGCCTGTCCACCAACGACACCGTCGTCGCCATGGCCAGCGGCGCCGGCGGGGTGACGCCGTCGGAGGAGGAGCTCACCGCCGCCCTCACCGCCGCCGCCACCGACCTGGCCATGCAGCTGCTGGCCGACGCCGAGGGCTCGACCAAGGACATCGCGATCACCGTCCGCGGCGCGGCCAGCGTCCAGGACGCGCTCACCGCGGGGCGCGCCTGCGCCCGCAACAACCTGCTCAAGACGGCGCTGTTCGGCAACGACCCCAACTGGGGCCGGGTGCTCGCCGCGATCGGGACCACCGACGCCGCGTTCGAGGCCGACCGGGTGGACGTCACCATCAACGGCGTCACCGTCTGCCGCGGCGGCGCGATCGGCGACCCGCGCGAGGACGTCGACCTCACCGGCCGCGCGATCACCATCGACGTCGACCTGGACGCGGGTAGCGAGCAGGCGACGATCTGGACCAACGACCTGTCCCTCGCCTACGTGCACGAGAACTCGGCGTACTCCACATGACCGCTCAGGACCCCACCCCGCCCGACGTCCCCGTCGACGTCGCCCCGCCGAAGCCGCGGATCGGCACCACCCGCAAGATGCGCACGCACGACCCCGCGGGCGACGCGCTGAAGGTCGCCGTCCTCACCGGTGCGCTGCCGTGGCTCAAGGAGTTCCACGGCAACGTCGTCGTCGTGAAGTACGGGGGCCACGCCATGGTCGACGAGGAGTGCCGCCGCGCCTTCGCCGAGGACATGGTCTTCCTGCGGACCTGCGGCATCCACCCCGTCGTGGTGCACGGCGGCGGGCCGCAGATCACCGAGATGCTCACCCGGCTCGGCATCAGCAGCGAGTTCCGCGGCGGGCTGCGGGTCACCACCCCCGAGACGATCGACGTCGTCCGGATGGTGCTCACCGGCCAGGTCGGGCCCGACATCGTGGGCCTGATCAACCAGCACGGCTCGCTGGCCGTGCACCTGTCCGGCGAGGACGGCGGGCTGTTCACCGCCGAGCGCACCGCGGCGGTCGTCGACGGCGAGCCGGTCGACATCGGCCTGGTCGGCGACGTCGTCGCGGTCGACCCGACGCCGATCACCGCGCTGCTCGAGGCCGGGCACATCCCGGTCGTGGCCAGCGTCGCGCCGGACCGGGACGGCGTCGTGCACAACGTCAACGCCGACACCGCGGCCGCCGCGGTGGCCGTGGCGCTGGGCGCGGTGAAGCTCGTCGTCCTGACCGACGTCGAGGGGCTCTACGCCGACTGGCCCGACCGCGACTCGCTGGTGCAGCAGGTCGACGCCGCCGAGCTGGCCGAGATCCTGCCCGACCTCGACGCCGGGATGATCCCGAAGATGGCCGCCTGCCTGCGGGCGGTGGAGGGCGGGGTGAACCGCGCGACCGTCGTCGACGGCCGCATGCCGCACGCCCTGCTGCTGGAGATGTTCACGACCGAGGGCACCGGGACGATGGTCGTCCCCGCCGGGAAGGAGGGTGGTCGGTGACGCACACGGAGGAGCTGGCCACCCGCTGGTCGGCCGTGATGATGAGCAACTACAAGACCCCGCCGGTCGCGCTCGCCCGCGGCGCCGGGGCGACGGTCTGGGACGTCGACGGCCGCGAGTACACCGACCTGCTCGGCGGCATCGCGACGACGATCCTCGGCCACGCGCACCCGAAGGTCGTCGAGGCGATCACCCGGCAGGCGGCGACGCTCGGGCACGTCTCCAACCTGGCGATGCACGAGCCGGGCGTGGCGCTGGCCGAGCGGCTGCTCGAGCTGGCCGGCCGGCCCGGGCGGGTCTTCTTCTGCAACTCCGGCGCCGAGGCCAACGAGGCCGCCTTCAAGCTCAGCCGGCTCACCGGGAAGCCCGAGGTGGTCACCGCCGAGGGCGCCTTCCACGGCCGCACGATGGGCGCGCTGGCGCTCACCGGGCAGCCGTCCAAGGCGGCCGCCTTCGCCCCGCTGCCCGGCGGGGTGCGGTACGTGCCCTACGGCGACGCCGAGGCGCTGGCGGCCACCGTCTCCCGGCAGACGGCGATGGTGCTGCTCGAGCCGGTGCTCGGCGAGGGCGGCGTCGTCCCGGCCCCGGCCGGCTACCTGGTAGCCGCGGCGGCGGCCGCGTCGGCGGCGGGTGCGCTGTTCGCCGTCGACGAGGTGCAGACCGGCACCGGCCGCACCGGCCACTGGTTCGCCCACCAGGCCGACGGCCTGCAGCCCGACGTCATCACCCTGGCCAAGTCGCTGGGCGGCGGGCTGCCGCTGGGCGCGATGCTCGCCTTCGGCGAGGCGGCCGACCTGCTCACCGCCGGCTCGCACGGCTCCACGTTCGGCGGCAACCCGATCGCCGCCGCCGCGGCCCTGGCCGTGCTCGACACCATCCGCGACGAGGGCCTGCTCGAGCGGGCCAAGGAGCTCGAGCACCGGTTCACCGCCGGCATCGAGGGCCTCGGCCACGCCGGCGTCGGCGGGGTGCGGGGGAGGGGCGCGCTGCTCGGCGTCGTCCTGACCGCCGACGTCGCCGCCGCGCTCGAGACCGAGATGCGGGCGGCCGGCTTCCTCGCCAACGCCGTCGCGCCGGGGGTGCTGCGCCTGGCGCCGTCCCTGGTGCTCACCGACCAGCAGGTCGACGCGTTCGTCGCCGCCCTGCCGGCCGCCCTCGACACGGCCCTGGAGGCCGCACGGTGACCCGGCACTTCCTCAAGGACGACGACCTGACCCCGGCCGAGCAGGCCGAGGTGCTGGCGCTGGCCGCCGAGCTGAAGCGCACCCGGCACACCGCGGGGGCGCCCACCCCGCTGGCCGCACCGAACGGCGTGCCCCGCGCCGTCGCCGTCCTGTTCGACAAGCCCTCCACCCGCACCCGGGTGTCCTTCTCGGTCGGCGTCGCCGAGCTCGGCGGCTACCCGCTGGTGATCGACGCCGGCACCAGCCAGCTCGGCCGCGGCGAGCCGGTGGAGGACACCACCCGCGTGCTCGACCGGCAGGTCGCCGCGATCGTGTGGCGCACCTTCGGCCAGGACCGGCTCGAGGCCATGGCCGCGGTCAGCCGAGTGCCCGTGGTCAACGCGCTCACCGACCTCTACCACCCGTGCCAGGTCCTGGCCGACCTGCAGACGGTCGTGGAGCGCAAGGGCAGCCTGGCCGGCCGGTCGCTGACCTACCTCGGCGACGGCGCCAACAACATGGCGCACTCCTACCTGCTGGGCGGCGCGACGGCCGGCATGCACGTGCGGATCGGCTCGCCCGAGGAGTTCCAGCCCGACCCCGCCGTCCTCAAGCGGGCGGCCGAGATCGCCGCCGAGACCGGCGGCTCGGTGCAGTGGACCGTCGACCCGGCGGCCGCGGTCGACGGCGCCGACGTCGTCGCCACCGACACGTGGGTGTCGATGGGGCAGGAGGACGAGTACGACGCGCGGGTCGCGCCGTTCCTGCCGTACGCGCTCGACGAGGCGGCGCTGGACCGGGCGGCGGACGACGCCGTCGTGCTGCACTGCCTGCCCGCCTACCGCGGCAAGGAGATCGCCGCCGCGGTGGTCGACGGGCCGCAGAGCGCGGTGTGGGACGAGGCCGAGAACCGGCTGCACGCGCAGAAGGCGCTGCTCGCCTGGCTGCTGTCCCGATGACGTCGGCCCTCACGCGCAGCGCGCGGCAGGCCCGCATCCGCGAGCTGATCGAGGCACAGCCGGTCACCTCGCAGACGCAGCTGGCCGCCCTGCTCGCCGAGGGCGGCATCGAGGTCACCCAGGCCACGCTCTCGCGCGACCTGGAGGAGCTGGGCGCGGTCAAGCTGCGCGGCTCGGACGGCGCCCCGGCGTCCTACGTGCTGCCCCCGGAGAACGCCCCGCTCCGCCCGGCGCAGACCGCGCCCGCCCGCCTCACCCGGCTGCTGGCCGACCTGCTGACCAGCGCCGAGGGCAGCGCCAACCTGGCGGTGCTGCGCACGCCCCCGGGCGCCGCGCAGTTCCTCGCCTCCGCCTTGGACAAGGTCGGCCTGCCCGACGTCCTCGGCACCATCGCCGGCGACGACACCGTGCTGGTGATCTCCCGGCAGCCCGACGGCGGTCCCGCCCTGGCCGACCGGCTGCGCGCGCTCGCCGAGCGGACGCCGGCCGTCTACCCCGAGCTCAAGAACGACCTGGAAGAGAGCACACCGTGACAGACCGTGTGGTCCTGGCCTACTCCGGTGGCCTGGACACCTCCGTGGCCATCGGCTGGATCGCCGAGGAGACCGGCGCCGAGGTGATCGCCGTCGCCGGCGACGTCGGCCAGGGCGGCGAGGACATGGAGGTGATCCGGCAGCGCGCCCTGGACTGCGGGGCGGTCGAGTCGATCGTCGCGGACGTGCGGGACGAGTTCGCCGACGAGTTCTGCCTGCCGGCGCTGCAGGCCGACGCCCTCTACATGGACCGCTACCCGCTGGTCTCGGCGCTGTCCCGGCCGCTGATCGCCAAGCACCTCGTCGCCGCCGCGAAGCACCACGGCGCCTCGACGGTCGCCCACGGCTGCACCGGCAAGGGCAACGACCAGGTGCGCTTCGAGGTCGGCATCGGCGCGCTCGCCCCCGACCTGCGGGTGCTGGCGCCGGTCCGCGACTCCGGCATGACCCGCGACAAGGCGATCGTCTTCGCCGAGGAGCGCGGGCTGCCGATCGCCACCACCAAGAAGTCGCCCTACTCGATCGACCAGAACGTGTGGGGCCGCGCCGTCGAGACCGGGTTCCTCGAGGACATCTGGAACGGGCCGGTCGAGGACGTCTACGAGTACACCCAGGACCCGGCCGTGCCGCGGGACGCCGACGAGGTGACGATCGGCTTCACCGCCGGCGTCCCGACCTCGATCGACGGCCGCCCGGTCACCGTGCTGCAGGCGATCGAGGAGCTCAACCGCCGCGCCGGCGCCCAGGGCGTCGGCCGGCTGGACATGGTCGAGGACCGCCTGGTCGGCATCAAGAGCCGCGAGGTCTACGAGGCGCCCGGCGCGATCGCGCTGATCACCGCCCACCAGGAGCTGGAGAACGTCACCGTCGAGCGCGACCTGGCCCGGTTCAAGCGGACCGTGGGCCAGCGCTGGGCCGAGCTGGTCTACGACGGCCTGTGGTTCTCCCCGCTCAAGCGGGCGCTGGACGCCTTCATCGCCGAGTCCCAGCAGCACGTCACCGGCGAGATCCGGATGACCCTGCACGGCGGCCGGGCCACGGTGACCGGACGGCGCAGCGACCGGTCGCTCTACGACTTCTCGCTGGCCACCTACGACACCGGCGACACCTTCGACCAGGGCCTGGCCAAGGGCTTCGTGCAGCTGTGGGGGATGCCGTCGAAGCTGGCGGCCGCCCGGGACCAGCGGGTGGGCGCATGACCGCGGAGACGTCGCAGACCCGGCTGTGGGGCGGCCGCTTCGGCGGCGGCCCGTCGCCGGCGATGGCCGCGCTGTCCAAGTCGACCCACTTCGACTGGAAGCTCGCGCCCTACGACCTGGCCGGCTCCCGCGCGCACGCCCGGGTGCTGCACCGGGCCGGGCTGCTCACCGACGACGAGCTGGCGCAGATGCTCGGCGCGCTGCACGAGCTCTCCGCCGAGGTCGCCGCCGGCACCTTCACCGCCGTCGAGTCCGACGAGGACGTGCACGAGGCCCTCGAGCGGGGCCTGACCGAGAAGCTCGGCACCCTCGGCGGCAAGCTGCGCGCCGGCCGCAGCCGCAACGACCAGATCGCCACCGACCTGAGGCTGTACCTGCGCCACACGGTGCGGGCGCTGGTCGGCGAGCTCGCGTCGCTGGAGTACGCGCTGATCGGCCTGGCCCGGCGCTACGAGGACGTCCCGGCACCGGGCATGACGCACCTGCAGCACGCCCAGCCGGTGCTCATCGCCCACCAGCTGCTGGCGCACGCGCACGCCTTCGCCCGCGACGTCGACCGGCTGCGCGACTGGGACCGCCGCGCCGCGGTGAGCCCCTATGGCTCCGGCGCGCTGGCCGGGTCGTCGCTGCCCCTGGACCCCGACGCGGTCGCCGCCGAGCTCGGCTTCGACCGCGCCTCGGACAACTCCATCGACGGGGTCAGCGACCGCGACTTCGCCGCGGAGTTCTGCTTCGCGGCCGCGCTGATCGGCGTCCACCTGTCCCGGCTGGGGGAGGAGGTCGTGCTCTGGACGTCGACGGAGTTCGGCTGGGCCCGCCTCGACGACGCCTGGGCCACCGGGTCGTCGATCATGCCGCAGAAGAAGAACCCCGACATCGCCGAGCTGGCCCGCGGCAAGTCCGGCCGCTTCGTCGGCAACCTGACCAGCCTGCTCACCGTGCTCAAGGGCCTGCCCCTGGCCTACGACCGCGACCTGCAGGAGGACAAGGAGCCGGTCTTCGACTCCATGGAGCAGCTGCTCCTCCTGCTGCCCGCGGTGACCGGGATGGTCGCCACGCTCACCCTCCGCCCGGAGGTGCTCGAGGCGGCCGCGCCGCAGGGCTTCGCCCTCGCGACCGACGTCGCCGAGTGGCTGGTCCGGCAGGGCGTGCCGTTCCGCTCGGCGCACGAGATCAGCGGGGAGATGGTCGCCTTCTGCGAGCAGGCCGGCCTCGAGCTCGACCAGCTCGACGACGACCAGCTCGCCGGCATCGACGAGCGGCTCACCCCCGACGTGCGGTCGGTGCTGTCGGTGCCGGGAGCCCTGGCGGCCCGCAAGGCCCGCGGCGGGACGGCGCCGGAGCGGGTGGCCGGCCAGATCACGGCGCTCGAGGCGCAGGCCACCGAGCACGCCGACTGGTCGACGTCCTCGCCCGTGGCGGCCGCGCTCTGACCGGTCCGGGGCCGCTGCTCACCGCGGCCGAGCTGGAGGGACGGCCCGAGGAGGTCGCCCCGGCGCTGCTCGGCTGCTGGCTGGTGACCGACCGGCCCGACGGCGTCGTCGGCGTCCGGCTGACCGAGGTCGAGGCGTACTCCGGCCAGGGCGAGGACCCCGCCGCGCACTCGCACCGCGGGCCCACGCCGCGGGCCGAGATCATGTTCGGCCCGCCGGGGAAGCTGTACGTGTACTTCAGCTACGGCGTGCACTGGTGCGCCAACGTCGTCGTGGCCCCACCCGGGATCGGGTCGGCGGTGCTGCTGCGGGCCGGGGACGTCGTGGTGGGGGAGTCGCTGGCACGGGTACGCCGCCCGGCGGCCCGCACGGCGCGCGACCTGGCGCGCGGGCCGGCCCGGTTGACGCAGGCGCTGGGGATCGGGCCGGACGACAGGGCGGCCGACCTGCTGTCGCCGTCGTCGTCCGTGCGCCTGCACCGCGGCGAGCCGCCGGCGGAGGTCTCGGTCGGCCCGCGGGTGGGCATCAGCGTGGCCACCGACCTGCCGTGGCGGTTCTGGGAGACCGGCGCGCCGTCGGTGAGCGCCTTCCGGGCGGGTGGCGGGCGCCGTCGGCGGCGCAGCGGGCAGGATGGTGCTCCGTGAGCGACGTGATCGACGAGCTGCACCGGCGGGGGCTCATCGCCCAGAGCACCGACGAGGACGAGCTCCGTGCCCACCTCAAGGCGGACCGGCCGGTCAAGTACTACTGCGGATTCGACCCCACGGCGCCGAGCCTGCACGTCGGGCACCTCCTGCAGTTCATGCTGCTGCGCGCCCTGCAGCGCGACGGCCACCAGCCGGTGGTGCTGGTGGGTGGCGCGACCGGCCTGATCGGGGACCCCCGGCCCACGGCCGAGCGGCAGCTCAACGACCCCTCGGTGGTCGAGACCTGGGTGTCGCGCATCCGTGAGCAGGTCGCGCCCTTCCTCGAGGAGCCGGCGCGGGAGCACGGGCTGCTCGAGCCGATCTACGTCGACAACCTCAGCTGGACGTCGCAGCTGTCGGCGATCGGCCTGCTCCGCGACCTCGGGAAGCACTTCCGGGTGAGCCGGATGCTGGCCAAGGAGGCGGTGTCGGCCCGGCTCAACTCCGAGGCCGGCATCAGCTACACGGAGTTCAGCTACCAGATCCTGCAGGCCAACGACTACTGGGAGCTGTACAAGACCCGTGGCGTCACGCTGCAGAGCGGCGGCTCCGACCAGTGGGGCAACCTGACGGCCGGCATCGACCTCATCCGCCGGACGGAGGGCGCGTCGGTCCACGCCCTGTCGACCCCGCTGGTCACCAAGTCCGACGGCACGAAGTTCGGCAAGAGCGAAGGCGGCAGCATCTGGCTGGACCCGGTGCTGACGAGTCCGTACGCGTTCTTCCAGTTCTGGCTCAACGCCGACGACGCCGACGCCCGGGCGTGGCTGCCCATGTTCTCCGAGCGGCCGGCCGAGGAGGTCGAGGCGCTGATCGCGGAGTCCCACGAGCGGCCCGCGGCCCGCGCGCCGCAGCGGGCGCTGGCCGAGGAGCTGACCCTGCTGGTGCACGGGCCCGACGAGCTCCGCCAGGCGGAGGCCGCCGGCCGGGCGCTGTTCGGACGGGACGACCTGGCGACCCTCGGCCCGGACACGCTCGGTGCCGCTCTGCGGGAGGCCGGCTACGTGACGGTCGAGGGGGAGACGCCCACCATCGCGCACCTCTTCCAGCTCGCCGGCCTGGTCGGCAGCCTGTCGGAGGCCCGGCGCACGGTGAAGGAGGGGGGCGCCTACCTGAACAACGAGCGCGTCACCGACGCCGACGCCGTGCCCGCCGAGTCGGACTGGCTGGCCGGTGGCTGGCTGGTGCTGCGGAGGGGCAAGCGGTCGGTCGCGGGGGTGGAGCGGCGGGTCGGCTGACGGCCGTCCAGCACGTGTCGGACGGGTGTTCCGCGTGTTACGGAACGGTGTCGGGCGTCACCGCCCACCTCGTTTGACACCGCCTGCGGGGGCACGTAACTTTCTTGGTGCGCCGCGCGGGCCGGGAGGCCAGCCGGGGAGCCCCTGGAGGGGGCCCACCGGTCGCGGTGTAGGGTAGGACCTCCGCCAACGACGACGCCCGGAAGGGCTGGTTTGTTGCGCGTCCGCTCCTTGAGAACTCAACAGCGTGCCGAAAGTCAGTGCCAAGTAACAAACCCCCGATGCCCGGGTTCTCGGATCCGGGTGGGGATTCCTT
>NZ_JBJGZV010000013.1:0-126597 GCF_054050715.1 Blastococcus sp. SYSU D00669
GCCGTCCCGACGGCGACCGGTCCACGGGCCGGGGGGGGGGGGCGCCCCGGCCCCCCCCCCCCCCCCCCCCCCCCCCCCCCCCCCCCCCCCCCCCCCCCCCCCCCCCCCCCCCCCCCCCCCCCCCCCCCCCCCCCCCCCCCCGCTGCTGCTCAGTGGTGGAAGCCGCTGGGCCGGGCGGCCTGCGGCGCGTCGCCGGCCAGGCCGTCCAGCCGGTCGACGACGCGGCCGACGTCGCGCAGGAACAGCTCGGCCATGTCGTGGCTGAAGCCGTTGCGCACCACGATCCGCAGGACGGCGAGGTCGTCGCGCTTGGGCGGCATCGTGTAGGCCGGGACCAGCCAGCCGTGCTCGCGCAGCGCCCGGGAGACCTCGAACACGTCGTAGGCCGTGACCCCGTCGGCCATGCGCACGGTCACCACCGGTAGATCACGGCCGTCGAAGACCACCTCGAACTGCGGCATCGCGCCCAGGGTGCGGGCGACGTGCACGGCGACGTCCTGGCAGGTCTGCTGGACCAGCCGGTACCCCTCGCGGCCCAGCCGGAGGAACTGGAAGTACTGCAGGACGACCTGGGCGCCGGGCCGGGAGAAGTTGAGCGCGAACGTCGGCATGTCCCCGCCCAGGTAGTTCACGTGGAAGACGAGGTCCTCGGGCAGGTGCTCCGCCGAGCGCCACAGCACCCAGCCGATGCCGGGGTACACCAGGCCGAACTTGTGGCCGGAGGCCTGGATCGACACCACCCGCTCCAGCCGGAAGCCCCAGACCAGGTCGGGCTGCAGGTACGGGGCGACGAAGCCACCCGAGGCGGCGTCGACGTGCACCGGCACCGACACCCCGCTCGTCGCCTCGTACCGGTCCAGGGCGGCGCAGATCTCCTGCACCGGCTCGTAGCTGCCGTCCATGGTCGAGCCGAGGACCGCCACGACGCCGATCGTGTTCTCGTCGACGTGCTCGAGCAGGCGGTCGGCGGTCAGGTGCAGCACGTCGCCCTCGAGCGGCACGTACCGCGGCTCGACGTCCCAGTAGTTGGCGAACTTCTCCCAGACGACCTGCACGTTGGCATCCATGACCAGGTTCGGCCGGTCCGCGGGGCGGCCGGCCGCGCGGCGGGCCTGCTGCCACCGGCGCTTCATGGCCAGCCCCGCCAGCATGCAGCCCTCGGAGCTGCCGGTGGTCGACGTCCCGACGCTCTCGACGGCGTCCGGCACGTTCCACAGGTCGCCGATCATGCGCACGCAGCGGCCTCGATGTCCGCCGTCTGCGGGTACTCGTCCTTGTCGACCATGTTCTTGTCGGCGGTGACCTGGTAGAGGCGGTCGGCCTCCTCTTCCATCCACGTCGTGACGAAGGTGGCCAGGTTGAACCGCGCGTTGCCGTCGAGCATCACCTCGTCCAGCACGATCTGGTAGGCCGTCTCCGGCAGCATCGGCCCCTCGGGCATCCGCTCCCGGGGCACCTGCACCATCCCGGCCCGGGTGAACCGGGGGAGGAGGTCGCGGTCGCCGTCGTCGACCGCCTTCCGGCTCCTGTACACGCCCATCGCGCACCGTCCTCTGCTCGGAAGAGGTCGCCACGCTCCCCGGCCGGGCCGTCCGGCGGCCTCACCCGACGGGGATGACGCCGGGCCACCGGTCGCGCTGGTGCGATCGAGCGATGGCGGCGCGCGAGCGGTGGACGGCTGTCGCGTTCGCGCTCGGGTCGGTCTGCTTCCTGGTCGGCCCCTTCCCGGGCTACCTGCAGCTGGTCGGCCCGACCGCCGACGCGATCACCTTCTTCGCGGGGTCGGTGCTGTTCACGCTCGGCGGCGGGCTGCACACCTGGCTGGCCGCCCCCCGGCGCCGCGAGCCGGGCGCCGCGCGGGCCGCCTGGTGGACGGCGGTGGTCCAGTCGCTCGGGACGCTGTTCTTCGACGTGACGACGTTCCGCGCGCTGCAGACGGCGGTCGAGGACCCGGCGTACGACCGGCTGGTCTGGCGCCCCGACGCCTTCGGCTCCGTCTGCTTCCTGGTGTCCGGGCTGATCGCCTACCGGGCGTCGGCGCGCCGTGGTCTGCTGCCGCGGCGCGGCGGCCGCGGGTGGTGGCAGCCGGCGGTGAACCTCCTGGGCTGCGTGCTGTTCGCCGTCGCCGCGGTCGCCGGCTACGTCGTCCCCGACACCGGGTCGGTGCTCGACCTGGCCGCCGCCACCTGGACCACCGCGGCCGGCGCCGCCTGCTTCCTGGCCTGCGCGCTCGGGGTGCTGGTCACGTCCGGATTCATCCGGGCGGGACGACGCCGGGAGCAGGCGGCCCCCCTGGGATGACACCGGCACCCCCCACGACCACCGGAGGTCCCCGATGTGCCGATGGATCGCCTACACCGGCTCCCCGGTGCTGGTGGAGGACCTGCTGTACGCACCGGAGAACTCCCTGATCGTGCAGAGCCTGCGCGCCCGTCTCGGCGTCGAGCCGACCAACGGCGACGGCTTCGGCGTCGGCTGGTACGACGACCGGGAGCTGCCCGGGCTGTTCCGCAGCACCGAGCCGGCCTGGAACGACCGCAACCTGCGCGAGGTCGCCGGGCACATCCGCTCGCGGATGGTGCTGGCGCACGTGCGCGCCTCGACGGGGACGCCGGTGCAGCTGACCAACTGCCACCCGTTCCGCCACGGGCGCTGGTTGTGGATGCACAACGGGGCCATCAGCCGCTTCACCGCCGTCAAGCGGGAGCTCGCGCTGGCGGTGGACCCGGAGCTGTTCGCGAGCATCGAGGGCTCGACCGACTCGGAGCTCTTCTTCCACCTCGCCCTGACCTTCGGGCTGCAGCAGGACCCGCCGGCGGCGGTCGCCCGCGCGGTGGGGCTCATCGAGGAGACCGGCCGGCACCACGGCGAGCCGTTCCCGATCCAGATGACGGTCGCGACGACCGACGGCGAGACCCTGTGGGCCTTCCGGTACTCGACCGAGGGGCGGTCGCGGTCGCTGTTCCACAGCACCGACGTCGCGACCCTGCGCCACCAGTACCCGGACAACCCGGTGCTGCACCGGCTCTCCGACGACGCCCGGATGGTCGTGTCCGAGCCGATGGGAGACCTCCGCGGGGCGTGGCGCGAGGTGCCCGAGTCCAGCTGCGTCGTCGTCCGGCACGGGCAGGAGGAGATCCGCCCGTTCGCGCCGTCGGTCCTCCAGCCGGCCGGCTGAGCCGCGGCCGGCCGGGCCGGGCTCAGTGGACCAGCGCCTTGAGCGCGATGAGGGCCGCGCCCACCAGCGCGACCGAGGCACCGCGGACCACCGCCCGCGTCCGCGTGGCGCCGGCGAAGCGGGATGCCCAGTAGCCGTAGAAGCCGATCAGCCCCAGGCCGCTCCACTTGGCGACCGAGAAGGCGGTGGCGTTCTCGATCACGCCCAGCGCGGCGAGCAGGAAGAAGACGGCGGGGAAGGCGACGCCGAACGCGACCGAGCCGGCGTCCTCCGCCATGTGGCCCAGCTGCGCCCGGGTGACCGGCCGCCGGCTGCTCGTCTCGGCCCCGACGACCTCGCTGAAGACCTCGGCCAGCGCGACCGCGACGGCCGTCCCCCCGAGCGAGGCGATCACGGCGGCGGGCCCCGGGGGGTGCGCCTGGAGGGCCACGACGAGCGCGAGCCCGATGATGGCGCCGTAGACGACCTTGGTCACCTGCCGTGACCCGAGGTGCTCCTGCAGACCGGTGCGCATGCCGTCGCCTCAGGCCGGCGCCCCGGCGAACAGCCGCTCGCGCACGCTCTCCCGCAGCCGCAGCGCCTCCTCGACCCGGGCCAGCTGCTCGGCGGTCGCCGGCAGCCCGTACACCTCGGCCAGCACCCGCGGCAGGTCGGCGCGGTAGTCGTGCGCCCAGGCCCGGTAGGACCCGGGGACCTGCGCGTTCTTCATGTCCACGAGGCTCTGGAAGAAGGTCGTGACCGGACGCCAGCGCAGGGCCTCCGGGATGCCCCGGGGGCTGGCGTCGGTGAGCAGCTCCGGATGCGGCCGGTCGGGGCCCAGCCACGCCGGCGGTGACCACAGCAGGTCGGGTCCGAACCGGGTCACCCCGTCGTTGTCGTGGCTGAGCAGCACGTACCGCGGCCGCGGTCGCAGCGACTCCAGCTGGGCGGCGTCGTTGACGACGGCGACCCGCTCGCGGTCGACGTCCAGCCGGTCCGCGCCGGTCACCTGGTGCATCCAGCCGCTGCCGTAGGGGGTGCCGATCCACAGGGCGCGGTCGATGCCGAGCGCGTCCAGGCCCAGCGTGCCCCAGTGCAGGAAGACGTCCTGGCTGGTGTGCGCCCCGAGGCTCTCCCCGAACAGCACCACGCGCGGTCGCGGGGACCGCTCCCGCACCCGCTCGAGGACGCGCAGCCAGAGCAGCCGGTTCTGCTCGCGGGCGCCGGCCACCATGCCCAGCGACAGCGGCGACGGGCGCCGCGAGTACTGCATGGCCACGGTGGCGACGTCGCCGAGCGCCAGGTACTGCAGCGCCGCGACGGCGACGTAGTTGACGTAGCCGGTGCCGGTGGGGGAGACCAGCACCAGCAGCGACCGGTCGAAGGCGCCCGTGCGCTCCAGCTCGGCCAGCGCCAGGTCGACCCGCTCGCGCGCCGTGGGCGCGCTGTCCAGCCCGACGTAGACCTGCACCGGCGCGGCGCGGGCCGGCGTCCCCATCACCGTCTCGACGGACAGGTCGGGGGTGCCGTCCGGACGGGTGGGCAGCGGCTCGGGACGCACGGTGGCCAGCGCGTGCCGGCGCCCCTCCCGGCCCAGGCTCGCCCAGGGGACGACGCTGCCCGGCCCGCCGCTGATCGTCGCCGGGACCCAGCGCTCCGCCTCGTCCCGCTCGAGCACGGGGACGTCGGCGGACGTACCGGCCTCGATCCGGCGCATCGCCCGGTGCCACAGCGCCGACGCGCCCGCCGCGAGCCCGGCCAGGCTGCCGGCGTGCCCGGCCGCGCGCCACAACCCGGCCGGTCCGGGGAGCACGGCCGCCAGCCGCCGGCCGGCCAGGTCGGCGAGCGCGTGCTCGCCGTAGCCGCCGGCGGTCAGCCCGCCCACCACGCCGCCGGCGACCAGCAGCGAGCGCAGGGCCGGGGGCACGTCGGCCCGGCCCAGGACGTCGTCGCCGGCCTGCGGGCGCCGGCGGTCGAGCAGGTACGACAGCGCGAGGCCCACGGGGACCGCCAGCGGCACCGCGGCCAGGCGGCCGGCCAGCCCCAGCCGGGCGTCCAGGGCCCGGGTCCCGGCCTGGGCCGTGCGGAGGGCGGCACCGGCGAGCCCGGTGGCGCCGCTGCGCCAGGCGAGCTGGCGGGCCGCGCCGCGCAGCAGCGGGTCGCCGGGCCGCGGCGGCAGCGCACGCACCACGGCCAGCCCGAGCGGGACCGCGGCGCAGTCCACGGCCAGCGCCACGGCGCGCCGCCGGGCGGGAGGCGCGTCGTCGCCGGCGAGGAAGCCCGCCGCCGCCGTCAGCGCCTCGCCGGTGGCGACCGACAGCAGGTACTGCACACCCGTGGCCAGGCCGGTGACCAGGCCCTGGTCGAGCGCGCTGCGGGAGGACAGCGACGGGGTGAAGGTGCCCGGAGCGGTGGCGGCCGCGACCACCAGACCGACGTCCGGCGCGGCGCCCGGTTCCGGCATGCGGGCCCTCGTTCTGGCCATGGCCGGATCGTGCCGCCGGGCAGCCGGGCGCGGCTCATCCTCCCGGTACGAGTTCCGCGCCGCCCGGCGTCGCTACCCTCGGGGTCCCCGACCGCGGAGGACGCCATGACGGCGGAGCCTGCCACCGCGCCCCCGGCCCCCACCGAGGAGACCGCCCCGGCCGCACCGGCCGCGCGTCCACCTCGCCGCCCGAGGTGGCGGCGCCACCTCCCGCGCTACACCTGGAGCGGCACGCTGGGCGCGCTGCTGCTCGGCTGCAGCTCGCTGACCCCGTCGCTGCTGCCGCGCGGCTGGCTGCTCCAGGGCCTGATCGCCGGGATCACCGCCGCGATCGGCTATGGGGTCGGGACGACGGGGGCCTGGTTCGTCGCCGAGGTCACCGATCGCCGGATGTCGGCCGCCTTCCGCCGGCGGGCCTGGCAGGTGCTCGCCGTCCTGGGGACCGTCCTGGTCGTGGTCATGCTCTGGCTGGGCTCGGGCTGGCAGCGGGACCTCCACGAGCTCATGGGCGCCGACCCGCCGGAGGGGTGGTCCGTCGCCGGGCTGGTCGTCGTCGCCCTGCTGGTCTTCGCCGCCGTGGTGGGCACCGGGCGCGCCATCCGGCGGCTGGCCCGCTGGCTGGTCCGGCTGCTCGGCCGGTTCCTGCCCCGCCGGGTCGCCCGCCCGCTGGGCGTCGCCGTCGTCACCGTCCTGGTGCTGCTGCTGCTCAACGGCGTGCTCTTCCGGGGCCTGGTGGAGGCGCTCAACTCGGCGTTCAGCGTCAAGGACGACGGCACGGAGGCCGGCGCGGTGGAGCCGACGGCGCCGGAGCGCTCGGGCAGCCCCGACTCGCTGGTGCCGTGGGAGGAGCTCGGGCTGCAGGGGCGCAACTTCGTCGGGACGGGGCCGACGCCGGAGGAGCTGCAGGCGTTCTCCGGCCGGCCGGCGCTGCAGCCGGTCCGCGCCTACGCCGGGCTGGCGTCGGCGGAGGACGTCGAGGACCGGGCCGCCCTCGCCGTCCGCGACCTCGAGCGGGCCGGTGGGTTCGACCGGGCGGTTCTGGTCGTCATCAGCACGACCGGCACCGGCTGGGTGGACCCCGCCGCGAGCGACGCGCTGGAGTACGAGTTCAACGGCGACACCGCCATGGTGGCCGTGCAGTACTCCTACCTGCCGAGCTGGATCTCCTTCCTCGTCGACCAGACCAAGGCGCGCGACGCCGGGCGGGCGCTGTTCGACGCGGTGTACGGGGTGTGGGCCGACCTGCCCCCGGACGACCGGCCCGCGCTCTACGTGTTCGGTGAGAGCCTCGGCACGTTCGCCGGCGAGGCCGCGTTCAGCGGGCTCTCCGACATCCGCAACCGCACCGACGGCGTGCTGTGGGCCGGCCCGCCGAACTTCAACCCGCTGTGGCGCGACCTCGTCGCCGACCGCGAGGAGGACACGCCCGAGTGGCTGCCGGTGCTGGAGGACGGCCGCACCGTGCGCTGGGCCGACGAGCCACTCGACCTCGCCCGCCCGGCGGGGGAGTGGGAGGAGCCGCGGGTCGTCTACCTGCAGAACGCCTCCGACCCGATCGTGTGGTGGTCCCCGCAGCTGATCCTGACCCGCCCGGACTGGCTGGAGGAGGAGCCCGCGCCCGACGTCTCGGCGGACATGTTCTGGATCCCCTTCGTCACGTTCTGGCAGGTCACGGCGGACATGGCGTTCGCCGTCGACGCGCCGGACGGGCACGGGCACCGCTACTCGGCCGACTACGCCGACGGCTGGGCGGAGCTGGCGCAGCCGCCCGGCTGGGCCGACGCCGACACCGAGCGGCTCCGGCAGCTGCTCGCCCAGGGGTGACCGGCCCCGCCGTCCGCCGCCGCGACCTGGTGGCCACCGGGGTGGTCCTGCTGGTCCTCGTCGCGGTCAACCTGGGTGCCTCCCTCCTGCGCCCGCCCTGGTGGGCCCGCGCGCTGGCCGGCCTCGGCCTGCTCGCCGTCGCCCGTCTCGACGGGCTGACGTGGGCGCAGCTGGGCCTGGGGCGCGACCGCCTCGGGTCGGGCAGCCGGTGGGCGCTGGGCGCCGTCGGCGCCGTCGCCCTCGTCTACGCGGTGGGGGTCGCGCTCCCGCTGAGCCGGCCGGCCTTCGACGACCCGCGCTACGACCTGCCGGTGCTCGACGCCTTGGGCACCGCGCTCGTGGTCATCCCGCTCGGCACGGTGGTGTTCGAGGAGCTCGCCTTCCGCTCGGTGCTCTGGGGCGTGCTCTCCCGCCACTGCCCCCCGTGGCAGGTCCTGGTGATCACGTCCGGCCTCTTCGGGCTGTGGCACGCGGTGCCCGCCACGCGTGCGGGCGGGGCCCTGCTCGCCGTCGGCACCGTCGTCCTCACCACGGTCGGCGGGCTGGTGTTCGGCGAGCTGCGCCGGCGCAGCGGCAGCGTGCTGGCGAGCATCGGCGCCCACTGGGCCACCAACTCGCTCGGCGTCCTGTTCGGCTTCGTGGCCCGGTACCTGGACACCTGACCTCATCCGGCCCGGGTGATGCCGGGTCCTCGCGCGGCCCGCGACCCTTCCGGCACCGCTGGTGGCTCCGGACGAGGAGGGCTCGCCATGACGCTGGTCGAGGCTGCGCCGGTTGCGACGTTCGTCGACGCCCTCGCCCTGCGGCTGGCGGCGCAGTACGGCGCGGACCCCGACGAGGTGCGCGCACGGGCGGAGTCCGCGCTGGCCGCGTTCGCCGGCGCCCGCGTGCAGGCGTTCGTCCCGATCCTGGTGGAGAAGAAGCTGCGGGAGGCCTACCGGAGGACCGCGTGACCCGTCTCCCCCCGGGTCTCGCGGGCCTCCGCGGCTACCGCGCGGCCTGGCTGCGCAAGGACCTCGTCGCGGGCGTGGTGCTGACGGCCCTGCTCGTGCCGCAGGGCATGGCCTACGCCGAGCTGGCGGGGCTGCCCCCGATCACCGGGCTCTACACGACGATCACCTGCCTGCTGGCCTACGCCGTGGTGGGGCCGTCTCGGATCCTGGTGCTCGGCCCCGACTCGTCGCTCGGCCCGATGATCGCCGCGACGATCCTGCCGCTGGTCGCGGCCGGCGGGGACCCGGAGCGGGCGGTCGCGCTGGCGTCGATGCTCGCGCTGCTGACCGCCGTCATCATGATCGCGGCCGGGTTCGCCGGGCTGGGCTTCGTCGCCGACCTGCTGTCGAAGCCGACCATGATCGGCTACCTCAACGGGCTGGCACTGACGATCGTCGTCGGGCAGCTGCCCAAGCTGTTCGGGTTCTCGGTGGACGGCGACGGCCTGATCGGCGAGGTCGTCGGTTTCGTCCAGGGCGTGGCGCGGGGGGAGGTCGTGCCGGCCGCGGCCGCCGTGGGGCTCGGCGGGATCGTGGTCGTCCTCGGGCTGCAGCGGTTCTGGCCCAAGGTGCCGGCGGTGCTCGTGATGGTCGTGCTGGCGATCGCCTTCAGCAGCCTCCTCGACCTCGGCGACCGCGGCGTCTCCCTCGTCGGCGTGCTGCCCGAGGGCTTCCCGCCCCTGACCATCCCGTCGATCGAGTGGTCGGACCTCGCCGCCCTGGTCGCCGGCGCGCTGGCCATCGCCCTGGTGTCGCTGGCGGACACCATCTCCACGGCCTCGGCGTTCGCCGAGCGCACCGGGCAGGAGGTGCGGGGTGGCCAGGAGATGATCGGCATCGGGACGGCGAACCTGGCCGCTGGCCTCTTCCAGGGTTTCCCGGTGAGCACCAGCGCCTCCCGCACCGCGGTGGCCGAGCGCGCGGGGGCCAAGACCCAGCTCACCGGCATCGTCGGGGCCGCGCTGGTCATCGTGATGATCGTCCTCCTGCCCGGGCTGTTCCAGGACCTGCCGCAGGCCGCGCTGGCGGCCGTCGTCATCACCGCGGCGATCTCGCTGGCCGACCTGCCGGCGACGGCGCGGCTGTGGCGCCAGCGCCGGGTCGAGTTCAGCCTGTCGCTGGTGGCCTTCGCCGGGGTCGCGCTGCTCGGCGTCCTGCCGGGCATCGGCATCGCGGTGGGCCTGTCCATCCTCAACGTCTTCCGCCGCGCCTGGCGGCCCTACCAGGCGACGCTCGGGCTGGTCGACGGGCTGCCCGGCTACCACGACGTCCGCTCCTACCCGGAGGCCGCGCAGCTGCCCGGGCTGGTGCTGCACCGGTTCGACGCGCCGCTGTTCTTCGCCAACGCCAAGACCTTCCGCGACGACGTCCTGGCCCTCGCCCGCAGCGAACCGGCGCCGCGGTGGATCGTGATCGCCGCCGAGCCGATCACCGACGTCGACACCACCGCCGCCGACGTCCTGCTCGAGCTCGACCAGCGGCTCGACGAGCGCGGCGTGACGCTGGCGTTCGCGGAGATGAAGGACCCCGTCCGCCGGAAGATCGAGCGCTACGGGCTGACCGAGGCGATCGAGCCGCGCCACTTCTTCCCGACCGTCGAGGCGGCCGTGGTGGCCTACCGCGCCCGCACCGGGGCCACCTGGGAGACCCCGGCCTGAGCGGGGTCGGGGCGGCCGAGCGCCAGGGACCACAGCCGCGCCCACACCAGCTGACCGCGCGGCGGGCGGATGCCCGGACGCTCGCGGGGGAGCCGCACGCGCAGCGCGCCGGGGCGGACGGCGCAGCGCACCGGCGCGGCCAGCCGGACGGTCTCCCCGTCGATGCCGACCGGCACCTCGGGCACGTCGGCGCTGACCACGACCTCGGCCGCCTCGGCCCAGAGCAGGCCGCGCCGGTGGGCGCCCTGCAGCAGGCCCACGGCCTGGCGGGCGGTGTCGACCCGCACCGCGACGACCCCCAGGACGCCGCGGTCGAGCCGGGCGCGGCGGCTCATCCCGGCGAGGTCGGTGGCCTCGTACGGGTTGTTGCTGACCAGCAGGGCCTGCGGTCCGGTGACGGTCTGGCCGTCGAACTCGGCCACCAGGTGCGCACCCTGCCGGCGGCTGAGCAGGTCGGGGAGGGCGTCGAGCGCGGTCCGCGTCTTGTCGTCGCGGTAGCCGGGGTGCTCCACGATCTCGGCGTACGCGCCGAACGAGGCGTTGTTCACGAACGGGCGGCCGTTGACCGTGCCGAGGTCGATGCGCGCCTCGACCCCGTCGCGGAGGGCGTCGAGGCACCGGGCCGGGTCGGCGCGGTCGAGGCCGAGGTCCTGGGCGAAGTGGTTGCGCGTGCCGGCGCTGATCACGAGCAGCGGCACGTCGTGCTCGGCGGCCACCTGGGCGACGAGGGCCTGGGTGCCGTCGCCGCCGGCCACCCCCAGCAGATCCGCACCGCGGGCGAGCGCGTCCCGGGCGAGCTGCTGCACGTCGGTGCCCGGCCGGTCGAGCAGCACCACCTCGGCGCCGAGCTCCTCGGCCCGCTCGCGCAGCGAGAAGCGGGCGACCTTGCCGGCGCCGGAGCGCGGGTTCATGATCACGAACGGCTGCCGGGCCGGCGGGACCTCGGTCGCCGGCAGCGCCCAGGCCGAGCGGTCCGGCCGCAGGGCGTACCGCCCGGCCGCCGCGGCGGCCGCGAGCAGCACGGCCGCCAGCAGCGCGATCCACAGCAGGCCGTCCGCGACGAAGGCCACGAGCAGCGCGAGGGGCGCGCAGATCGCCAGGCCGAGCGCGAACCAGCGCACCGCGCCGCGGTGCAGCAGGAACCAGAACACGCCGGCGATCGCGAGCGCGGACGCCACGCTGGTGAGCACCAGCAGCCACAACCCGCCGTCCACGGCGAAGCCCAGCAGGAGGACCAGGGCCGCGACCAGCAGGACCAGCGCGCCCCGGGCCGTCCAGCGGCGGGCACGTACCGACTCCACGCTCGCCACCTCCTCGGGGAGGATCCCCGTGCCAGGCTGCCCGGGCCGCGTCGCCCGGGAGATCACCCGCTCCGGACGGTTCGGGCCGCGGTCCGCGCCCGAGCGGCGCGGCGCCAGTCGCTCGGGCTGACGCCGAACTGCCGGTGGAACCACCGGGTGAACGCGCTCGGCGCGCCGAACCCGAGCAGCTGCGACACCTCGGTCAGCGAGTACCGCTCGGCGGCCACGTAGCGCTCGGCCAGCCGCTTCCGGGTCTCGTGCACGATCGACGAGAAGCTGGTGCCCTCCTCCGCCAGGTGGTGCTGCAGCGCCCGCGGGCCGAGGCCGAGGGCCCGGCCGACGCGGCTCGCGTCGCAGCGCCCCTGCGGCAGCAGCACCTCCGCCGCCTCGGCGGCCCGGGCGGCCGTCGTCGCCGTCGGCGGGGCGGCGACCGCGCGGAGGAACTGCCGGGTGTACGGGCGGAGCGACGGGTCCGCGGTGAGCAGCGGCGCCGCCAGCTCGGCCGCCGGCAACACCAGGCCGCTGCAGGGCGCCGAGAAGGTGACCGGCGCACCGAAGAACCGCCGCCACGGGGCCGGGTCGGCTGGTTCCGGGCGGGTGAGGGATGCCGCCGAGGGGGTCCAGGCGGTGCCGCGCAGCGCCCGGACGATGCCGACCACCGCGCCCAGCACGAGGTCGAGCAGCTGCCCATGGGGCGTCGGCTCACCGAGCTCGAGCCACACGTCGAGGTTCCCCGTGCCGCCGTCCTCGCGGAGCCGCAGGTGCACCGCCTGCTCGTAGACGCGCTCGTAGGAGAGCAGCAGGGACAGCGCCCCGCGCAGATCGGGCTCGTCGCGCAGCGCGACCGCGATCGGGCCGAGCGTGCCCAGACGGCGCAGGCCCGCCAGGCGCAGCCCGAAGTCCTCGCAGCCGGAGCGCCGGGCCGAGGTTTCCAGCAGTCGCGCGGCGGGCACGGCCGGGAGCCAGTCGCCGGCCTCGAGGTCGGCCGGCGCGAGGCCGGCGCCGGCGAGGAGCTCGGCCGGGTCCAGGCCCACCGACGCGGCCAGCCCGGCGTACCCCGTGAGCGCGGCGCGCTGGATCCGTGGGCGCATCGCCGGACCCTCCTGCCGGTGCGCGAAGAGGTAAGACCCGGTGCGGGAACGGTAAAGCCCTGCGCAGCTCCCGTCACTAGCGTTCGGGACGCGGCGTCGCGCGGTCGACCGCCGCCGTGCCCAGCAGGAGGCGGCCATGCTCCCCGACGCAGCGGTGACCCTGGGCAGCCGCGACCTCGAGGTCCTGAGACACCTGGCCGACGGCCGGTCCACGGCGGCGATCGCCGCGTCGCTGTCGGTCTCGACGAACACCGCGCGCACCCGGATCCGGCGCGTCGAGGGCAAGCTGCACGCCCGCGGCCGGGCCGCGGCCGTCGCGGCGGCCCGGGAGCACGGGCTGGTCTGACGTCGGGCTCCGGGGGGCCGCACGGGACGGCGGTCCGCGCCCCGATGCCCCACACTGGGCCCACCTCGTCAGGCGGGCGACAGAGGGCCTCCGTGCCCGGGGTGCGCCCGCCTGGCGGGGCCGCGTGACCGGCCGGTCACCGTGCGACACCGGCGTGCTCGTCGGCGGAACCGGTGCGCGGCGCGGGCCCCGCGGCGCAGGGGATCGCCGCTACGATCCGGCACTCCAGCGTCCACGAACCCTTCGCCGTCCTTCCCCCGTCTGGCGGCTCGACCACTCGGCGCGGGCCGCGCAGCCTCCGAGCCCCGGGAGGTCCACGCCGTGAAGACCCGCAGCGCAGTGCTCCACACGCAGCCCGGCCGGTACGAGGTCACCGAGGTCGACCTCGACGGACCCCGCGAGGGGGAGCTGCTCGTCCGGATGGCCGCCGTCGGGCTGTGCCACACCGACGACCACGACGTCCCACCGGGGTCGGCCCCGCCGCTCCGGCTGCCCCTCGCCGGCGGCCACGAGGGCGCGGGCGTCGTCGTCGGGGTGGGCCCCGCCACGCCCGGCTGGGCGGAGGGGGACCACGTGGTGCTCAGCTTCGTCGCGGTCTGCGGCCGGTGCCGGATGTGCTCGACCGGCCGGCAGAACCTGTGCGACCTCGGCGCCAAGCTCTTCACCGGCGCCCGGATCGACGACCCCACCAGCTTCCGCATGTCGTACCAGGGCCGGCCGGTGGCCCAGGCCTACGGTCTCGCGGCGCTGAGCGAGCACACCGTCGTCGACGCCCGGTCGGCGGTGAAGATCGACCCCGGCCTGCCGCTGGACAAGGCCGCGCTCGTCGCCTGCGGCGTCCCCACCGGCTGGGGGTCGGTCACCAACATGTCCGACGCCCGCGCGGGGGACGTCGTCGTCGTCATGGGCGTCGGCGGGGTGGGCATGAACAGCGTGCAGGCCGCCCGGGCCATCGGCGCCCGCGCGGTGATCGCCGTCGACCCGGTCGAGTTCAAGCGGGAGACCGCCAAGCAGTTCGGCGCGACCCACGCCACCGGCTCGATGGCCGAGGCCACCGAGCTGGCCCGCTCCCTCACGAACGGGCAGGGCGCCGACGCCGCCGTCGTGGCCGTCGGCGTCGTCACCGGCGAGCACATCGCCGAGGCGGTGAACTGCATCCGCAAGGCCGGCACGGTCGTCCTCACCGGCACCGGGAGCATGCGCCAGGCGGGCATCCCGGTGAACCACACCATGTTCACGGTGTTCCAGAAGCGGTTGCAGGGCGCGCTGTTCGGCGGCTGCAGCCCGCGGTGGGACGTCCCGAACCTGCTCGCCCAGTACACGGCGGGCACGCTGAAGCTGGACGAGCTGGTGACGCGGACCTACTCGCTGGACCAGGTCGCCGAGGGCTTCGACGACATGAAGGCCGGGCGGAACATCCGCGGCGTCGTCCTCCTCGACTGAGGAGGTCTGCGCTCAGAGGCCGCGCATCGTCCACGCGAGGACGACCAGCACGACGAGCGGGCCGAGCACCGCGGCGAACACCCATCCCGTGGGCGCCGGGACCGGCTCGTCCTCCGGGGGGTCCTCGGGGATGTCGGTCCTGGTCCTCGACCGGCTGCTGAGCTCCCGCATGACGCCTCCCCGACACGGCTGCTCGTCCCTGAGCAGGTGCGAGCGTCCTGCCCGGCGCGGAGCCGCGCCTCGTCTGCAGGGGGTGAGTCGGGGCCCGGGTCGACGAAGCGGCCCCACCCCGGAGGGGGGGAGCCGCTGGTCGGAAGGGGTGCGCCATCAGGGACTCGAACCCCGAACCCGCTGATTAAGAGTCAGCTGCTCTGCCAATTGAGCTAATGGCGCGTGTCGACCGGTGTGCCGGGCGACCGGAGGAGAACGATACCAGCGCGGATCGGGTCGGGTCCGGGCGGGTGCCGCTCAAGATCCCCCTTCCGTCGTCCGGGCGTGGACACTGGACGCGGACCAGCGGAAAAGGCATCCAGCGACGGGTGCGGCGGAAGGGGACGGGGCGGGTGCGACGCACAGCTGCACTGGTGGCCGGGGCGCTGCTGCTCCTCGTGGGCTGCACCGACACGGCGGAGGAACCCGACGCGTCGGGCGAGCCGTCGCCGTCGTCGTCCGCCGAGGCCCGGCCGGCCCAGCTCGCCGTCGCCCCGGCCGACGGGTCGGCCGACGTCTCGCCGGTCGTCCCCCTCGAGATCACGGTCACCGACGGCGAGATCGGCGAGGTGACCCTCGTCGACGCCGCCGGCACGCCGGTCACCGGGAAGCTCGCCGAGGACGCCGCCGGCGAGGAGGAGCCCGCCGAGGGTCAGGCGGTCACCGAGGTCTGGACCCCCGACACCGATCTCGCCTACGGCACCACCTACACGCTCACCGCCACCGCGACCGGTGGCGACGACGAGCAGGTCTCCGCCGCCACCACCTTCACCACCGCCACCCCCGAGACGCTGTCGACCCCGTCGATCGGCCCGCTCGACGGCACCACGGTGGGCGTCGGCCTGCCGATCCGCGTCTACTTCGACGAGCCGGTCGAGGACAAGGCCGCCGTCGAGAGCCACCTCCTCGTCCAGAGCTCCACCCCGACCGACGGCGTCTGGAGCTGGCTGTCCGACTCCGAGGTGCACTTCCGGCCGTCCACCTACTGGCCGGCGCAGACCGACGTCACGCTGCACGCCGACCTGTACGGCGTCAGCTTCGGCGGCGGGATCTGGGGCGAGAAGGACCGCGTGGTGTCCTTCCGCATCGGCGACCGGCACGTGTCGATCGCCGACGCCGGGACGCACCAGATGCAGGTGTACGACGGCGACCAGCTGGTGCAGACGTTCCCGATCAGCGCCGGCGGCCCCGACTTCCCCAGCCGCAACGGCCCGCACGTGGTGACCGAGCTGAACCGCGACCGGGTCATGGACTCCAGCACCTACGGCGTGCCGGTCGACAGCCCCAACGGCTACCGGACCCCGGTGGAGTACGCGGTGCGGCTGTCGAACAACGGCGAGTTCGTGCACGCCGCCCCGTGGTCGGTGGCGCAGCAGGGCCGCGAGAACGTCTCGCACGGCTGCATCAACATGTCCACCGAGAACGCGGCCTGGTTCTTCAACTTCAGCCAGCCCGGCGACGTCGTGGAGATCAAGAACTCCATCGGCCCGACCCTGTCGGCGGCCGACGGCGACATCTACGACTGGGCCATCCCGTGGGACCAGTGGCAGGCCGGCAGCGCGCTCAAGTGACGGGCGCTGGAGCAGCCGGGTAACACCGACGTCACGGCGCGGCCCTCCCCCCGACACAGCGGTCGGCTGGGATGAGCGGGACCCGCCGAGCGGCGTGGTCGCCGGGCATCCCCGCCCGGCCGACGCCCGGGGGTGGCCGTGCCCGTCGTCCCGCCCGATCCCGCGCTGCGCGGTCGCTGGCAGCGCACCCTGCTGATCCGACGCGACGGCACCTGCGACACGTCGACCGCGGTCACCTGGCTGCAGGCCGGCAGCTACTACGTCGACCTGCGGCTGCCGGTGGATCCCGCCGCGACCGAGGGGTTCGCCGGGCGTCTCCGCGCCGACGGGCCGTGGACCTGCTGGGAGCGGGTCGTCGACCTCCGGCCCGGCCCCACCCCCGACGAGGGCCTGCTCGAGCCCGACGGCGCCGACGCGCTGGTCGAGACCGGTCGGCACGAGGCCTACGTCGAGCGCTGGGCCCGCCGCACCGGCCCCGACCTGCTCTGCTGCGCGGTCGAGCTGCGGGACGCGGCGACCGGGGCACCGGCCGTCCTGGTGCGCGTCGGCGACGACGTCGCCTGGGCCACCGACGCCGAGGTCGCCCTCGGCACGGTGGGTGCGGACGGCGCCGTCGTCCGCACCGCCTCCAGCCGGCCGGCGCGTGCGGGTGCCTCGCTCGACCTGGTCGCCGACGGCGCGGGGCTGCGGGAGATCACCACCGACCCCGCCGGCACGCCGCTGCTGCGCCAGTGGTCCGTCGTCGCCACCGAGGGCTCCGCCGCCGCGCTGCCCGTCCGCCGTCCCCGCCCCGTCGGCCCGGAGGTCCGCACCGCGTGAGCAGCCTGACCGACTTCACCGAGGTCCCGGTCGTCGACGTCTCGGGCCTGCTCGGCGACGACCCCGCCGAGCACCACCGGGTGGCCGACGAGCTCGGCCGCGCCGCCCGCGACGTGGGGTTCTTCTACATCACCGGCACGGGCCTGGACCCGGCGCTGGCCGAGGACCTGCTCCGCGTGACGACCGCGTTCTTCGCCCTCCCGCCGGAGGAGAAGATGCGCACCTACATCGGGCGTTCCACCAACCACCGCGGCTACGTGCCCGAGGGCGAGGAGGTCTTCGCCGGCGGTACGCGCGACCTCAAGGAGGCGTTCGACCTCTCCGCCGACCTGCCGGCCGACGACCCCGACTTCCTGGCCGGGCGGATGCTCGGCCCCAACCAGTGGCCGGACCTGCCCGGCTTCCGCGAGGCGGTCGGCGCCTGGTACGACGCGGTGCTGGCCCTCGGCCGCGCCCTGCTGCGCGGCTTCGCCCTGGCCCTCGGCGAGCCGGCCGACGCCTTCGACCGGTTCGTCACCAAGCCGCCGTCGCAGCTGCGACTGATCCACTACCCGCACGACCCCGCGGCCGTGGACGCCGTCGGCATCGGCGCGCACACCGACTACGAGTGCTTCACGCTGCTGCTGCCCACCGCGCCGGGGCTGGAGGTGCTCAACGGCGCGGGGGAGTGGATCGACGTCCCGCCGCGCCCGGGCACGCTGGTGGTCAACGTGGGCGACATCCTCGAGACCTGGACCAACGGCCGGTTCGTCGCCACCACCCACCGGGTGCGCAAGGTCGTCGAGGAGCGCTACTCCTTCCCGCTGTTCTTCAACGTCGACCACGACACCCTCGTCGCACCGCTGCCGCAGTTCGTCGCCGACGGCGAGCCCGCGCGCACGCCCTTGGTCGCCGGTGACCACCTCTTCGCCCAGACCGCGCAGAGCTTCCGCTACCTGCGCCGCCGCCTGGAGAGCGGCGAGCTGGTGCTGCCCGAGGGCTCGCTGGCCCTGTCGTCGTTCGGCCAGGAGGCGCTGCAGGGGCGCGTCGCCTGATCGCGCGTCCCGTGACCGAGACCACGCAGGTGGGGCCCCGTGTCACACGAAAGGAACACGAGCGGAAACGGCGGGTCACGAACCGCCAGTTCACTGGTGCCCGACCCACTCCGGTGGGGCGCACCTAGGGTTCCGCCGCCTGCGGGCGGGCTGGTCCGAGAGGTGCAGCGGGGCTCGTGCCGTCCAGGTGCGCGCGTCCGTGCCACGGCGGGACAAAAGCCCGGGAGACAGTCGTCGTCGGCTGCCTCGCGGCCGGCACGTCCCACGGAGGTGACGGGATGCCGCGCTCGGCCCCAGCCGCAGCACACGACCTCGCCGGCGTCGTCCAGCACGACGCCGCGCCGGCCACCGACCTCGTCGTCGACGTCCAGGACCTGCACGTGGGCTTCACCCGCGGCGGCCGGCAGGTCGAGGCCGTCCGCGGCGTCGACCTGCAGATCGGCCGCGGCGAGATCGTCGGCCTGGTCGGCGAGTCCGGCTCCGGCAAGAGCGTGCTCAGCCTCGCCCTGCTCGGTCTGCTGCCCGAGGCCTCGCAGCCGCGCACCAGCGGCCTGGCCCTGGTCGAGGGCACCGACATGCTCACCGCCGGCCCGGAGGTGCGCCGCACGGTGCGGCGGGTGTCGATGGGCGCGGTCTTCCAGGACCCGATGACCTCGCTCAACCCCACGATGAAGGTGGGCCGGCAGGTCGCCGAGGCGGCGGGCTCGATGAAGGAGGCGCTGCGGCTGCTGCAGGCCGTGGGCATCCCCGAGCCCGAGCGCCGGCTCGACAGCTACCCGCACGAGCTCTCCGGCGGGCTGCGCCAGCGGGTCATGATCGCCATGGCGGTGGCCGGCGACCCCGCGCTGGTCATCGCCGACGAGCCGACGACGGCGCTCGACGTCACCGTCCAGGCCCAGGTGCTCGCGCTGCTGGGCCGGCTGCGCGACGAGGTCGGCTGCAGCGTCCTGCTCATCACCCACGACCTCGGCGTCGCCGCGCAGGTCAGCGACCGGGTGGCGGTCATGTACGCCGGCCGGGTCGCCGAGCTGGGACCGACCGGCACCGTGCTGCGCGAGCCGGCCCACCCCTACACCGTCGGCCTGATGCGCTCGCGGCTGTCGCTGTCGACCGACCGCACCCGGCCGATCCGGGCGCTGGAGGGCGGCGCGCCCGACCCGGCCGCCCTGCCGCCCGGCTGCGCGTACGCGCCCCGGTGCCCAGTGGCCACCGAGGCCTGCACCACGCTGCTGCCCGACCCGCTGCCCGTCGCCGGCGGCCACCTGCGGGCGTGCATCGCCGAGCCGCGGGCGGTCACCGGCCTGGCCGTCGCGCCGCCGCCCCCGCCCCTCCCACCGGTGGCGGTCGCCGAGGAGGCGGCCGCCGAGGGCTGGGCGGCCCGCGCCGGCGGGGTGCACAAGGTCTTCCGGGTCCGCGCCGGTCGCGGCCGGAAGGCGGAGCTCGGCGCGCTGCGCGGCGTCTCGCTCGACGTCCGCGAGGGCGAGTGCGTCGCGCTGGTGGGGGAGAGCGGCTCGGGCAAGTCCACCCTGCTGCGGGTCCTCGCCGGCCTGGAGAAGCAGTCGAAGGGGGACGTCGTCCTGGGCCGCGGCGGCCGGCCGCAGATGGTGTTCCAGGACTCCGGCGCCTCCCTCACCCCGTGGCTGACCGTGGGCCAGCTGCTCGACGAGCGGCTGCGCACCGAGAAGCTGCCCAAGGCCCAGCGGCGGGAGCGGGCGCTGGCCGCGCTGCGCCGCACCGGCCTGCCCGAGGCCGTCTACGACGCCCGCGGCAGCGAGCTCTCCGGCGGCCAGCGCCAGCGCGTGGCGCTGGCCCGCGCCACCGTCGTCCCGCCCGAGGTGCTGCTCTGCGACGAGCCGACCAGCGCCCTCGACGTCTCGCTGGCCGCCACCGTGCTCAACCTGATCCAGGAGCTGCGCCGCGACCTCGGCATGGCCGTCGTCTTCGTGACCCACGACCTGTCGGTCGCCCGGGTCGTCTCCGACCGGATCGCGGTGATGTACCTCGGCCGGATCGTCGAGGTCGGCGACTCCGACGAGGTCATCCGCTCGCCCAAGCACCCGTACACCAAGGCGCTGCTGGCCGCCGTCCCCGACTTCGGCGTCGAGCCGCCCGCGCTCAAGGGCGAGCCCGCCTCGCCGCTGTCCCCGCCGGCCGGCTGCGAGTACCACCCGCGGTGCCCGTTCGCGATCGACACCTGCGCCGACCCGCAGCTGTTCGTCCCGCTCGAGCGGCTGCGGACCGGCACCGACCTGCTCATGGACGCCGACTCCCGGCGCGTGGCCTGCATCCGCCAGAAGGAGATCTGAGATGGCCGTCGCCGAGGCAGTCGCCCCCACCGCGCCCACCCGCACCGGCCGCAGCCGCCCCGCCGCCCGCAGCCGCGGGCGGTGGGACCTCGCCGCCGCCGGGCTGCTCGGGCTGATCACGCTCATCGCGGTGGCCGCCCCGCTGCTCGCGCCGTACGGTCCGCTCGACCCGGCCGGGATGCCGTCCACCCCGCCCGGCCAGGACGGGTTCCTGCTCGGCACCGACAGCGTCGGCCGTGACGTCCTCTCCCGCGTGCTCTACGGCCTGCGCTCCAGCTGGCTGGCCGCGCTCGCGGTGGTGGCGCTCGGGGTGCTCGTCGGCGGCCTGGTCGGGCTGGTCGCCGGCACCCGCGGCCGCTGGGTCGACAACCTGCTCATGCGGGTCACCGACGGTTTCCTGGCGCTGCCGGCCCCCGTGGTCGCCATCGCCGTCGTCGCCGCGCTCGGCAGCGGGCTGTTCAACACGCTGCTCGCCGTCTCGATCGTCTGGTGGCCGTTCTACGCCCGCATCCTGCGCGGCGAGATCCGCTCGCTGGCCGCCCGGCCGCACGTGGAGGCGGCCCGGCTGGCCGGCGCCGGGTCGGTGCGGATCGCGCTGCGCCACCTCCTGCCCGGCGCCGTCCCGGCCGCCGTCGTCACGGCCAGCCTCGACATCGGCACCCTCGTGCTCACCCTCGCCGGGCTGTCGTTCCTCGGCCTGGGCCAGTCGGCGCCGGCCCCGGAGCTCGGCGCCGACACCGCCCGCAACCTCAGCTACCTGCTGCAGGACTGGTGGATCCCGGTGATGCCCGGCATCGCCGTCCTCCTCCTGTCGCTGGCGGCCAACGTCGCCGGCGACGGCATCCGCAACCTCATGTCCGGCCGCTGAAAGGGGAGGACCCGTGCTGCTCCTCATCGCCAAGCGGCTCGCCGCCGCCGTCGTCATCGTCCTGGTCCTCACCGCCGTGCTGTTCGGCCTGCAGCAGGCCTCCGGGGCCGACGGCGTCCGGGCCAGCCTCGGCGCCAACGCCTCCCAGGAGGCGGTCGAGGCCGAGCGGGCGGAGCTGGGCCTGGACGACCCGATCGCCACGCAGTACTTCCGCTACGTCGGGGGCCTGGTGACCGGCGACCTCGGCGAGTCCTACCGGACCCGCCGCGAGGTCAGCGCCGACATCGGCACCTACCTGCCGGCCACGGTGGAGCTGGCGGCCTTCGGCCTGTTCCTCGCGATCGTGCTCGGCGTCCTGTTCGCCGTGGCGACGACGCTGCGCTGGCCGGGGGCCCGGGTGTTCCGGCTGGTGCTGATGACCGGGGCGGCCGCGCCGGTGTTCCTGCTCGGGATCGGCGGGATCATCCTCTTCTACAAGACCCTCGGGTGGCTGCCGGCCACCGGCCGCACCAGCGTCGCCGACGCACCGGACGGGCCCACCGGCCTGCTGCTGGCCGACTCGCTGATCGGCTTCCGGTTCGACGTCCTCGGCGACGCGCTGCAGCACCTGGTGCTGCCCGGCCTGGCGGTGGTCATCGGGCCGGCCGTCGCGATCGGCCGGGTGCTCGCCTCCTCGCTGAGCACGACGCTGCGCACCGACCACACGCGCACCGCCCGCAGCAAGGGCCTGTCCGAGGGGCAGGTGCTGCGCCGGCACGTGCTGCGCAACTCGCTCGGCCCCGCGCTGTCGATGACCGGCCTGCAGGTCGGCCTGATGTTCGCCGGCGTGCTCGTCGTCGAGCTGATCTTCGCGTGGCCGGGTCTGGGCCAGTACACGGCCCAGAGCATCCCGGTCAACGACTTCCCCGCCATCGCCGGCGTGATGCTCCTGCTCGGCGTGGCCTACGTCCTGATCAACACCGTGGTGGACCTGCTGCAGGCCGCCGCCGACCCCCGGATCGAGGCCTAGACCCTCCCGTGTCGCACGACCACTCCCACAGCCACGTCCTCAAGGGCGCCGAGGACTTCCCGCACTGGCAGCTGCCCCCGCGCCCGCCGGGCCCGGTGCAGGTCAACCGGCCCCGCGGTGAACGCGGCTTCGCCGGCATCCAGACGTTCATGAAGCTGCCGGTCTGCCTGACCCCGGAGGACCTGACCGCCGGCGAGATCGACGTCGCCGTCCTCGGGGTGCCGTGGGACGGCACCGTCACCGGCCGCGCCGGCACCCACCTGGGCCCGATGGCGATCCGCTCCACCGACTACATCGGCGGCTACGGGTCGAGCCTGCCGCACCTCGACGTGCGGGTGGACCCGCTGGAGCACCTGCGCGCCTGCGACTACGGCGACGCCGAGGTGCTGGTCGGCAACACGCTGGGCACCTTCGACCTGGTCCGCGAGTTCGTCGGCGGCGTCGTCGACGCCGGGGTCGTGCCGATCGTCCTGGGCGGCGACCACGCCATCACCTGGCCGTGCGCCACCGCCGTGGCCGACCACTTCGGCCACGGGAAGGTCGGCATCATCCACTTCGACGCGCACGCCGACACCGCGCCGGACTCGCCCGGCTCGCTGGCCAGCCACGGCACGCCGATGCGCAAGCTGATCGAGAGCGGCGCGGTCCCCGGCAGGAACTTCGTGCAGGTGGGCCTGCGGGGCTACTGGCCGGACGAGCCCATCCTCGACTGGATGGAGGAGCACCAGCTCCGCACCCACTTCATGGCCGAGATCCGGCGCGACGGCTTCGAGGCGGTGCTCGAGCGCGCCATCGACGAGGCGCTCGACCAGGCCGACCACCTCTACATCTCCCTGGACGTCGACGTGTGCGACCCGGCGTTCGCGCCCGGCACGGGCACGCCCGAGCCCGGCGGCCTGACCAGCTGGGAGATCCTGCGCACCGTCCGCCGGCTGGCCGCCGAGGTCGGCATCGTCGGCATGGACGTCGTCGAGGTCAGCCCGCCCTACGACGGCACCGCCGGCATCACCGCGCTGCTGGCCCACCGCGCCGTCCGCGAGGCCATGACCGGCATGGCCATGCGCCGCATCGGCCTCACCCAGCCCGACTACGTCGACCCACGGTCGGCCGGCACCGGCGCCGCCCGCACCTTCCGGGACGCCTGACCCCCTTCACGACCGAGGAGAGAACCGTGCAGCAACCCATGATCGTCGGCCGGCCCGTGCTGGTCGTCGTCGACATCCAGCAGGGCGGCGCCATGCCCGCCGACGTGGTCGGCATCGCGCACATGCCCGGCACGGAGGGCCGCGTCGCGCGCGCCGAGCGGCTGGTCGCCGCCGCCCGCGCCGCCGGCGTCCCGATCGTGTTCTTCCAGGAGGTGCACCGCCCCAGCGGCATCGACTTCGGCCGCGAGCTCGACGGCGCCGAGGGCCGGCACTGCGTCGACGGCGCTCCCGGCACCGACCTGTGGCCGACCCTGCTGCCCGACCCGGCCGCCGACGACCGCGAGTTCCACATCGTCAAGCGGCGCTACTCGGGCTTCATCGGCACCGAGTTCGAGATCGTGCTGCGGGCGCTGCAGGCCCGGACGCTGATCCTCATCGGCGGGCTCACCGACGTCTGCGTGCACTACACCTTCGCCGACGCCCACCAGCGCGACTTCCACGTCCGCGTCGTGGAGGACTGCGTGGGCGGGTCGTCCTTCCCCGCCCACGAGGCCTCGCTGAACGCCATGGAGTACCTGCAGTCCGGCGCCCGGCGCAGCACCGACGAGATCGTCGAGGCGTTCACCGCGCTGGCGACGACGGCCGAGCTGGCCGGGGTGGGCGCGTGAACCGCCGGCTGCTGGGGGCGGTGGCCTCCGTCGTCCTCGCCGCGTCGCTCGCCGCGTGCGGCGGGGACGGCCAGCCCGAGGTCACCAGCTCGGCGCCCGACGACGGCGTCCTGCGCCTGTCGTTCCTGCAGGACCCGGGCCAGCCGCCGGACCCCGACATCTACTACTCCGGCCAGGGGCTCCTGCTGACCCAGAACACCTACGAGGGTCTCCTGCAGTACCGGGCGGGCACCACCGAGCCGGAGATCGAGGCCGCGCTGGCCACCGACTGGCAGGTCGACGAGGACAACACCGTCTACACGCTGACGCTGCGCGAGGGGGTCACCTTCCACGACGGGACGCCGTTCGACTCCTCGGCGGTCAAGCCGTCGTTCGACCGGCGGCTCGCGGTCGACCAGGGGCCGGCGTACATGGTCGCCGACGTCGCCTCGGTGGAGACGCCGAGCCCGACCCAGGTGGTCATCACGCTCGCGGCCCCGAACTCGGCGTTCCTCGACTACCTCGCCTCGCCGTACGGGCCGAAGATGATGAGCCCCACGATCCTGTCGGAGCAGGCCGGCGACGACTTCGCCCAGACCTACCTGCAGACGCACGATGCCGGCACCGGGCCGTACACGCTCACCCGCGCCGACATCGGCGAGCACTACGAGCTGCAGGCCTACGAGGACTGGTGGGGCGGCGACGTGCACTTCGACACCATCGACCTGCCGGTCATCACCGACCTGTCGACGCAGCAGCTGATGCTCGACAACGGCGAGCTGCACGCGATCCTGCACGGCCTGAACGCCCCCGCGGTCGAGGACTACCTGGGCAACGACGCCGTCGCCACCTACGACCTGCCCTCGTTCATCACCGAGCAGGTCTACGTCAACCCGAACACGGGGCTGCTGGCCGACGCGGCGGCGCGGCAGGCGTTCCAGCAGGCGCTGGACCTGGAGACGCTGCGCGAGCAGGTCTTCGCCGGCCGCAGCCGCGAGGCCACCGGCAACTACCCCGAGGGGATGCTCCCGGAGGGCACCGACACCCAGGCGGTCGAGCACGACACCGCCCCGCTGCAGGAGATCGGGCAGTCGGCGTCGGCCGAGGACAGGACCATCGTCATCGGCTACGACACCAGCGCCCCCGACGACCAGCAGCTGGCCAACCTGATCAGCGCGAACCTGCAGCAGCTCGGGTTCACGCCGGAGGTCCAGGGCTACACGACCTCGCAGGTGTTCGGCTGGATCGGCAACCAGGACGGCGCGCCGAACGTGTACGTCGCCAGCTACTGGCCCGACGCCGCCGACCCCTACACCTCGGCGCACATCCTGTACGCCGCGGACGGGGGCCTGAACTACCTGGGCTGCTCGGACCCGCAGATCGAGGAGCTGCTGCCGCAGGCGCTGGCCACCGGCGACGACGCGGTCTACGCCCGGATCGGCGAGCTCGCGTCGGCCACCGGGTGCTGGACCAACGTCGCCTACCGGCAGGACTTCATGGTGGCCCAGACCTGGCTGCAGGGCATGGAGGAGTCGAAGGACATCGCCGCGCCCACCAGCCTGCGGCTGGCCGGGCTGTCCGCCTAGAACACCCGGGGAGGGCCGGCGGCAGCCCGCCGCCGGCCCTCCCGTCCGCTCGAGAGAGGAACCGCATGGCCCGCACCGGAGTGCGCGAGATCGTCCTGCTGACCCTCGGCTGGGAGGACCTGCCGAAGTCGGTGTCGGTGGAGGGCGCCCCGCCCGAGGCGCGGATGCGCGAGCCCGTGCCGGGTGTCCTGCTGCGGGTCGACGGGGGCTGGCTGCTGCTCGACACCGGCTTCAACACCGCCTACCTGCGCGACCCGGCGCTGCGCCGGCGGTTCGACCCGCACCTGTCGGCGGTGATCCCCGCGGAGGGCGAGCCGCTGGAGCAGGCGCTGGCCGACGCCGGCATCGACGTCGACGACGTGCACGCCGTCGGGCTGTCGCACCTGCACCTCGACCACGCCGGCGGGCTGCGGCACTTCACCGGCCGGCCGGTGCACTGCCAGCGCCGCGAGCTCGAGTTCGGGCTCACCCCCGAGGCCGAGGAGCACGCGATCTTCCGCATCGACTTCGACGACCCGCGGCACGACTGGCGGCTGGCCGACGGCGACGCCGAGATCGCCCCGGGCGTCACCGCCGTGCTGACCGCCGGGCACACCCCGGGGCACCAGAGCTTCGTCGTCGACCTCGACGACAGCGTCGGCGGTGGCGGGTTCGTGCTCGCCTTCGACGCCGCCGACCTCACCGAGAACATCGACGAGGAGGTGTCGGTCGGCGGCCGCGTGGCCGCCACGCCGGAGGAGTGCGTCGAGCAGATCCGCCGGCTCAAGTCGCTCGCCGCGGCACGCGGCTACCCCCTCGTCCCCGGCCACGACCCCGTCGTGTGGCCGGAGCTGACCCGGCAGCTCGCCGACCGCTTCGGCCGCGCGCGGGCGCGCTGAGTTTCCGATCTTCCGGCGCCGGGAACCTCCCTCCCAACAGCTCTCTAGGAAGGGGACGGTCGTGGACACCTGGCTGATCGTGCTGATCGTCGTCGTGGTGGTGGTCGTGCTGCTGCTGCTCGCGCTCATGGCGCAGAAGCGCAGCCGCGTGGCCAAGGCGCGCAACCGCGAGCAGGCGCGCGAGCACCTGCAGGAGGCGCAGGTCAGGTCGGCCCGCGCCGAGCAGCAGCACGCGCTGGCCGAGGAGCAGGCGGCGCGGGCCCGCCGGGAGCAGGCCGAGGCGGCGGAGCGCGCGGCCCGCGCCGAGCAGGAGGCCGCCGAGATCCGGGCGCAGGCCGACCAGGACCGCTCGGCCGCCGACTCGCTGCGGGCCAAGGCCGAGAAGCTGGCGCCCGACCTGTCGCACAACGGCACCCACACCGGCCCGGTCGACGGCACGCACGGGCGGCACGCCGTCCCCACCGAGCAGCCCGGCGACGGCGGGGCCACCCGCCGCTGAGTTCCCGTCCTCCGGACGGTCCAACGCGTGAGACCGTCGACTCCGGGAGGGCGTCATGACCCATCTGCTCGCCATCGGCACGCGCAAGGGCCTGTGGCTCGCGCGCAGTGACGACGACCGTCGCACCTGGACGCTGGACGGCCCGCACCTGCTGGCCCAGGAGGTCGCCGCGGTGTCGATCGACACCCGCGGCGACCGGCCGCGGGTGCTGGCCGGCATCCAGTACGGCCACTGGGGCCCGACCGTCATGTGGTCCGACGACCTCGGCGCCACGTGGGAGGAGACCGAGCAGGGAGCGATCCGCTTCCCGGAGGACACCGGCGCGGCGCTCGCGCGGGTGTGGCAGCTCCGCCCGGACTCCGCCGACCGGCCCGGGGTGGTGTGGGCCGGCTGCGAGCCGCACTCGCTGTGGCGCAGCGCCGACGGCGGCCGCAGCTTCGACCTGGTGCGCGGGCTGTGGGACCACCCGCACCGCCCTACGTGGGAGCCCGGCGGCGGGGGAGCGGCGATCCACACGATCCTGCCCGACCCGGCGTCGGACCGGGTCGTGGTCGCGATTAGCGCCGGCGGGGTCTACGTCAGCGAGGACGGCGGCGGCGCCTGGACGCCCCGCAACCGCGGGATCTCGGCCGGCTTCCTGCCCGAGGAGCCCGAGTACGGGCAGTGCGTGCACAAGGTGGCGATCGACGCCGGCGATCCGCAGCGGATGTACGCGCAGAACCACGGCGGGGTCTTCCGCACCGACGACGGCGGCCAGAAGTGGACGTCGATCGCCGGCGGCCTGCCGGCCGACTTCGGCTTCCCGATCGTCAGCTCGCCGCGCACCCCGGGGACGGCGTGGGTGATCCCGCTGGTCGCCGACATGCAGCGGGTGCCGCCGGACGGCCGGCTGCGGGTGCAGCGCACGCGCGACGCGGGGGAGACGTGGACGGCGAGCACCAGCGGCCTGCCCGACGGGTCGTGGACGTCGGTGCTGCGCGACGCCTTCTGCGCCGACACCGGCGACCCCACCGGCGTCTACCTGGGCACCCGCGACGGCTGCGTGTACGCCAGCGCCGACGAGGGCGAGACCTTCACGACGGTGGTCGAGCACCTGCCCGACGTCCTCACCGTGCGCGCGGCCGGGCTGCCGTGACCGTGGAGGTGGTGCTGCCCGGCTCGCTGGCCGACCTGGCCGGCGGGCGCAAGCACCTCGAGCTGGCCGTCGACGGCGGCACGCTGGCCGACCTGCTCGACGCGCTCGCCGCCGACCACCCCATGCTGGCCCGGCGGATCCGCGACGAGACCGGCGCGCTGCGGCGGTTCGTCAACGTCTACGTCGACGGCGACGACGTGCGCTACGCCGGTGGCCTGGCCGCGACGCTGCCGGCGGGGACGCAGGTGCACGTGCTGCCGTCGATCGCCGGCGGCTGAGCCGCGGATCCGGCGCACCCGGGCGCCGGACGTGCGCCGGCGACGCACACCGCTCCCGCGCCGGCGGCTGAGGGGACGGGTGGGTCAGAGGGTCGCGAGCTCGGCGCAGGCGGGGCACAGCTGGTCGGGCTCGTAGCCCTCCGGCGGCCAGGGCAGCTGCTCGTCCTGGGCGACGTAGGCGCCGCACAGCGCCTTGCGGCTCTGCCCGTTCACCCGGCCGATCGTGGCGTGCGCCGGGCCGATCTGGCGGGGGGCCAGGCCTTCCGAGCTGAAGGAGCCGACCATCACCACCGCATGGGCGGTGCCGTAGGCGTACGTGCTCGTCATACCGGACAGCGTCCGAAGACCACGCGCGCCGGACCAGCACCGACCCCGGCGTGTCCTGCCCACCGGCCCCAGTCGCACCACGGGCCACGGGGGAGGGGTCGGACGTGACCGCGGCGTGACCGTCCTCGGTACCGTCGCGCACCACCCGTCGACGCGGAGGTCGCCGTGCGCCGCTGCCTGCCCGTGCTCCTGGCCGCAGCCCTGCTCGTCGCCGGGTGCGGCTCCGACGCCCCGCCGAGCGACGGCAAGGCCGCCGCCGACACCGGCAAGGCGCTGGACGGCGACCGGGACGAGGCCGACGGCTCCGGGGAGGCCGGCAGCGCCGGCGACCGGGGCAACACCGCGGCGACGACCGGCACGCCGGTGACCGTGACCGGCCCGGACGGCGCCGAGCTGGTCGAGCTCACGGTGGTGTCGATCGAGGGCGACTTCGCCTGCACCGCCGACCCGGAACTCGTGCAGGAGCCCGAGAACGGGCACTTCGTCGCCGTGCAGCTCGAGATCGCCGCGCTGCCCGGCCTCGCGGGGTTCCAGAACCCGTTCGGCGCCGGCACCTTCACCCTGCTCGACAACGGCGTCTTCTCGGTGGTGGGACGCGACGGCGTGGTCGAGGACGACGTGTCGGGCACGGCGGGCACCTTCTCCTGCACCGCCGACGGCAACGACATCTGGACCCAGGCGGTCGCGCCGGGCGAGCGGTACGAGGGCGTGCTGGTCCTCGACAGCGCCAGCACCAGCGGCACCGTGGTCTGGCGACCGGTCCTCGACCTCGGCGAGCCGGAGCCCGGCTGGGAATGGGCGTTCTGAGCCGGGAGCGATCCAGATCACAAGAAGGTCACGCTGCGGACGGCCTCTTGACACTGGTATGTAAGGACGGTGTCCTAACAAACCATGACGGCGGCGAGCGAGGGCCTGGTGCAGCGGCGGCTGCTGCGCCCGACCGCGAAGGTCCTCCCCGAGCACGCCCGGGTGCACAACCGCTCGATGGTGCTGCAGCACCTCTTCCACTCCGGCCCCCGCTCGCGCGCCGACCTGGCCCGCGCCACCGGGCTCACCCGCGTGACCATCTCCGACCTGGTGGCCTCGCTGCTGGCCGAGGGGCTGGTCGACGAGCTGGGATCGCGCGCCGAGGGCCGGCCGGGCAAGCCGGCCACGATGGTCGGCCTGCGCACCGACGCCTTCCAGGTCGTCGCGGTCGACCTCGCCGACGACGAGCGGATGCACGGCGCCGTCCTCGACCTGACCGGCGAGGTCCGCGAGCGCCGCTCGGCCGCCGCCGCCGGGCGCACCGGCGCGGCCGCCGTCGAGGCGCTGCTGGAGCTCTGCCGCGAGCTGGTCGCCGCCGCCACCCGCCCGCTGCTCGGTGTCGGCGTCGGCTCGCCGGGCGTCGTGGACCCCTCGGGCACCGTGCTCCAGGCCCCCAACCGGGGCTGGTACGACCTGCCCCTCGCGCACCAGCTCTCCGCCGCCCTGGACCTGCCGGTGCACGTCGCGAACGACGCCAACACCGCCGCGCTGGGCGAGTTCACCTTCGGCGGGGCCTCCGGCGGCGGCCTGCTGGTGCTCACCGTGGGGGGCGGCGTGGGCGCCGGCATCGTCCTCGACGGCGCGCTGGTCCAGGGCCACGAGCACGCGGCCGGCGAGATCGGCCACGTCACCGCCGTCGACGAGCGGGACGACATCGACGGCGCGCCGCTGGGCCGCCCGCAGCCCTGCGCCTGCGGCCGCAGCGGCTGCCTCGAGACGGTGCTGTCGGTGCCGGCGCTGCGCCGCCGGACCGAGGGCCTCGACGCCGCCGCCACCACCACGGCGCTGGCCGCGGTCGGGCGGCGGCTCGGGATCGTGCTCGCCCCGGTGGTCAGCACGCTCAACCTGTCCGAGGTCGTGCTCAGCGGACCTCGGGAGCTCCTGGACGGCCCCCTGCGCGAGGCGGCGCTGGCGACCCTCCGGGAACGCACCATGCCGGTCGTCAGCAGCAACCTGCAGCTGCGGGTGACCTCGCTCGGCGAGGACGGCGCCTTGTCCGGGGCCGCCGTCCTCGTGCTGTCCGGCCAGCTCGGGGTCACGTGACGACCCCGAGCCGGCCAGTTGCAAGTCGGAGAACCACATCCCCGTCAGCGGCGCTGTCCGGCACCGACTGAGCTGCACTGGAAGGAAACCCCGACATGAAGAGGGTACGCACGGGAGGGCTCGCCGCCGTGGGCGTCGGCCTGCTGCTCGCCGTCGCCGCGTGCGGTGGCGGGTCCGAGGCCGCCGAGGGCGGCGACGAGACGATCACGCTCTGGCTCAACGGCACCGACACCCCGCAGGAGCTGCGCGACTACCTGGTCGAGACCTTCGAGGCGCAGAACGAGGGCGCCACGCTGGTCATCGAGGAGCAGGACTGGAGCGGGCTGGTGCCGCGGCTGCAGACCGCGCTCGCCTCGGAGGACCAGACCCCCGACCTGGTCGAGATCGGCAACACGCAGAGCCCGACGTTCACCTACGCCGGGGCGTTCGCCGACATCACCGACATGGTCGAGGACCTCGGCGGCGACGACCTGCTCCAGGGCTTCCTGGAGGCCGGCACGGCCGACGACGCCGTCTACGCGGTGCCGTACTACTCCGGCGCCCGCGCGGTCTTCTACCGCAAGGACATCTTCCAGCAGGCGGGCGTCGCGGTGCCCACCACGATGCAGGAGTTCCGCGACGCCGCGGTGGCGCTGCAGCAGGCCAACCCGACCGGTGCGGCCACCTTCTCCGGTTTCTGGTTCCCCGGCCAGGACTGGTACAACGGCATCGCCTGGGTCTACAGCGCCGGCGGCGACCTCGCGGTGCAGGAGGGCGACCAGTGGGTGGGCAACCTGTCCAGCCCCGAGTCGATGGAGGGCCTGGCCCAGGTCCAGGACCTGTTCACCAACGCAACCTCGGCACCGCGTGACGCCGACTCCAACGAGCCGTGGGTCCCGTTCAACAACGGCGAGGCCGCGATGTTCTCGGCGCCGACCTGGGCGCGGTGGAGCATCGACCTGCCGCAGTGCAACAAGGGCGTCGACCCGGAGGACACCTCGCCCGAGGCCGAGGCGCTGCTCGAGGAGCAGCAGGCCTGCAACGAGGAGCTCACCGGGGTCTTCCCGCTGCCCGGCCCGACGGCGGGCGAGCCCGCCACGGTGTTCGCCGGCGGCTCCAACATCGCCATCCCGGCGCTGTCGCAGAACCAGGACCTGGCCCGGAACCTGCTGGAGATCATCTTCAGCGAGGAGTACCAGACGATGCTCGCCGAGAACGGCCTGATCCCGGGCAACAGCGCCTACGCCGACGCGCTCGGCGACGACGCCTACGCCCAGGCCGCGCTCGACGCCGCGCTGACCGCCAAGCTCACCCCCGCGGCGGAGAACTGGGCCGACGTCGAGGGTGACCGCATCCTGGAGGACTTCTTCCAGGAGGTGGCCGCCGGCGCCGACCTCGCCGAGGCGGCGGCCCGGGCGGACGAGCTGATCACGCAGACGCTCAACTGACCGCCCGGTCCGGCGCCGGGGGCGGGACGCCCCGCCCCCGGCGCCGGACCCGCACCCCGGAGTGCCCCATGCCCGCTCCCCGCAGCACCCCGGCGACGCTCGTCCCGCCGGCACCCCCGCGGGCCCCCGTCGTCCCGGCGCCGCCCCCGGCCCCGGCCGCGGCGGCACCCCGCCGCCGTCCGGTGCGCCGCCGGCTGGGGCCCTGGCTGCTCCTGGTCCCCGCGCTCGTGCCGATCGCGGTGGGCCTCGGCTACCCGCTCGCCCGGCAGTTCGTGCTCTCGTTCCAGGAGTACGGGCTGGCCCAGCAGTTCGGCCGGCCGGCCGAGTGGGTCGGGCTGGACAACTACGTCGAGCTGCTCACCGACTCCTACGTGTGGAGCGTGATCGGCCGCTCGATCGCCTTCTGCCTGGTCAACGCCGGGCTCACCATGGGCATCGGGTTCGGCCTCGCCGTCCTCATGACCAAGGTCGGCCGGTTCTCGCGGATCACCCTGCAGGTGGGGCTGCTGCTGGCGTGGGGCACGCCGGTGCTGGCCACGCTGACCGTCTGGCAGTGGCTGTTCGACTCCCAGTACGGCGTCGTGAACTGGGTGCTGGCCGAGGTGCTCGGCTTCGACGGCATGCGCCAGCACTCCTGGCTGATCGAGCCGTGGTCGTTCTACCTGCTGGCCACGGTGATCGTCGTCTGGATGAGCGTCCCGTTCGTGGTCTTCTCCGTGTACGCCGGCCTGCTGCAGGTGCCGGAGGAGTGCATGGAGGCGGCCGAGCTCGACGGCGCCAGCTCCTGGCAGCGGCTGCGGCACATCGCGCTGCCGATGGTGCGGCCGGTCCTCACCGTCGTGGCCCTGCTGCAGGTCATCTGGGACCTGCGCGTGTTCACCCAGATCTACGTCCTGCAGAAGGCCGGCGCCCCCACCCGGGAGACGCACCTGCTGGGCACCTTCATCTACTCGCTGGCGAAGGAGTTCTCCATGGCCGGGGCCATGGCCACGATCATGCTGGCCATCACGCTGGTCCTCACCGTCTTCTACATCCGCCGGATGCTGCGGGAGGAGGACGCATGACGACCGCCGTCCGGGGGAGACGGCGGGGTGCCGGCCGCCGGCTGCTCGGCGTGCTTGCCGTCGCCGTGGCCCTCGTCTGGGTCTTCCCGATCTACTGGATGGTCAATTCCGCGTTTCTGCCGACCAATCGGCTGCGCACCCCGGAGCCGACCTTCTTCCCGCTCGACGGGACTCTCCGGAATTTCCGGCAGGTCCTCACCGACTCCACATTCTTCGCGTCTTTCCGGGTGTCCCTCGCGGTCACCGCCCTGACCCTCGTCGCCGCCATTCTGTTCGCATTCCTGGCGGCGCTGGCGATCAGCCGTTTCCGCTTCCGCGGGCGCAAGTCGTTCATCGTGCTCGTCCTGGTCGTGCAGATGATCCCGGCCGAGGGCCTGTTCATCTCCCAGTACCAGGTCCTCGACGGGTGGCACCTGGTCAACGCGATCGCCGGGCTGTCGCTGGTCTACGTCGCGGCGATCCTGCCGTTCACGATCTGGATGCTGCGCGGCTTCGTCAGCGGCGTCCCGGTCGAGCTGGAGGAGGCCGCCATGGTCGACGGCCTGTCGCGGACGGCGGCCTTCTTCCGGATCACGTTCCCGCTGCTGGCGCCCGGGCTGGTGGCTTCGGGGGTGTACGGGTTCCTGCAGGCCTGGAACGAGTACACGCTGGCGCTGGTGGTCATGACCGACCCGGCGCAGCGCACGCTGCCGCTGTGGCTGCAGGGCCTGGTCGAGGCCAACCGGGCCACCGACTGGGGCGTGGTCATGGCCGGCGCCACCCTCATCTCGGTCCCCGTGATCGTCTTCTTCCTGGTCGTGCAGAAGCGGATGAGCGCCGGGCTCGTCGCCGGGGCGGTGAAGGGGTGACCGCGGACCGCTGGTCGGCCGGCCTGGACATCGGCGGCACGAAGGTCCTCGGGGTGCTGCTCGACGACGACGCGCGGGTGCGCGCCACCGCCCGGGTCTCGACCCGGCCCGGCGCTGACGGCGTGGTCGCCGCCGCGGCCGAGGTGGTCGCCCGGCTGTGCGCCGGCGCCGGGCTGGAGCCGGCCGCCCTCGCCGGCGTCGGCGCCGGGGTGCCGGGCCTGGTCGACCCGGTCACCGGCCGGCTGACGCACGCGGTCAACCTCGGCATCTCCGACGAGGAGGTCGAGCTCGCGCCGACGCTGGGTGCCCGCCTCGGCGGCGTGCCCGTCGTCGTCGAGAACGACCTCAACGTCGCCGCGGTCGGTGCCGCGCGGGTGCTCGGGCTGGCCGGTGACCTGGCGTTCCTGGCGCTGGGCACCGGGGTGGCCGCCGGCCTGCTGCTCGGCGGCGAGCTGCGCCGCGGGCACCGCGGCGCAGCTGGGGAGATCGGGCACGTACCGGTCGACCACGCCGGCCCGCTGTGCCCGTGCGGGCAGCGCGGCTGCCTGGAGCTCTACGCCTCGGGGACGGCGATCGACGCGGCCTGGCCCAACCGCGACGGCCGGCCCACCGCGGTCGACCTGTTCGCCGCGGCCGCCGAGGGCGACCCGCGGGCGGGGCGGGTGCGCGACGCGTTCGCCGACGCGGTCGCCGCCGCGGTGCGCCTCCTGGTGCTGACCTGCGACGTCGAGCACGTCGTCCTGGGCGGGGGCGTGGCCGAGGTCGGGACGCCGCTGCTCGACGCGGTCGCCGCCTCGGTGCGCCGGCAGGCCGCGGGCTCGGCGTTCCTGCGCAGCCTGGCGCTGGCCGACCGGCTGCAGGTGGTGCCGCAGGAGGTGCCGGTGGCCCCGATCGGGGCCGCGCTCACCGTCCGCGGGCTGGTCCCCGCGGGGACCTGACGTGGAGGTGGTGCTGCTGCCCGACGCCGGGGCGGTCGGCCGGCTGGCGGCGGCGAAGGTGGCGGCCGTGGTGCGCCGCCGGCCCGCCGCGGTCCTGGGTCTGGCGACCGGCTCCTCGCCCGAGGGCATCTACGCCGAGCTGGCGCGGCAGGTGGCCACCGGGGAGCTGGACCTCTCCCGCGTCATCTGCTTCGCGCTCGACGAGTACGTGGGCATCCCGGCCGACCACCCGCAGAGCTACGCGGCGGTGCTGCGCCGGACCGTGGTCGGGCCGCTGGGTCTGGACCCGGGGAAGGTGCACGTGCCCGACGGCCGCGCCGCCGACCTGGACGCGGCGGCGCGGCGGTACGAGGAGGCGATCGCCGCGGCCGGCGGCGTCGACGTGCAGATCCTCGGCATCGGCGCCAACGGGCACATCGGCTTCAACGAGCCGACGTCGTCGTTCGCCTCGCGCACCCGCATCAAGACGCTCGCCCCGCGCACGCGGGGCGACAACGCGCGCTTCTTCGCCTCGCCCGACGAGGTGCCGACGCACTGCCTCACCCAGGGGCTGGGCACCATCCTCGACGCGCGCGAGCTGGTGCTGGTGGCGCAGGGGGCGGCCAAGGCCGACGCGGTCGCGGCCGCGGTGGAGGGGCCGCTGGCCGGCGTCTGCCCGGCCTCGGCGCTGCAGCTGCACCCGCGGGTGAGCGTGGTCGTCGACGAGGCGGCCGGGTCACGGCTGCGGCTGGCCGACTACTACCGGCACACCTACGCGCTCAAGCCGGACTGGCAGCGACCCTAGAGCCGGCGGCCCAGACGGCCTGGACGCTCCAGCCGTCGTCGAGGACGACGGCGTCGGCGGCGTGGCCGGGGGCCAGCCGGCCCAGGCGGTCGTCGAGGCCCAGCACGCGCGCCGGCGTGGCGGTGAGCGCGGTGACGGCGGCGACCGGGTCGACGCCCGCGCGGGTCGCGGTGCGCAGCGCGGCGTCGAGGGTGAGCGTGGAGCCCGCGAGCGTCGTCGTCCCGGCCAGGACGGCGACGCCGTCGCGCACGGTGACGTCGAGCCCGCCCAGCCGGTGCTCCCCGTCGGGGCCGCCGGCCGCGGCCATCGCGTCGCTGACCAGCGCGATCCGCCCGGGGGCGCCGGCGAACAGCAGCCCGGCGACCACCGGGTGCACGTGGTGCCCGTCGAGCACCAGCTCGAGGACGACGCGCTCGTCGGCCAGCGCCGCGCCGACCGGACCGGGCGCGCGGTGGCCGAGGCCCGGCATGGCGTTGAGGGCGTGGGTGAGCAGCCGGGCGCCGGCGTCGACGGCCCGCGCCGTCAGGTCCAGGTCGGCCTCGGTGTGCCCGACGGCGACGGTCACGCCGGCGTCGGCGAACCACCGGACGGCGTCGAGGCCGCCGGGCAGCTCGGGGGCGAGGGTGACCGACCGCAGCACCCCGCGCCCCGCGGCGAGCAGCCGGTCGACCACCTCGGGCGTCGGCGCGCGCAGGTGGCGGGGGTCGTGGGCGCCGCAGCGGGCCGGGGCGAGGAACGGCCCCTCGAGGTGGGCGCCGAGCACGAGCGGGTCGTCGAGCGCGGCGACGGCGGCCAGCGACGCCTCCAGCTCCTCGACCGGGCGGGACACGAGGCTGACCAGCGAGCGGGTGGTGCCGTGCCCGCGGTGCACGGCGAGCGCGGCCCGCACCGCGTCGGCGCCGTCGTCGAACGCGTGCCCGCCGCCGCCGTGGACGTGCAGGTCGACGAAGCCGGGCACGAGCCACGCCCCGGCCAGGTCGACGGTCTCGTCGGCCGGCGGCGGAGCGCCGGTGCCGGTGGCGGCCACGAGGGCGCCGTCGAGCAGCACCCAGGCGTCGTCGACCCGCCCGCCGGCGTCGAGCAGGCGTGCCCCGGAGAGCGCCGTGGTCACCGGTGCAGCGCCTCGGCGGCCGCCTGCGTGCAGACCCGGGCGGCGCCGTGGGTGGCCAGCGCCGGGCCGGGGACGAGGGCCAGGTCGTCGGGCATGCCGACGGCGACGGTGACCGCGTCGGGCCGGGCCTCGGTGGCGCGGCGAAGCCACTTCTCCTGCCAGGGGCTGCGGTAGGCGTCGCGGACGACGACCACCAGCGGTCGGCCCTCGGCGCGGGCGAGCACCTGCTCGACCGGCGGCTCGCCCTCCCGCACGGCGACCACCTCGGCGAGCAGGCCGAGGTCGGCCAGCGGGCCGGCGAGGCCCCACGCCGCGGCGCCCACGGCCATGCTGGCCCCGGCCCGCAGCTCGGCGACCACGGCCGGGGCCGGCAGCGCCACCTCGCCGCGGCGGTGCAGGGCCGCCCGCGCCGCGCGGAGCCCGACCCCGCCATCGGGCCGGGGCGCGGGGCCGGCGACCCGGGCGCGCAGGGCGGCCGCCCGGCCGGCCGCCTCGACCAGCCGGTCCTCGGTCAGCCGGCCCTCGCGCAGGTGCCGCTCGACCGTCCGCCGGATCGCGGCGCAGTGCTCCGCGCCGTCCTCGGCCCCGACCAGCAGCAGGTCGGCACCGGCGGCCAGCGAGAGCGCGGCGGCCTCGGGGATGCCGTGCCGGGCCCGGACCCCGGCCATGTCGAGGGCGTCGGTGACGACGGCCCCGGCGAAGCCCAGCTCGTCGCGCAGCACGTCGACCAGCAGCCGGCGGCTGAGCGTGGCCGGGCGGTCGTCGAGGGCGGGGAAGACGACGTGCGAGGTCATGATGGCCTCGACGCCGGACTCGACCACGGCCCGGAACGGGGGCAGCTCGCGGGCGCGGAAGCCGGCCTCGTCGACGTCGACGACGGGCAGCCCGAGGTGCGAGTCGACGGTGGTGGCGCCGTGGCCGGGGAAGTGCTTGGCGGTGGCGGCCACGCCGGCGGCGCGCAGCCCCCGGACGTACGCGGCGCCGTGCCGCGCGACGAGGCCGGGGTCGGCGCCGAACGAGCGGACGCCGATGACCGGGTTGCGCGGGTCGCTGTTCACGTCGACCGACGGCGCGAGGTCGAGCGTCACCCCGGCCCGGCGCAGGTCGGCGCCGATCGCCGTCGCCACGGCCTCGGTGAGCGCCTCGTCGTCGGCCACCCCCAGGGCGAGGTTGCCCGGGTACCCGCTGCCCACCCGGTACTCGAGCCGGGTGACGTCGCCGCCCTCCTCGTCCAGGGACACCAGCGCGTCGGGCGACACCGCGCGCACCGCGGCGCTCAGCGCGGCCACCTGGTCGCTCCCGTCGACACCGGGCGGGAGGTTCTGCCCGTACACGCAGATCCCGGCGAGCCCCTCGTCGAGCGCTTTCCGCACCCATTCCGGGAGGGTTGCGCCGTCGAATCCGGGGATGAGGCAGGAATTCACCAGCCGGTCGAGATCGGACATGCCCTCTGCTCTCCGTCGTCCATTTCCGGGACCGGTGGGAATCCTCGCACGAATGCGACGAGGAATGGGCGGGGAAGCGCAGGAGGGCGGCTCGTGCTCATGGGGTTGACGAGTAGCGTCAGCAGAGGCTAACGTTAGCACACACCGACGGAACGAGCAGAGGAGACAGCCATGGGTGCACCGGTCGCGTTCTTCGAGGTCACCAGCCCCGACCACGAGCGGGCTCAGCGGTTCTACGGGGAGCTGTTCGGCTGGCAGGTCGCCGCCGACCCCGGGATGGGCGGCTACGGCCTGGTCGACACCGCCGCGGGGGAGGGGGCCATCGGCGGCGGCATCGGCCCGGTCGAGGAGCAGGACAGCCCCGGCGTGCGCATCTACGTCCGCGTGGACGACCTCGAGACCTACCTGCAGCGGGCCGAGCAGCTCGGCGGCACCCGGCTGGTGCCCCCGACCGACCTGCCCGGCGGCTACGGGACGTTCGCGATGTTCGCCGACCCCGACGGCAACGCCGTGGGGCTCTGGGGCTGACGGCCGTGGCCCGGGGGGACGCCGCGGCGGCCGAGCCGCTGGACGAGGCGATGCGCGCGCTGGCCGAGCCGCGGCGCCGCGCCATCCTGCGGCTGGTCGCCCACGACGAGCTGGCGGCCGGTGAGATCGCCGCCGCCTTCGACGTGACCCGGACGGCGGTCAGCCAGCACCTCACGGTGCTCAAGACCGCCGGCCTGCTGACCGAGCGCCGCGACGGCACCCGGCGGCTCTACCGCGCCCGGCCCGAGGGCCTGGCCGGGCTCCGCGAGTTCCTGGAGGAGATGTGGGGCTCCTCGCTGGACGTCGCCCGCCGTCTCGTGGAGGAGGACCGCACCTCCGGCGGCGACGTCCGGCAGGATCCGCGACCGACCCGGACCGGCACCGGTCCGGCGCGCAGAGAGGGCACCCGATGACCCGACCCGCCGAGCTCCCGGACGACCCGGCCCCCGCGACGGTGCTGCCGCTGCGCCGCCCGCCGGTCCGGCAGTCGACGGTGGTGCGCAGCGACCAGGCGCACACCTTCGACGTCTTCGTCGCCACGATCGGCACCTGGTGGCCGGTCGAGCCCTTCTCCGGCGGCGGCGACCGGGTGCGCGACGTGACCTTCGAGCCGCAGCCCGGCGGGCGCGTCTACGAGACCTGGGACGACGGCACGACCGTCGACTGGGGGACCGTCCTCGACTGGGAACCACCCCACCGGTTCGTCATGACCTGGCTGGTCACCGGCGCGGCCACCGAGGTCGAGCTCACCTTCACCGCGCTGTCGCCGGCCGTGACCCGCGTGGCCGTGGAGCACCGCGGCTGGGAGGCGCTCGACCGCGCCGAGCTGTCGGCGGACTGCGCGCTGCCCGGTGGCTACACCGGCGGCGCCTTCACCCAGGGCTGGGCCACGATCCTCGGCCGCTTCGCCGACGCGCTGGAGGGGGCACGGTGACGCAGCACTTCCTCTACAAGCTCCTCCCGCCGCGGCCGGACTTCGCGTTCACCATGGCGCCCGAGGAGGCCGCGGTCATGGCCGAGCACGGCCGTTACTGGGCCGGTCTGCTCGAGGGCGGCAGCGTCGTCGTCTACGGCCCCGTCGCCGAGCCGACCGGCGCGTGGGGGATGGCGGTCGTCGAGGCCGACGACGTCGCGGAGCTGCACCGGATCCGGGAGGCCGACCCGGCGGTCACCTCCGGCACCTGCACGGCCGAGGTGCACCCCATGATCTCGGCCTTCGTCCGGCCCCGCCCGGACGTCGCACCGTCGTCCTGACCCCGGTACGAGGACGGCCCCGCGGCTCTCGCCGCGGGGCCGTCCGCCGGCAGTGCCCGGATCAGCGGCGGTCGTGGTGGCCGAGGGCGTCCCCGCGACCGGCCGGGTTGGCCGCGCCCTGGGCGTTGTTCTTCACCGAGGCGGTCGCCATGGCGAAGGTGAGGATCGCGTGCGCCGTGGCGTCGTACATCTCCTCCAGAGCCGTCCGGTTGACGTTCGAGGTGGTCCCGTTCCACTCCAGGGCCCCGCCGTACGCCGCGTTGATCGACTGGTAGAGGGCGGCGTCGGCACCGTCCCCGACGGGATCGAGGCTGTCGCAGGCCGCGTGGTAGCAGGGGTCGAAGGCCACGCCCGCGACCCCGCCGAACAACTGGGCCTCCTCCTCGGTCTTGATGTCCTCCGCCCCGGTGAACAGGCCGCCGGCGGGGATCCCGGCCGAGATGAAGGCGTCGTAGTCCGAGCGCCCGTCGAAGGCCGTCGGCAGGGTGGCCAGACCCTCCGCCGCGAACCACGACTCGAAGACCGCCTCGATCGACTCGCTGCCGTTCGGGCCGGTGATCCCGAAGCCTGAGCCGTCACCGTCGTAGATGAACCGGCCGTAGTTCGGCGAGCCCACCATGTCGAAGTTGAGGTAGAGGTCGATCTGGTTCAGCTGCGGCCGGGACAGGCTGTCCACGTAGTGCTGGGAGCCGACCAGGCCGGCCTCCTCGGCGCCCCAGAACGCGAACCGGACGGTGTTGGTCGGCTGGATGCCCAGCTCGGCCATCCGGAGCGCGATCTCGAGCAGCACGGCGGAACCGGACCCGTTGTCGTTGATCCCCGGCCCCTCCGGCACCGAGTCGAGGTGGGCGCCGGCCATCACCGTCTGGTTGTCCCGGCCGGTGGGCGTCTCGGCGATGAGGTTCGACGTGGGGACGTCGAGCTCGATCTCCGTCTCCGTCCGCAGGCGGACCTGGACCTCGGCCGTCTTCGTCAGGTCCCACAGCTCGTCACCGATGAGGTAGGACGTGCCGACGACGGGGATGGCGACGTCAGCCTGGTCGCCGAGGGTGGGGTTGAGCGTGTCGTTCCGGTCGGCGACGCCGATCGTGCCCTCGTTGTAGATGATCACGCCGTCCGCCCCGGCGGCCTCGGCGTTCTCCGCCTTGACGACGAAGTCGCAGGTGCCCCGCTGGACCAGGGCGATGCCTCCGTCCGGGAAGCCGGTGAAGTCGGCCGCCTCGCAGCCGCTGGTGGACGTGCTGGCGGTCGCGGTCGGCTCGACGAGGTCCACCGGCACGACCGGGGCGGTCACGTCGCCGCTGCCGGAGTACTCGGCGGTGAAGAAGTCCGTGCCCTCGGCGTAGGTGCGTGTGGTGGGGGAGAGCCGCTCGAAGACCGGGGCGGACAGTTGTCGGAACGAGTTGAACGTGAAGTCCTGCCGGGTGACCACGTAGCCCGCGTCTTCGAGCAGATCTGAGATGTAGGTCAGCGATGCGTCGTAACCGGGCGTCCCGCTGGCTCGGGTACCGCCGTTGTTGTCCGCGATCTTCTGGAGCTCCTCCAGGTGCTCCATGACGACGCTCGCCGACTCCGGGTCGGTCAGGGGCGAGGTGTCGGTCCCGGGCGCCGCGGTGGCGCTGGTCGCCGTCACGGTGATCATGGCCGTCGCCGCGGTGACGACCGCGAGCGTCCTGCTGGTGCGTGGCACGTTCTCTCCCGCCGTTGGGTGGACCCGGCGGGCAGCCCCCTTCCGCCCCCGTTCTTCCGGAGGCTGTCGCCGGAGGAACGCCGTCATCCTGTGCGCCGGCTGTGAGGAAGCTCAAGGGGTGCGGGTGAAATTCCTGAACGGCGCAGGTCACGTTCGCGCCGCCCCGGCGTGTCGGTGGCGTCCTGACCCGTCGCTCACCCGCGGGAGACGACGCCGAGGGGCGCGGCGTCGTCCAGCGTGGGGGGATGACCGACCCCGAGGTCCGGCGCGCCCTCCCGCTGTGGCTCACCGTCGTGCTGGGCGTGGCCGGAGCCGCCGTCGCCGTGTGGGGCATCCGGGCCGGGGCGCCGGTCCTGGCGCCGGTCCTGCTCGCGTTCGTGCTCACCGTCGTGGCGCAGCCGCTCGTCGGCGTGCTGGCCCGACGGGGGGTGCGGCGCGGCCTCGCGGTCGCGGCGGTGGTGCTCGTCGTCGACGGCGGCCTCATCGCCTTCTCGCTCGCCGTCGTCGTCTCGGTCGGCCAGCTGGCGACCGTGCTGCCGCAGTACGCCGACGAGTGGGACAAGATGCTCGACGGCCTCCGGTCGGCCCTGAGCTCGGCGGGGATCGGCCGCGACCAGGTGGAGCAGGCGCTCTCGTCGATCCAGCTGAGCGACGTCGTCGACGTGGTGGGCGGGTTCCTCGGGACCGTGGTCGGGTGGCTCGGCGCGTTCGTCCTCGTGCTGGCGACGGCGCTGTTCATGTCCGTCGAGGGTGCCGGGCTGCCCGAGCGGCTCGCCCAGGTGCCCGGCACGAGCCGGCTGCGCGCGGCGCTCGGCGAGTTCGCGCGGAACACCCGGAGCTACCTGGTGGTGACGACGGTGTTCGGCTTCGCCGTGGCCGTGGTCGACACGATCGCACTGCTGGTCCTCGGCATCCCGCTGGCGCTGCTGTGGGGGCTGCTGTCGTTCCTCACCAACTACGTGCCCAACATCGGGTTCTTCCTGGGGCTGGCCCCGCCGACCCTGCTCGCGCTCCTGGTGGACGGCCCCGGCACGGCGCTGCTCGTCGTGCTCATCTACTCGCTGGCGAACTTCGTCCTGCAGTCGGTGGTCCAGCCGGTGGTGGTCGGCGACACGGTCGGCCTCTCGGTCACCCTGACCTTCCTGTCGGTCATCGTCTGGACCCTCGTCCTGGGGCCGATGGGCGCCGTCCTGGCGGTCCCGCTCACCCTCTTCGTGCACGCCGTGCTCGTCGTGCAGGACCCCGAGCGCCGCTGGGCGGCGGTGCTGCTCGCCGGGGTGTCGGGAGGGCGACCACCGCGCACCCGCCGCACGCACCGGCCGAGGACGGCGGAGTCCCCCGCCGAGCCGCCGACCGGGGCTCCCGCGGAGAGCGGGGAACCGACGCCGGCCCGCGAGTGAACGCCCGGCAGCCCGGCGACCGTCACCCCGCCGTGCGGGCCGGGACGCCGGTCCCCGCGGTGGCCGCGTGCGCGGGCTCGAGCAGGTGCAGCTCGCGGGCCCGGCGGACGGCCTCGTTGCGGCGGGTGACGCCGAGCTTGCGCAGGATGGCGCGGACGTGCGTGCGCACGGTGTTGATCGAGACGAACAGCGCGGCGGCGATCTCGGCGGTGGACAGCATCTCGGCCAGGTGCTGCAGCACCTGGAGCTCACGCGAGCTGAGCTCGGCGACAGCCGCCGGTGGCCGCGCCGGCGCGGCCGACCCGACGGCGTGATCGGGAGGACGGCGCGGCGCGGGGATCGCCGCTGCGGTGGGGTTCAGCCAGGCGCCTGCGGCGGCCAGCGCGGGATGGGCGCGCATCAGCGGCCGCAGCTGCGCGGGCGCGTCGAGGAACGGCCGCCGCAGTCGTTCCGGCGCCGCCGTCCGCAGGGCCTGCTCGAGCGTGGCGACGGCGATGGGGGTCCGGCCGACGGCGGCGGACCAGCAGGCGCGGGCCACGGCGTCCTCGACCGCAAGCCCGAGCGGCAGCGGGCCGCCGGTGTCGGGCCGCCCGTCGGCGACGCCCCCGTCGTCGGAGAGGAGGCCGCACGCCGCGGCGGTGGACCGCAGGACCGCCGCGCGCGGGACCTCCGCAGGCAGTCGGGCGAGCAGGGCCAGCGCCGTCGGGCCGTCGCGGCGCGCGAGGTGGAGCCGAACGGCTTCGGCGAGGACGTGCTCGCGCACCCAGCCCGGGACCCCCGGCAGGTCGAGCGACGGTCCGAGGAGGCGCGCGGCGGCGTCGAGCTCGCCGCGGGTGCGCCGCAGCCGGCTCCAGCACGGCACGCAGCGGGCCGGTGACGACGGCGTCGCCGGCGCGCTGCGCGGCCCGGGCGAGCCAGCGGTGGGCCGGGGCCAGCTCGTGCCGGTCGAGGTGGACCCAGGCGGCGGCCACGGCAGCGGCGGCGGCCCGGTCGGCCTCCGGCACCCGGCGTCCGTCGGCGAGCGCCTGGTGATCGGCCGCCAGCTGCGCCGCCCGGCGCAGCCGCCCGGCCAGCGCCTCCCTCAGGGCCAGCTCGGCCAGGCAGCGGGCGCTCGGCCCCGGGGCGTCCGCGGCCAGTCCGGCGGTCAGGGCGCGGCCGACCGCGTCGCGCAGCGCTCGTTCGGGCGCGTCGCTGTGCAGCAGGGCGGTGGCGTGGCCGGTGGCCAGCACGGCGGCGAGCTGCGACCGCTCCAGGGCCCGCGCGGCGGGCAGGTCCGCGACCAGGGTCTCCGCGGCCTGCGCGGCGGCGCGCACCGGGGAGGGGACGGGGCCGGCGGCCGCCGCGACGGCGCAGACGACCGCCGCGCAGGCCCGCAGCGCGGGGCGGGTGCGGGGATCGCCGGCGGCAGCGGCGGCCGTGCCCACGTCCGCGGCCTCGGCCGGCCGGTGCCCGCCGAGCGCCGCGGCCGCGCGCAGCACCGCCGCATCGGGCCCGCCGGCGGCTGCCGGTCGCGGTGCGGCGCCCGCGCCCTCGCCGAGCAGGCGGGCGACGGCCAGGTCGTCCACGAGCAGACGGGCCGCGAGCGCCTCGTCGCCGGCGGCGAGAGCGTGGTCCACCGCGGCCGGCAGGTCGCCGGCCGCGGCGTACCGGGCCGCGCACGTCCGGTGTCCGGCGGCGTACGCACCGGGGTCCTCGTGGGCCAGCTGCGCCTGGAGCAGTTCTCGGAAGAGGCTGTGGATGCGGAAGCCACCGGGAGCGCCCGGTGCCCGCTCGACGAAGGCGTTCGCCGCTGCGAGCGGCGTCAGCACGCGACCGCTGCCGGACCGACCGGCCAGCCGGTCCACCAGGTCGGGCCACAGCTGGTCGGTGACGCTGATCCGGAGCAGGAACCTGCGGACGCCGGCCGGCTGCCGCTCGAGCACCTCCGTGACCAGGTACTGGGCGACGCTGCCCTCGTCGGCGGCGAGCGACGCCAGCAGCCGGTCGGGCTCCGTGCCCCGGGCGAGAGCGGAAGCGGCCAGCCGCAGGGCGGCCGCCCACCCCTCGGTGCGTCGCTGGAGCGCCGCGGCGACCTCGGCCGGCACGGGAACGCCCAGCGAGGCGAGCAACCTCCCGGTCTCCTCCGCGGTGAAGGCGAGCGCGTCGGTGCGGATCTCGGTGAGCCGGTCGTCGAGCCGGTAGCGGTGCAGCGGCAGCAGCGGGTCGGCGCGGGCGCACAGCACCAGCCGCAGCCGCGCGCCGGCGTGCCGCACGAGCAGGTCGAGGTCGCGGATCAGCTCACGGTCGGTGAGGCTGTCGGCGGCGTCCAGGACGAGCACCACCGGCTGCGCTCGCGCGGTCAGCGCCGCGGCCACCTGCGACGGCCAGGCCCCCGGGATGAGTCCGGCCGGGCCCGCCCCGGCCAGGTCCACCCCGGTCTGCCGCAGCGCCGCCACGAGGTGCGCCCGGAAGGCGGCGGGGTCGTCGTCGCCGGCGTCCAGCGACAGCCAGGCCACGCGGCCGCCCTGCTGCTCCCGCAGCCACGAGGCCGCGAGGACGGACTTGCCCGAACCGGCGGGTCCGGCCACCAGGGTCACCGGCGTGGTCGCCACCCCGTGGGTCAGCGCCTGCAGGAGCCGCGGTCGGAGCAGCGGTGGGAAGCCCAGCTGCGGTGGGGAGAGCTTGCTCGGCAGCAGCACGCTCCCCGTCCGGTCGGCGACGTGGTGCTCGGGCCGGGGGCGGCGCGCCCCGCCGGTCGGATCAGGCGGTCGGGACATCGGTCGGCTCCACTGCCCGCCGCACCGGACGGCCGTTGCGACGGGCGCTGCTCGAAGGGGAGTGCGGTCAGGCGGTGCCCTGTAATCTCGGCCACAACCGAGTCGATTCGACACAGGGCGGTGGACGCGGGGCAGGAGACCCTGGACCGGTGGCCAGGCCCTCGGGGGTGGGACGGTCAGAGCAGCCCGAGGTCTCGTGCGCGGGGGACCACGTGCTTCCGGTCGGTGGCGCCCAGCTTGGCGCGGAGGCGGTGGATGCGGGTGCGCGCGGTGTTCGGGGAGACCGACAGGGCCGCGGCGATCTGCGCGGTCGACCGGCCCGCGGCCATCAGGCGCAGCGCGTCGAGATCCCGGGCGGAGAGGACCGGCCTCCGGTCGTGGTGGCCGTCCGCGGGCGGGTCGTGCATCGGTGCGCTCCGTTCCTCGCGCCCGCGCCGGTGCCGGCCGCTCCCGGTCCGGTGCGAGGGATCCTCTGCAGCACCCCGGGAACCGGCGGCCGGCTCGGGCGGCGCGGTCCGGGGTGCCGCCACGGTAGGAAGTCGCAGGTCGGACCGCTTTCCCGATGCGGCCGCTCCGCTTGCGCATCCGGGCCACCAGCGGGAGGAGCCGGGGTGGACCGCCTCGTCCGCTACGCCGCGCTGACCGGCTACCCGGAAGTGGCCCGCTCCGTGGGCCTGGACCCGGCACGGCTGATGGCCGAGGAGGGGCTGGACCTCGACGCGCTGGCCGACCAGGACCGGTGGATCCCCGCGGTCCCGGTGGCCCGGCTGCTGGAGCGCTCGGCGGCGGAGTCCGGCCGCGAGGACTTCGCCCTCCGGATGGTGGGCTACCGGCGGCTCTCGGCGCTCGGACCGCTCAGCGTGGTGGTGCGGGAGGAGCTCGACCTGCGCAGCGCGCTGGACCTGCTGATCCGCTACGAGCGCGCCTACACCGGCGTCATGGACCTGCGGCTCGTCGAGGCCGACGGGCTGGCCACGGTGCAGGTCTGGCTGGACTTCGGCGCGCCGGTCCCCGTCCGGCAGTTCCTCGACGGCACCACCGCCGTCGTGGTCAACGTCATCCGCGGCCTTGCGCGGGCCGACTGGCAGCCGCTGTCGGTGGTGTTCGCCCACGGCCCGCCGGCCGATCCCGGCCGCTACCACCAGGTGTTCGGCCCGGGCCTGCGGTTCGACCAGCCGTTCACCGGCGTGGTCTTCCCGGCGCGCGACCTGGACCTGCCCACGGTGACCGCCGACCCGAACATGCGGGCCTACGCCCGCCGGCTGCTCGAGACCGTGCCCGCCCCCCGGCCGGCCGGCCCGTCCGAGCAGGTCCGCTCGATCGTGGAGGTCCTGCTGCCCACCGGCCGCTGCTCGCTGGTGCACGTCAGCCGCTCGCTCAACGTCCCACCGCGCACGCTGCGACGGCACCTGGCCGAGGACGGCGAGACATTCTCGACGATCGTGCAGGCCACCCGCGCCCGGTGGGCCGAGCGGTACCTGGCGAACGACACCTACTCGCTGGCCCGGATCGCGCACCTGCTCGGCTTCGCCACCCCCAGCGCGTTCTCCGTCTGGTTCCGCGGGCAGTTCGGCACCACCGCCACCGAGTGGCGCCAGCGCACGCATCCGGGACCGCTGCCCCGCCCGTCGCTGCGGGACGAGGTCGGGGATCGTGGCTGACGCCGCCGACCCGCCGGCAACCGGGGCGGGCCGGTCGGCGTTCCCGTGGGCGGTCTTCGCGCTGGCGTTCGCCCTGCTGCTGTCGGACTTCATGTGCCGGCAGGTCTTCGTGGCGGTCTTCCCGCTCCTCAAGGCCGAGTGGGCGCTGAACGACACCGAGCTCGGCGCGCTCAGCAGCGTGGTCGCGCTCACCGTCGCGCTGCTCACCGTCCCGCTGTCGGTGCTGGCCGACCGCCGCGGCCACCGCCGCGCCGTCCTGCTCATGGCCGGGCTGTGGAGCCTGGCCACGCTGGGGTCCGCACTGGCCGCCGGGTACGGGCAGCTGCTCGGCGCCCGCGTGCTCGTCGGCGTCGGCGAGGCCGCCTACGGCAGCGTCGGCCTGGCCATGGTGCTGGCGGTCTTCCCCTCCCACCGGCGCGCCGTCCTGGCGGGGGCGTTCACCGCCGGCGGCTCGTTCGGCGCCGTCCTCGGGATCTTCCTCGGCGGGGTGCTGGCCGCGCGCTTCGGCTGGCGCCCGGCCGTCGCGGCGATGGCCGCGATCGGCCTCGTGCTGCTCATCGCCTTCAAGGTGCTGGTCACCGACGACCGGCTCGCCCGCCACGCCCAGCCCGATCCGGCCGACGGCCCGGCGGGCGGGCGCGCGCGGGCGCCGCTGTCCGCGGTGCTGTCCCCTCCGGCCGTGCTCTGGGTCTACCTGGGCAGCGGGCTGCAGCTGTTCCTCGCCGGATCCCTGGTCGCGTGGTTGCCGAGCTACCTCCAGCGGGCCTACGCGCTGCCGGCCGGCACCGCCGCCGGGCTCGCCGCCGCCCTGCTGCTGCTCATGGGCGTCGGCATGATCGCCTGCGGACTGCTCACCGACCGGCTCGGTCGCACCCGGTCCGCGCGCCGCTGGACGAGCGCCATCTGCTACGCCGCGACGTCGCTGGTCCTCCTCGGCGCGGGCTTCTCCCTGCCTGCCGGGCCGGCGCAGCTGGTCCTGATCGGCGCGGGGGCGTTATTCACCGCCGGCACCGTCGGACCGGCCGGTGCCCTGGTGGCGCAGATGGCCCCCGCGTCGGTGCGCGCCAGCGCTCTCGGCGTGCTCGCGATGGCGAACAACCTGCTCGGTCTGGCCGCCGGCCCGGTGGTCACCGGCGCCCTCGCCGACCGGCTCGGCCTGCCCGCCGCGCTGCGGTGGGCGCCGGTGGTCTCGGTCCTGGCCGTCGGCGTCCTCCTCGTCGGGCGTCGCGCCCACGCCGCCGGCGGGCGCGGCGTCGCCCCCGCCACCTGACCCCCGCCGGCATGCGGTGAGTGACGGGAGTCGAACCCGCGAGTGAGGCCGGTCCCGGGCCTGGTGGCCCGACGAATGCGCAGGCTATGCGTTTCCTCGGACGTCGTGGAGCGGTCCTGAGCGGTCTCGACCGGTCCGGAGCGGTCAGTTGCCCCCCGATCCGCCCCCCAGCGCCCGAGTGCCTGCAGCGACGGCAGGGGAGCCCGAGCCGGCCCGTCCCGGTGCCACCGGGGCAGGTGAGCACCCGCCGGTGATTGCCCCCGGTGCGGGCCGCCGGACAGGTCCGCGGGTGATCGACGAGCAACTCGCCACCCTCCGCCGCTACGACCGGGCCGAGGTGTCGCAGATCCTGAACATCAAGGAGACCTGGCCGAAGAGGTGGGTCACCGCCCGGTGCATCCCGCACCAGCGCAGCGGCGACCCCGACGGCGTCCAGCAGCGCGGGGTGTGGTTCACCTGGGACGACATCCTGGCGATCGGCCAGATGCTGCCGGAGCTCATGACGGAGCGTCAGGCGAAGCGGGCTGCGGCCGCCGACGCGCACTCCGCGGCGCCGGACGCGGCGCAGCCGCTCACCGACGACGTACTCGACAGGTGGGCCAGCATCGGTCTGCGCGGACAGGGGCTCCACCCGGCGAGGCCTTCGCTCCTGACGGGTTGCGGGCTAGCGTCGGCGGAGCCGGTGCTGCCGCCGGCGGGTCAGCCACGGCCCACGAGCGGGAACCGCAGGAGCCGAATCGTGCCCGTCGACACCTTCGAGTTGTCCACCCGCGAGCCGGACGTGGCCCAGGCCGTGCTGACCGAGCTGTACCGGCTGGAGCGCCCGCTCGGGTTCTCCGGGGTCGACCGGTCGTTCTCGTGCCAGATCCGCTTCGCAGCGGCCGGGGACCTGGGCGCTGACCGTCTGCGCTTCTCGGCGGCCCTGCGCTGCGCGGTGCCCCCGCTGGACGTCTTCATGGTGGCGAGTCCGGTGGCCGGGGCGAGCCGGTACCTCGTCGGCCGGGAGCAGGTCGCCATGCGGCCCGGTGTGCTGTTCCGGTGCCCGACCGGCGTGCCGTTCGCCAACGACTGGGACGACGTGGACATGAGCACCGTGCGGCTGCCGCTGGCGGTGGTGGAGCGGGTAGCCGAGGAACAGCTGGGCGTACCCGCGGCCGGTCTGCGGTTCGACGGGACGAGCCCGGTGTCCGAGCCGATGCGCCGCACCTGGCTCGGGCTCATGCGCTTCGTCCACCAGCAGGTCACCGACCCCACCTCCGGCGTGACCCATCCGCTGGTCGCCGCGCAGCTGGCCGAACTGATGGCCGCGACCGCGCTGGCGACGTTCCCGAACACCTCCATGACCTCGGACCACCTCCCCGGCCCCGGTGCGGTGGCGCCGGCGGTGCTGCGCCGGGCGGTGGCGTTCGTCGACGGGCACGCCTCGCTGCCGATCACCGTCACCGACATCGCCCGCGCCGCCGGAGTCGGTCCGCGCGCGCTGCAGCTGGCCTTCGCCCGCCACCTCGGGCTGAGCCCGACGGCGTACCTGCGGCGGGTGCGGCTGGAGTGCGCGCACCGGGAGCTGCAGGCCGCCGACCCCACCACCGGCGACACCGTCGCGGCGATCGCCCGGCGCTGGGGGTTCGCCAGGCCCGACCGGTTCACCGTCGCCTACCGCGCCGCCTACGGTGTCCTGCCCAGCCACACCCTGCGCACCTGAGCGCCGGGGCATGAGCCCATCGGAGGAACGCGTCATGGCCACCGGGACCCCCATCCCACCGCGGCGCTTCCGGTTCGCCACGGCCGACCGGATGGAGGCCAGCGACTTCCTCGACCGCGCCTACGGGGCACGGCTGCGGCTGGGCGGCTTTCCTGACACCGGCCCGCTGGTGGCCCTCGACCAGGTACAGGCCGGAGCGCTCACCCTCGTCAACTTCCGGCTGGCGTCCGATCTCGTCTTCGAGGCCACGGGCCAGGACGACGTCATGATCAACACCGTCCTCGACGGGAGCATGGTCTACGACAGCGGCAAGGCCGGCCACGGCTTCCGGCCCGGAGACGTCGGCATCGGCAACCACCCCCACATGAAGGACCTGGTGGCCCGATCCCACGCCCTGCACCTGCACACGGTCGGCCTGCCGGCCTCCCTGCTCACCGAGGTGGCCGGCATTGACCCCGCGCAGGACGGCTCGTCGTGGGAGCTGCTGTCCCTGCGGCCCGTCGACGGCGGCGACGGACGGTGGCGCCGGACCACCCGGTTCGTCGACGACCTGCTCGCCGAGCCCGAGACCGCCGCGTCGCCGCTGCTGCTCGGGCCGGCCGCGCGGCTCCTCGCGGCCACCGCCCTGACGATCTTCCCGAACACCGCCGTCGCCGAGCCGGCGGCCGCCGACAGCCTCGACGCCCACCCCGGCACGCTGCGGCGCGCGACCGAGTTCATCGACTCGCACCCCGACCTCGACATCAGCGTCGCCGACATCGCCCGCGCCGCCTACGTCACCCCGCGGGCGGTGCAGCTGGCCTTCCGCCGGCACCTGGACACCACCCCGACCGCCTACCTGCGCCAGGTGCGGCTGGCCCAGGCGCACCGTCAGCTACGCGACGCCACCCCCGGGGACGGAGTGACCGTCACTGCCGTCGCCGCCCGCTGGGGGTTCACGCCCAGCCGGTTCACCGCGCACTACCGCGCTGCCTACGGGGTGACCCCCAGCTCCACCCTGCGCACCTGAGCGGTGGCCGCCGGCCGCCCGCAGCCGGCGGGCCTCCACGCCCCGGCGCAACACCTCTGCCCGCTGCTGGCAGGCGCCGGCCTCGGCAGCGAGTTCGCGCGCACGCCGGTGGGCCCGCTCGGCCTCGGCGTGGCGGGCGGCCGGCCGGACGGCTGACGGCCAGCCGGGACGCTCGCCCGGCATCCGGCACTCGCTCATCGCACCCACCCGGTTTCTCCGGCCCCGTCCCTCGACGGTGCCGAGCGCAGCCGGGCGCACCTGCCCTGGGCGACGCCCACTGGTTGGAGCACCGGCCGCGCTCGCACGCCGGCCGCGCTCGGCACCGGCTGCCACTCAACGGCCGGCCGCCGGCACGGGCCACGGATGGGGGTGCTCGCTGCGCACCGTGGGGGTGTCGGTTCGCGTCCCGGCGACCCCGGGGGTCAGTCGACGGCGGCCTCCAGCGCAGCTGCCCGCGCCCACGTGTGCAGCGCCTCCCGGCGTTCCTCAGCCGCGAGCCGGCGCACCCACGCCGCCCGGTCGCGGTACCGCTGGGGTGCATCGGCGGTGCCGGCGGCGTGCTCCGCGGTGAACGCGACGTGTTCGTAGGTCAGTGCCACCAGCGCGGCGGTCGCGGCGGCCGCCCGGATCGCCTCGACGGACTGGCGCCCGGCCGCAGTCCGCCGACAGCTGAGCGGGGACCGCTGGGGTGCCGCCGTCATGGGGTGAGCGTGCGCGGCCGACCACCGGCCGGCTATCCCTTGAGGCGAACGGCACACCGCGCGGACTCGCCCGGAAACGAAGCACGCCGCCGACGTCGGACGAGGCCGCCGACTCGGGCGAGGCCGCGCCACAGCGCTCAGTGCCGGGGACTCGGCGAGGTGGGGAAGACGGAGGCGGCCTGCGGCCCAGTCAGATGCGGTCGAGGATGGTCAGCACGTCCGGGTGGCCGGCGACCACCATCGGGGCCAGGTCGCGGAGCTTGACGTTGAGCGCCTGGCTGAGCCGGGACAGCCGGTCGAACGCGTCGTCGGCCGAGCCGCCGGTGCGGGCGATCAGCACCCCTTTGGCCTGGTCGATGACCGCCCGGGAGGTCAGCGCCCGTTCCAGGTTGGCCGCCAGCTGTGAAAGAGCGGCCCGCTCGGCGACCTCCCGCAGGATCGCGGCGACCGCCGCGGCGACCATCTCACCCAGCCGGACGCTGCCGCCGGTGAACACGCCCGGGCGGTCGCTGTAGACGTTGAGGACCATCCACCGCTGGTCGGGCAGCTGGGCCGGCACGGCCAGCACGCTGCGCACGCCGGCGTCGGTGAGCTGGCCGCGCAGCCGCGGCCAGCGGTCGTCGGTGGTGACGTCGGTGGTGACGACGACGGCCCGCTGCTCGTAGGCGTCCTGGCAGGGGCCCTCCCCGGCGACCATCTGGTGGCCGTCGAAGACTTGGGCGACGGTGTCGTCGCTGGCCAGCAGTTGCGGTTCCATCGGCGGGCCGACGTTGATGCTCAGCGCGGTGGCGCCGGGTACCGCGCCGCGGACGACGGTGACGATCCGGTGCAGCAGCCGCTGCTCGTCCCCGGCGTCCAGCGGCAGCAGGACCAGCTCGGCGAACGCCTGGGCCATCGCCATCCCCGCGCCGCCGGCTTCGCCGGCCGCCGGCTCCGCGGCCACCGGCTCGGTGGCCGCCGCCTCACCGGCCGGGGACAGCGCGGCCGGGCTGCCGGTGGCAGGCGCCTCGATGCCCAGCCAGCGCAGCACCGCCGACCCCGGCGAGGTGCCCTCCGGCCAGCCGAACAGCCGAACCGGCCGGGCCCGCCCGTCGCGGCCGTGGAAGGTGACGTCGACCTGGACCTCGCCGCGCTCGCCGGTGGCCAGCACCGACAGCGCCCGGCGCAGCGGGCCGCGGTCGGCCAGCTCGACCGAGGCGAGCAGCACCCGTCGGGCCAGCCGGGCCGCGGGCAGGCCGAGCAGCTGCGCCGCGGCGGGGTTGCCGTGCAGGATCCGCCCATCGGCGTCGGTCTGCAGCAGTGCTACCGGCAGCGTGTCGGCCAGTTGGTGTTCCCGGCGCCGCTGGTCGGTGGCCAGGAGCTCTGCGATCGTTTCCTGCTGGGTGCGCAGCTCCTCCTCGGCGACCCGCAGCTCCTCGTAGGCGACCTCGAGCTCGCCCAGCGCCTCCGACAGCTGCTCCTCCCGTGCCGGCGGAGCGCCCCGGAGCCGTCCCAGCGCGGCGGCGATGACGGCGGAGTCCACCTGCGTCGGCGGTTCGGCCACGGTGCCCTCCCCGCGAGGCGGGATGTCCGCGCGGAGCTCGCGCGCCACCGCAGCGTACGGCCGCCGGTGCCGATGCGGAGAGCGCCGTCGAGCCCACCGCATCGACCCGGCGACTCGGCGCATCGGCGGCTCGCCGGCCGCACCGGCTCACCGGCGCCGGAGCACCGCCGGTGGAGGCGGCGCGGGGACCGGCCACCTCGGTCGGGCATCGCATACCGGCGCAGCGTGGGCCGTGCCCGCCGGTGCCCCGCGCGATGCGGCCGACCTGAGCGGCCGCGGGCGCCGCCCCGGCCAGAGGGCTACCGTGAGGATGGGTCGAAGGCCCGGCCCGCTCCGTGCGTGACGCTGCGGACTGGGATGCCTCGGCGATGGTCGCTGGGTGCCTGGGCGATGGTCGCGGCGCGCGTTCGAGTCGAGGACGGGCCGTGCCGCCGACGATGATCCTCACCGCCCCACCGGAAGCCCTGCCCACCCGGCCTACGCCGTCGGTGACCGGACTGCTGGTGGCTCTCGACATCCCGGCCGGGCGGATCGCGCTCACCGGCGAGCTGGACCGGGAGACCTGCCCCCAGGGAAGGGGGCAGCGGCGTCCCGATTGCCGTCGCGGACGGCGCCGGAACGGATGAAGGCCCTGGTCAGCGAACTGACCAGGGCCTCCACCGCGTGGGGTGAGTGACGGGACTTGAACCCGCGACACCCAGGACCACAACCTGGTGCTCTACCAACTGAGCTACACCCACCACGTCCTCGCGCGGCCGGGGCCTGACGGGGATCCAGGGGCAAGGATACCGGAGGCACTCAGCCCTCCGACGCGGCCTCCCGGGCCTCGCCGGCGGCCAGCAGGCCGGCGTAGGAACCGACCACCTCCGCCGCCGCGCCCTGCGCCTGGTCGGTGGTGGGCCCCGGCAGCGGCACGAACAGCGTCCGGCGGTAGTAGGCCAGCTCGCGGACCGACTCGATGATGTCGGCCAGCGCCCGGTGGGCCAGGCCCTTGGGCGGCTGGGCGAAGTACACCCGCGGGAACCAGCGGCGGGCGAGCTCCTTGAGCGAGGAGACGTCGACCATCCGGTAGTGCAGGTGGTCGTCGAGCTCGGGCATGTCTCGGGCGAGGAAGCCGCGGTCGGTGCCGATCGAGTTGCCGCACAGCGGCGCGCTGCGCCGCTCGGGCACGAACCGCTTGATGTAGGCGAGCAGATGCTGCTCGGCCTCGGCGAGGGGGAGGGTCGAGGCGCGGACGGCGTCGGTGAGCCCCGACTTCGCGTGCATCTCGGCGACGACCTCGGTCATCCCGTCGAGGACGTCGTCGGGGGCGCTGATGACCAGGTCGAGACCGGGGTCGAGGGGGTTGAGCTCGGAGTCGGTGACCAGGACGGCGACCTCGATCAGCTTGTCCTTGCCGAGGTCCAGCCCGGTCATCTCGCAGTCGATCCAGACCAGGTGTCCCGCGCTGTCAGCCACGTGGAGCGAGACTACGCACCGCCGGAACCGCTCGCCCGCCTCTAGCGCACCACCTGCCACTGCGCCACTCGAGAGTGTCGGAATCCGGGCGCCGCGACGCTAGGGTCGGTCCACCGAGTCCACGAGCTCACGGGGAGTTCTGCGTGTCCGCACCATCCACCCCTGCCGCGACCGCGCGTGCGGTGCCGCCGGCCCCGGGGTCCCTGGGCAGGGCACTGGCCCACCCGTTCGCGTCGTTCAAGTGGCTGTGGCTGGCCTACATGACCCCCGGGCGCCCCGGCCGGCCGGTGAGCCAGACCGAGCTGCGGTGGATGTACACCGGGTGGCTGTTCGCCTTCCTGCTCAAGATGCTCGGCTCGTCGTGGGACGTCTCCTGGCACTTCAAGTGGCTGCGCGACGACCTCGCCCCGCCGCACCTCCTCAACTCGGTGGGCACCGCGGTCGTCATCGGGCTCGTCGTCGCCCACAGCTACAGCGGCTACGCCGTCGACCGGCGGGCGCTGCGGCTCATGCAGTGGGGCATCGCGCTGTTCCTCTTCGCGATCCCGCTCGACATCGTCAACCACCGGCTCTACGGCCTGGACATCACCAGCTGGAGCCCCACGCACGCCGTCCTCTACCTCGGCACCGCCGTGATGCTGGCCGGCGCGATCCGCGGCTGGTGGCTCTACGCCGAGCCGGGGCGCACCAAGGACCTGATCTCGCTGGGGCTCTGGCTGTTCTTCGTGGAGAACGTGCTGTTCCCCAACCAGCACCAGGAGTACGGCGTCCTCTCGCTGCGCGACTACGCCGCGGGCCGGACCACCGCCGAGCCGCAGCTGCTGGACTTCGCCGCCTCGCAGGGCGACAGCCCCGCCGAGTTCATGCTGCCGGTGCCCGCCTGGGTGCACCCCACCTGGCTGGTCCTGGCCGGGCTGCTGTCCCTGCTGATCGCCCGCAAGGTGGTCGGCCTCCGGTGGACGGCGACGATCGTCGCCGGCGGCTACCTGGCCTACCGGTGCATCGCCTGGCTGGCCCTCGTCGGCGGCGACTTCCCGCCGTCGGTCGTCCCCTTCGTGCTGCTCGTCGGCGCGGTCGCGATCGACCTCGCCGTCACCTACCGCCTGCCGGGCTGGGTGGCCGGGCCGCTGGTCACCGCGGCGGTCTACGGGGCGGGCGCCGGCCAGTCGGCGCTGGACCTCCTGCCGCCGTGGAACTGGTGGTCGCTGACCTGGGTCGCGGTCGGCTTCGGCGTGCTGTGGACCGCCGTGGACCTGATCGCCCGCAGCGCCTGGTACGCCCGGTGGAAGCAGACCGTGGAGCCGTACCGCGAGGCGCAGGACACCCCGGTCGCCGTCGGTACCGGCGGCGCGACCGGCGTGTAGCAGAGGGACCGCCCCGTCACATGACGTAACGTCGAGGGGCCACAGCTCGCCCGGCGAGGGGTGCACCCCGACGACCCGGGCGCAGCGGACCGGCGCCGGCGCGCGCCCGCCCGACCCCCGAACCGACCCGCCGGAGGACGACGTGCTGCCCCTCACCCCGACGCCGTTGCAGACGGCGGGGGAGCGTGCGCTCTTCGCCGAACTGGCCCGCTGGGACACCGGCGGCGCGGTGCGGGCCGCGGTCGTGGCGTCCCTGCCGTTCAGCGACGGCGCGCTCGGCCGCCGGCTCTCCGACGCCGTCCTGCTGGTGCCCGAGGGCCTGGCCGTCGTGCGGATCGCCGAGGTGCCCAAGCAGAGCGGCGTGGTGACCGCCCGCCCCGACGGCGCCTGGACGATCGGCCCGGGCGCCGGCCCCGGCGACGTCCTGCACCTCGGCGGCGGCGGCTCGACGCCGCTCGACGGCCTCATGCGGGCCGGCATGGAGGCGGCCATGCGGCTGCGCCGGGCCGGCCTGGAGCCCGGGCGGATCGCCCGGTTCACCGTGCTGGTCGGCGAGCTCGGCGGCCTCGTGCCCGAGGACGGCGACCTGGGGGAGGGTGACCAGGTCGCGCTGCTGGAGCCGCGCTCGCTGCTGCTCGGCATCGCCCGGGCCAGCCGGTACTCCGGCGTCGACAACCCGCGGCTGTGGACCACCGCCGACGTCCGCGCCGCCCTGGAGGCGCTCGGCCTCGAGGGCCGCGGGCCCACGGTCGAGGAGCTCAACGGCGAGGGTTTCCCGTACTCGCCCTACGTGCTGCGCCGGCCGGAGCTGCTCGCCCCGGCCGCCATGACCGCGGGGTCGACCGCGCCGCCGCCGGTGCACCCGGCCGAGATCGCCGAGGCGCCGCCGTCCCCGGTGGCCGCCGCGGTCGCCGCGCAGGCCGCCGCCCGCGCCGCCGCGGCGCCGGTGGCAGCCCCGCCGGTCCAGCCGGCCCCGCCGCCCGTCGTGCCGCGGCCGGCGCCGGCCGCCGACCCCTTCGCCGGCGTGCCCGCCCGCGACACCATCGCCGTCGGCGCCCGGCCGGAGCCCCCGGTCGACGAGACCGGCGGCATCGGCGGCCTGTTCGCCGGCGCCGAGCCGGACGAGCCCCCGCCGCCGGCCCCCGCCCTGCCGCCCGTCCCGCCGCCGACCGCGGTGCAGCAGGTGCCGGCTCGGCCGCAGGCGCCCGCGGCCGTGCCGCCGCGGACCGCCGTCCACACCGCTCCGGTCCAGGCCCCGCCGCCCCCGGTGCCGCCGTCCTCCGCCGCGGCCGCCCGCTCCCGGCGCACCGCGCTGCTGATCGGCGCCGCCGTCCTCGTGGTCGCGCTGCTGGTCCTCGGCGGGGTGCTGCTGCTCGGCGGCGGGGACGACGACCCCGGCGGCGGCCCGACCGCCGCCGGCTCCTCCACCCCCGCGGCCCAGACCTCCCCGGCCGGCCCGGAGCCGGGCGCCACGCAGCAGGTCGGCGGCGTGACGTTCACGCTCGAGGCCGTCCAGGTGACCGACACCTGCCTCGGGCACGGCTACGGCGACGTCGGCGACTCGTTCGCCACCACCGACTGCGTGGGCCTGTCCCGCGGGCTCTACTCGGCCTCGCTCGAGGGACGGCCGATCGTCGTCGCCGTGTCGCACGTGCGGATGCCCGACAGCGCGGCGGCCCGCGAGCTGCGCGCGCTCGCCGACACCACCGGCACCGGCAACGTCAGCGACCTGCTGCGCGACGGGGTCACCTACGACGGCGCCCCGGCCGAGCTCGCCGACGCCGAGTACGCCAGCGCGGTGAGCGGCGCGGTGGTCACCATCGTCGAGACGGCGTGGGCGGTCCCCGAGGCCGCCGTCGACGCCGGTGGCCTCGACGCGGCGGCCAGCAGCGGCCTGGTCCTCGAGCTGCCCGACCCGCCGACCGCCTGAGCCCTAGGACGTCGCGGCCGCCCGGGCCATGCCGGCCAGCAGCGCGGCCATCGCCGGGCGGTCCAGCCGGCCGGCGCTGTGCGGCGTCGAGTTGATCAGGCCGAACACCGCGTGCGCCCGCGCCCGGCAGGTCGCGGCGTCGGCGGCCGGGTGCAGCCGGGCCAGCACGGTCACCCACACCTCGACGTAGCGGCGCTGCAGCCGGCGCACCGCGGCGGCGTCGGCGGCCGGCAGCGAGCCGAGGTCGCGGTCCTGCACGGTGATGAGCGCGGGGTTGTCCAGCGCGAAGTCGACCTGGAAGTCGATGAGCGCCCGCAGCTGCTCCGCCGGGTCGCCGCCCGCGGCGGCCACCACCTCGGTGCCGCCGGCCAGCAGCCGCTCGCTGATGCGCAGCAGCATCTCGGCGAGCATCGCGTCCTTTCCGGCGAAGTGCCGGTAGATCGCCGGTCCGGTGACCCCGACGGCGGCCCCGATGTCGTCCACGCCGACCGAGCGCGAGCCGCGCTCGGCGAAGAGCCGCGCCGCCGCGCGCAGGATCTGCTCGCGGCGGGACGGGTTGTCCGCGTCCGCGTGCAGGGCGGCGTCCACGACCCTCTCGGCCATGGCGGCATGCTAGCCCACCGTGAACCGCCGTTAACACGCGGCGCCGCTGCACTGGACCCCGGTGTGAACGACGGTTAACCTCTGCGGCGTGGATGCACCGGTGCTTCCCCGAGCGGTCCCCGCCGACGCCGAGGCGGCCGCGCGCAACGCCGCGGCCCACCGCGCGCTGGTCGCCGACCTCGCCGGCCAGCTGCAGGTCGTCGCCCAGGGCGGCGGCGAGCGGGCGCGGCAGCGGCACGTCGAGCGCGGCAAGCTGCTGCCCCGCGAGCGGGTCGACGCGCTGCTCGACCCCGGCAGCCGCTTCCTCGAGCTCTCCCCGCTGGCCGCGCACGGGCTCTACGGCGGCGAGGCGCCCGCGGCCGGGATCATCACCGGCATCGGCCGGGTCTCCGGGCGCGAGTGCGTCGTCGTCGCCAACGACGCGACGGTCAAGGGCGGCACCTACTACCCGATGACGGTGAAGAAGCACCTGCGGGCGCAGGAGGTGGCGCTGCACAACCGGCTGCCCTGCGTCTACCTCGTCGACTCCGGCGGGGCGTTCCTGCCGATGCAGGACGAGGTCTTCCCCGACCGCGAGCACTTCGGCCGGATCTTCTACAACCAGGCCACGATGTCCGAGGCCGGCATCCCGCAGATCGCCGCCGTCCTGGGGTCCTGCACCGCCGGCGGGGCCTACGTGCCGGCGATGAGCGACGAGGCGGTCATCGTCCGCGAGCAGGGCACGATCTTCCTCGGCGGGCCGCCGCTGGTGAAGGCGGCGACCGGCGAGGTGGTCACCGCCGAGGAGCTCGGCGGCGGCGACCTGCACAGCCGGGTCAGCGGGGTGACCGACCACCTGGCCGAGGACGACGCGCACGCGCTGCAGCTGGTCCGGCAGATCGTCGGCACGCTCGGCCCGCGCCGGCCGCGTCCGTGGGACGTCGAGCCGGTCGAGGAACCCCTCTTCGACCCCGAGTCGGTCTACGACGTCGTCCCGCCCGACCCGCGCACGCCCTACGACGTCCGCGAGGTGATCGCCCGGCTGGTCGACGGCAGCCGGTTCGCCGAGTTCAAGCCGCTGTACGGGGCCACCCTGGTCACCGGGTTCGCGCGGCTGCACGGCCACCCGGTCGGGATCGTCGCCAACAACGGCGTGCTGTTCGGCGAGTCGGCGCTCAAGGGCGCGCACTTCATCGAGCTGTGCGACCGGCGCAGCATCCCGCTGCTGTTCCTGCAGAACATCTCCGGCTTCATGGTCGGCCGCGACTACGAGGCCGGCGGCATCGCCAAGCACGGCGCCAAGATGGTCACCGCCGTCGCCTGCGCCCGGGTACCCAAGCTGACCGTCGTCATCGGCGGCTCGTTCGGCGCCGGCAACTACTCGATGTGCGGCCGGGCGTACTCGCCCCGGTTCCTCTTCACCTGGCCCAACGCCCGCATCTCGGTGATGGGCGGCGAGCAGGCGGCGTCGGTGCTGGCGACCGTGCGCCGCGACGGGCTCGAGGCCCGCGGCGAGGAGTGGCCGGCCGAGGACGAGGAGGCGTTCAAGGCGCCCATCCGCGAGCAGTACGAGCACCAGGGCCACCCCTACTACGCCACCGCCCGCCTGTGGGACGACGGCGTCATCGACCCCGCGCAGACCCGCACCGTGCTCGGTCTCGCCCTGTCGGCGTGCGCCAACGCGCCGCTGGGCGAGCTCGGCTACGGCGTCTTCCGGATGTGAGCCCGATGTTCGACACCGTCCTCGTCGCCAACCGGGGCGAGATCGCCGTCCGCGTGATCCGCACCCTGCGCACCATGGGCATCCGCTCGGTCGCCGTGTACAGCGAGGCCGACGCCGGCGCGCTGCACACCCGCCTGGCCGACGTCGCCGTCCCGATCGGGCCGGCGCCGGCCGCGCAGAGCTACCTGTCGATCGACCGGGTCCTCGACGCCGTGGCCCGCAGCGGCGCCCAGGCGGTCCACCCCGGCTACGGCTTCCTGTCGGAGAACGTCGAGTTCGCCCGCGCCTGCGAGAAGGCGGGCGTGGTCTTCATCGGCCCGCCGGTCGCCGCGATCGAGGCGATGGGCGACAAGATCCGCGCCAAGCAGACCGTGAGCGCCGCCGGCGTCCCGGTCGTCCCCGGCCGCACCGAGCCCGGCATGGACGACGACGAGGTGGCCGCCGCCGCGGTCGAGGCCGGGTTCCCCGTGCTGCTCAAGCCGTCGGCGGGGGGTGGCGGCAAGGGCATGCGGGTCGTGCGGTCCGCGGCCGAGCTGCCCGACGCCATCGCGGCCGCCCGCCGCGAGGCGCGCAGCTCCTTCGGCGACGACACGCTGCTCGTGGAGCGCTACGTCGGCAACTCCCGGCACATCGAGGTGCAGGTCCTCGGCGACACCCACGGCACGGTGGTCCACCTCGGCGAGCGCGAGTGCAGCCTGCAGCGGCGGCACCAGAAGGTGATCGAGGAGGCGCCGTCGCCGCTGCTCGACCCGACCATGCGCGCCCGCATGGGCACCGCCGCGGTCGAGGCGGCCCGGGCGGTGGGGTACACGGGCGCGGGCACGGTCGAGTTCATCGTCGACGCCGACCGGGCTGGGCGGGAAGAGGGCATGGACTTCTTCTTCCTCGAGATGAACACCCGGCTGCAGGTCGAGCACCCGGTCACCGAGCTGGTCACCGGCGTCGACCTGGTCGAGCTGCAGCTGCGCGTCGCGGCCGGCGAGCGCCTGCCGATCGCCCAGGGCGACGTCGTCCTCGACGGGCACGCCATCGAGGCGCGGATCTACGCCGAGGACCCGGCGCGCGGGTTCCTGCCGCAGGCCGGCACCGTGCTCGGGCTGGCCGAGCCCGAGGGGCCGGGCGTCCGCGTGGACAGCTCGCTCGCCGTCGGCAGCGTCGTCGGCACCGACTACGACCCGATGCTGGCCAAGGTGATCGCGTGGGGCCGCGACCGCGACACCGCCCGCGCGCGGCTGGTCGGCGCGCTCGGGCACACCGCCGTCCTCGGCGTCACGACCAACACCCCGTTCCTGCGGGCGCTGCTCACCGATCCCGACGTCGTCGCCGGGCGGCTCGACACCGGGCTGATCGACCGGCGCGGCGAGGCCCTCGCGGTGAGCCCGCCGCCGTCGGCGGCGGTGTTCGCGGCCGCGGCGCTGTTCGAGCTGCTCGAGGCCGAGCCGGTAGGCGCGGTCGTCGACCCCTGGGACGTGCCCGACGGCTGGCGGCTGGGCGAGCCGGCCTGGACCGTCCGGCGGCTGCAGGCCGCCGGCGGGGAGCCGGTGACGGTGCGGGTGCGCGGCCGTGCGGCCGACGCGCAGGTCCGGGTGGGCGACGGCGTGCCGCTGGCCGCGTCGGCGTCCCGGGACGGCGACCGGATGACCGTGATCCTCGACGGCGTGGCGCACCGGTTCGCCGTCGTGCACGCCGGCGGCACCCTCTGGCTGGCCGCCGACGGGCGGGTGACGGCGCTGCGCGAGCACGAGCGGCTGCGCTCGGCGGCCGAGGGCGCCGCCGGGGGCGGCGTGGTGACCGCGCCCATGCCCGGCACGGTGACCGTGGTGCAGGTGTCCGTCGGCGACGAGGTGACCGCGGGGACCCCGCTGCTCGTCGTCGAGGCGATGAAGATGGAGCACGTGCTGACCGCCCCGGTCGACGGGACGGTCACCGCGCTCCCCGTGACGGCCGGCGCACCGGTCCGGCTGGACGAGCAGGTGGCCGTGGTGACCCCGCGGGCCCCCGGGGGAGAGGACTGACACCGTGCTGGACTACCGGCTCGACCAGGAGACCGAGGCCCTGCGGAAGACCGTGCGCGAGTTCGCGCTGGAGGTCGTCGCCCCGCAGATCGGCGAGTTCTACGAACGCGACGAGTTCCCGACCGCGATCGTGCGGCAGATGGGGGAGCTGGGCCTGTTCGGCCTGCCCTTCCCCGAGGAGTACGGCGGCTCGGGCGGCGACTACTTCACCCTCTGCGTGGCGCTCGAGGAGCTGGCGCGGGTGGACTCGTCGATCGCGATCACCCTGGAGGCCGGCGTCTCGCTCGGCGCGATGCCGATCTACCGGTTCGCCACCGAGGAGCAGAAGCAGCGGTGGCTGCCGCGGCTGTGCGCCGGGGAGGCGCTGGGCGCGTTCGGGCTCACCGAGCCGGGCGGCGGCTCCGACGCGGGGGCGACGCGGACGACGGCCCGGCTCGAGGACGGGCAGTGGGTGGTCAACGGCTCCAAGGCGTTCATCACCAACTCCGGCACCGAGCTGACCGAGCTGGTCACCGTCACCGCCGTCACCGGCGCCCGCCCCGACGGCGGCAAGGAGATCTCGGCGATCGCCATCCCCTCGGGGACCCCCGGGTTCACCGTCGGCCAGCGCTACTCGAAGGTCGGGTGGAACGCCTCCGACACCCGCGAGCTGTCGTTCAGCGACTGCCGCGTGCCGGAGGAGAACCTCGTCGGCGAGCGCGGCCGCGGCTACGCGCAGTTCCTCTCGATCCTCGACGAGGGCCGGATCGCCATCGCCGCCCTGGCCACCGGGCTGGCGCAGGGCTGCGTCGACGAGTCGGTGAAGTACGCCGGGCAGCGCGAGGCGTTCGGGCAGCCCATCGGCCGCAACCAGGCCATCCAGTTCATGATCGCCGACATGGAGGTCCGCACCGAGACCTCGCGGCTGGCCTACTACCGGGCCGCGGAGAAGATGCTGCGCGGCGAGCCCTTCAAGCGGGAGGCCGCCGTCGCCAAGCTGCACAGCAGCGAGGCGGCGATGGAGAACGCGCGCTGGGCCACGCAGGTGCACGGCGGCTACGGGTTCATGAACGAGTTCCCGGTCGGCCGCTTCTACCGCGACGCCAAGATCCTGGAGATCGGGGAGGGCACCAGCGAGGTGCAGCGGATGCTCATCGCGCGCTCGCTCGGGGTCGGCTGACCTGCGGTTGCGGGACGGCGGGGTCCGCGCGGTCGCCATCGAGTCGACACGGCGCTCGGCAACTGTCCACCACGCCCTGCGGTGCCCGTGTGACGACTGGGGACGGCGGGACCGGCCGCGGTGAACCCGCTGGTCAGCAGGGCGTGTCGGGGTCCGGGCGGGGCGCGGGGCGACAGGCTGCCGACCGGCTCGTGACGACGGTCGTCGCGAGACCGCCTGGAGTGCCCGATGCCCGTCCCCCGTCCGCGACCGGTCCGGAGAGCCGCCGGCCGCGTCGCCGCGCTCGCCCTCGGCCTGCTGCTCGTCATGGCCGGGTTCGCGCCCGCCGCCCTGGCGGAGAACAACGGGGTGCCGACCAACGGTCCCTTCCTGGGCAAGGCGGCGCAGTTCGACCTCTCGCTGGAGGCGGTCGGCGGCCCGCTGCTGCAGTCGGTGGCCGGCGCCCGGTTCGCCTTCGCGCCGGTCTCGTCGCCCGGCTCGGTCGCGGCCACCTGCACCACCGACGCCTTCGGCGACTGCACGGTGAAGCGCACGGCCCACGGATCTGCCACCCAGGGGAACACCGTGTACCTGAGCCCCGGCGGGAGCGGGAAGAACGCCTCCCGGGACTACGTGATCACCCAGGTCGCGGCGCCGGACGGCCTCCAGCCGGCGCAGGGGCCGGTCGGCCGGATCACCGTCTGCAACTGCACCGAGAAGTGGCTCTTCATCTTCGAGCGGGACGTGCAGAAGGACGTCGCGGTGCAGAACGCGAGCCTGTACCGCCCCGAGATCCGCGCCTCGGTCGTCGACGTCAACACCGGCGTCGGCATCCCGTACGCGACGTACCGCCTCACCTCGGAGGACCACCCCTGGGACGTCCGCTTCGACACGGCCGACGGCGACGGCGTGCTGCGCTGGACCGTCGGCTGGTTCGCCCCGGGCTCCTCGTGGCGGCTGACCCCGGTGTGGGTGCCGGACGTCTACCGCGGCACGGCGACCTCGACCTCGTTCACGGTGGAGACGCCGAACGCGGCCGAGGCGGCGAAACCCTGGGTGGTGGCGGCGCCGCTCACGGTCGGCACGCCGATCCCCGCGGAAGAGCCGCCGGTGGGGGAGCCGCCGGTGGAGGAGCCCCCGGCCGAGGAGGAGCCGCCCGCGGAGGAGGAGCCTCCCGTCGAGGAGGAGCAGCCGCCGGCCGAGGAGCCCTCGGGCGAGCAGCCGCCGGGTGAGGAGCAGCCGCCGCCGGGTGAGGAGCCCCCGGTCACCGAGGACCCGGGTTCGCAGAACCCGGGCCCGCAGAACCCGGGTCCGCAGAACCCGGGCCCGCAGAACCCCGATCCGCAGAACCCGGGCCCGCAGAACCCCGATCCGCAGAACCCGGTCATCGGGACCGGCGGCACCGGGACCACCGGCACGGCCGGGACGTCCGGGACCACCGGCGGGGGTGCGCCGGCGGCCGCGGCACCGCAGGCCGCGGCCACGGCGGACGGCGAGGAGGTCCCGCCGGTCCCGCCGGCACCCGCCTCCGCCCCGGCGAACTCCGGTGCCGCGGCCTCCTCGGCCGGCCCCCTGACATCCTCCGCGGACGAGGAGCAGATCGCCGACGGGGCGCTGCTCGAGACCGTGGCCGACGACGTGCCGCTGTACGGGCTGATCGGGTTCGGCGTGCTCCTGGTCGCGGCTGTGGTCGTGGCCATCGCCCTGGTGCGGCGGGCGGCGCGCAACCGCGCCTGACCTGCACCGCCCTTCGGGCCCGGTTCCTCCTCGGAGGAGCCGGGCCCGTCGGCGTTCCCGCTGGTGGGACCGTTGATCCTATCCGGTTCCGTTCGCCGAGGGGCTGCCGGCCTACGCGGCCTGGCGGCTGGCACCGCTCGCCCACCGCCTGCCGTCCATGGACCCGGCGGAGGCCCCTGCCGCCGGCTGACCGGTCCGGTGCCGGGCCTCCACCCGCCGTCCCCAGCCCGTCGCGGCGACGACCAGGACGGCGCCCGCACCGCCGAGGACGCCGAGCGACTCGCCGCCGAGCCCGAGCCCGACGGCCACCGCCCACACGGGCTCCGTGCCCAGCAGCAGCCCGGCCCGGGACGCCGACGTGCGGCGCACCGCCCACAGCTGCGCGCCGAAGGCGAAGACGGTGCAGGCGAGCGCCAGCCAGGCGACGCCCAGCCACTCCGCAGTGCCGAAGCCGGCGGCCGCCGCGGCCAGCCCGGACGGGTCGGCGACGGCGAACCCGGCGGCGCACACCGCGCTCTGCACCAGCGTCAGGGTCCAGGTGTCGACGTCGCGCCCGGCGGTGAGCCGGCCCAGCGCGGTCACGTGCGCCGCGCGGACGACCGCGGCGGCGAGCACCAGGGCGTCCCCGGCCGACGGCGCACGGAACCCGTCGCCGAGCAGCGCCACCCCGGCGACGGCGAGCAGGCCGGCGCCGAAGAAGGCCGCGGGCAGCCGCCGGCCCGTGACCAGCCCCTCGAACACCGGCGTGACCAGCACGGTCAACCCGATGAGCAGGCCGGCGTTGGTCGCGCTGGTGCGGGCCACCCCGGCGGTCTCGAGCGCCAGGACGGCGGCCTGCGTCGTGCCCAGGAGCAGCCCGAGCACCAGGTCGGCGCGGGTGGGCCGCCGCCGGCGGACGGCGACCACCGCGGCCAGGACGGCGACGGCCACGAGGAAGCGCAGGGCGAGCACCGGCGCCACCCCGGCCGGCTCGACGAGGACCTTCGCCGCGAGATAGCTGCTGCCCCAGACGCCCGCGACGGCGAGGAGGACCAGGTCGGCGGAGCCGCGGGAGGAGCGCACGCGGCGATCCTGCGGAGCGCAGAAGCGTTAGACAACGCACCAACTGCTGAAGCGATGGTTTAGCGTCCGCTTCATGGATGTCCGGCAGCTGGCGCTCTTGCGAGAGCTGGGGGAGCGGGGCAGCGTCGCGGCCGTGGCGCGGGCGCTGTTCGTCACGCCGTCGGCGGTGTCGCAGCAGCTGACCGCGCTGCAGCGCAGCGTGCGGGCGCCGCTGACCGAGAAGCGCGGGCGGCGGCTGGTGCTCACGCCGGCGGGCGAGGCGCTGGCCGCCGCGGCGGTCGAGGTGTCGGCGGCGCTCGACCGTGCCCGGCGGGCGGTCGACGCGTACCTCGACGAGCCGTCCGCGGCGGTGAGCGTGGCCGCGTTCCACAGCGCCGCGCTGGCCTGGTTCGCGCCGCTGCTCGAGCGCGTCGCCGGCGGACCGGTGGTCTCCTGCACCGACCAGGACGTCGCGCAGTCGGCGTTCCCCGCGCTGGTGGCCGACCACGACCTCGTGCTGGCCCACCGGCACGACGCCAGCCCGCCGTGGCCCGCCGGGCGCCTCGCCGTCGTCCCGCTGGTGCGCGAGCCGCTGCACGTCGCCCTGCCCGCCGGCTCGCCGCTGGCGGCGCGGGAGTCGCTGACCGCCGCCGACGTCGCCGGTGAGCCGTGGGTGTCGGTGCACGAGGGCTTCCCGCTGGAGGCGCCGCTGCAGGCCGTCGCGGCCGCCGCGCACCGCCCGCTGGACGTGCGGCACCGGATCAACGAGTTCGGTGTCGCGGCCTCGGTGGTGGCCGCCGGTGCCGCGGTCGCGCTGCTGCCCGCCTACACGACCCGCCCGGACCCGGCCGTCGTGCTGCGCCCGCTGGCCGATGTGGCCCCGGCCCGGTACGTCGACGTCCTGGCCCGCCCCGAGAACCTGGCGCGGGCGTCGGTCCGCACCGTGCTGGACGCCCTCCGCGAGGTCGTCGCGGAGCGCATCAGGCGGTGACGTCGACCAGCACCTTGCCGACCGCGCCGTCCTCGACCGCCTTGTGGGCCTCGCCGGTCCTCTCCAGGGGGAAGACGTGCAGCGGCAGCCCGGCCTCCTCGCCCACGCGGACTGCGCCGTCGAGCACCGCGGCGTTGACGTCCTCGACGCCGATCGCCTTGGCCCGCTCGGGCTCGGTGTAGACGAGTACGAACTGCCAGCGGGCGTTCGGGGTCATCTGCGAGCGGATCGGCAGGGTCAGCGACTCGTCGCCGGTGGCGGCGTAGATGGCGACGGCGCCGTGCGGGGCGACCAGCTGGGCGTCGGTGGCGGCGTTCTGCGCGGCGTTGACCTCGACGACCACGTCGACGCCGCGGGGCGCGATCTTGCGGACCTCGGCGACGACGTCCTGCCGGCGGTAGTCGACGACGTGGTCGGCCCCGGCAGCGGCGGCCAGCTGCGCCTTGCGCGGGCTGCTGACCGTGGCGATGACGGTGGCGTCGGCCCAGCGGGCGAGCTGGACGGCGGCGTTGCCGACCGCGCCGGCGCCGCCCTGCACCAGCACGGTGTGCCCGGTCAGCGAGCCGGGGCCGAGCCGGTCGGGCAGCAGCTCGGCGACGGTCAGCGCGCGGTGCGCGGTGAGGAAGGGGATGCCGAGGGCGGCGCCCAGCTCGAACGACGGGTCGGGGCCGAGCAGCACGACCTGCCGGGCCGGGACGACGGTGTGCTCGGCGGCGGTGCCCCACGGCCGCTGCCAGGCGGCCTCCCAGATCCACACCCGCTCGCCGACCAGCACGGGGTCGACGCCCTCACCGACCGCCTCGACGGTGCCGGAGCCGTCCTGGTTCGGGACCTGGCCGTCCGGACCGGGTTGCGTGCCGGCCCGCGACTTCCAGTCGGTCGGGTTGACGCCGGAGAAGGCGACGCGGACGCGCACCTCCCCCGGGCCGGGCTCGGGGAGCGGCCGCTCGACCAGCTCGAGGACGTCGGGACCGCCGGACCGGCTGTAGGAGATCGCGCGCATGCTGCGCCGAACCCGGCCGGACGGCGTCCGATTCCCCTACAGGCGGGCGAGCTGGTCGGTCAGCGGGCCGAGGCCGAGCGGGCCGAGGTCGAGGACGGCGCGGTGCCACGCCTTGAGGTCGAACGCGTCGCCGTGCCGCGCCTTCGCCTCGTCGCGGCCGGTGAGGAAGACCCGCTCGCCGACCTTGTAGACCGGCGCCTGCCCCGGCCAGCCGAGGTAGCGGTGCAGCTCGTCGGTGCGCATCCGGTCCTCCATGGCGACGTGCCGGCGCAGGAACGCCGCCGCCACCTCGTAGGTCCAGCGCGGGCCGAGGCCGGCGGCGGGTGGGAGCGGCAGGTCCAGGTGCACGCCGATGTCGAGGACGACGCGGGCGGCGCGCAGCTCCTGGGCGTCGAGCATGCCGAGGCGGTCGCCGGGGTCCTCGAGGAAGCCGAGCTCGTCCATCAGCCGCTCGGCGTAGAGCGCCCAGCCCTCGGCGTGCGCGGAGCAGTCGCAGAGCAGCCGCTGCCAGCGGTTGAGCAGCGCGGCGTTGTAGACGGTCTGCCCGATCTGCAGGTGGTGGCCGGGGACGCCCTCGTGGTGGACCGTCGTCGTCTCCCGCCACGTCGTCATCTCCTCGACGCCCTCGGGCAGCGACCACCACATGCGGCCCGGGCGGCTGAAGTCCTCGGTCGGGCCGCTGTAGTACACGCCGAGGCCGGTCGCGCCGATCACCCGGCCCTCGAGCCGGCGGACCGGTTCTGGGATGTCGAAGTGGACGCCGTCGAGCGCGGCGATGGCGCGGTCGGCGGACTCCTGCAGCCACGCCTGGAGCGCGTCGCGGCCGCGGACCAGGCGGGCCGGGTCGGCGTCGAGCGCGGCCATCGCGCCGGCGATCCCCTCGCCAGGGGCGATCCGCTCGGCCACCGCCTCCTTCTCGGCGACGACGCGGGCCAGCTCCTCCCAGCCCCAGGCGTAGGTCTCGTCCAGGTCGAGGTCGACGCCGGTGTGGAAGCGGCTCTCGACGGCGTAGCGGTCGCGGCCGGCGGCGTCCCGCTCGGGGGCGTGGGGGAGCAGCTCGCGCTCGATCCGGTCGGCGAAGGCGTGCAGCCCCTCCGCGGCGGCGGTCGCCGACCGCTCGAGGTCGCCGCGCAGCGCGCCGTCGTCGGGGGCGTCGCCGACCAGTTCGGCGAAGAAGCCGGGCTCCGCGGCCGTCCCGGCCCACGACCGGGCGTGCCCGGCGGCCAGGCGCACCTGCCGCGCCGCGGAGACGTGGCCGCCGGTGGCGGCCGCGAGGAGCCCGTCGGCGTAGCCGTCGAGCGCGGCCGGCACGGCGGCGAGCCGCCGGCCGATGGTGGCCCACTGCTCGGGGGTGTCGGTGGGCATCAGGTCGAAGACCATCCGCACGTACTGCAGCGGGCTGGCCGAGCTGTTGAGGTCCGACTGCGCCAGGCCGGCCTCGTACCGCTCGAGCTCGGCGCCGACGCGCTCGAGCATCGCCGCGCGGGCGATCTCCTCCCGGCGGTCCACGGGCTCGGTGGCCGCGGCCTCCGCGCGGGTGCGGCGCAGGAGGTCGGCCAGCTCCTCGTGGCCGTCGGTGGTGAGGTCGGGCCAGCGGTCGTCGTGCCCCGGGACCCCGATGTAGGTGGCGATCACCGGCGAGGCCGCCGCGTACTCCTCGACGAAGCGGTCGGCCAGGCGGTCGAGGGGGGACGGCGGGCGGGAGGTGGCGTCCCCGGCGGTGGCATCGCTCACCCGGCGCACGCTAACGCCTCGCCGTCCCGGAGTCTCCGGAGTTTTTCTCAACCGGACGGTTGACCACGGGCGCGAACGGGTCTACCGTCTTGCTCAACCAAATGGTTGAGAACCAAGGAGGCGGTCGTGGCGGCCGATGCCTTGTCCCGGGTCTTCTCGGCCCTGGCCGATCCGCTCCGGCGCGACATGGTCGCCCGGCTGGCCACGGGGGACGCGACCGTCAACGAGCTCGCCGCCCCGTACGACGTCACCCTCCAGGCGGTCTCCAAGCACCTCAAGGTGCTGGAGGAGGCCGGCCTGGTCACCCGCAGCCGGGAGGCGCAGCGCCGACCGGTCCACCTCGAGGCGGAGGTGTTCGACCTGATGACCAAGTGGATCGAGCGCTACCGGCGGGAGGCCGAGCAGCGCTACCGCCGCCTCGACGACGTCCTCCGGTCCATGGAGGACCAGCCACCCACCCACGGAACAGGAGAACGGTCATGACCACCGCCCCCACCCGCGAGACCCGGATCGAGGTCGACCAGAAGGTCCCGCTGGTCCGCATCACCCGCGAGTTCGACGCCCCGCCGGAGAAGGTCTACCGGGCGCACACCGACCCGGAACTGCTGGCCCGCTGGCTGGGCCCGCGCGACCTGGAGATGAGGGTCGAGACCTTCGACGCCCGCACCGGCGGCGAGTACCGCTACGTGCACCGGCGGGGCGACGAGGAGTACCGCTTCCGCGGCACCTTCCACGAGCTGCGGCCCGACGAGCTGATCGTGCAGACGTTCACCTTCGAGGGCATGCCCGACGGGGTGGCGCTGGAGAAGCTGCGGCTCGAGGCCCTGCCCGGTGGCCGCACCCGCCTGGTGGCCACCTCGCTGGTCGACTCGTTCGAGGACCGCGACGCCATGGTCGCCAGCGGCATGGAGACCGGCATCGTCGAGGGCTACGAGAAGCTCGACGAGGTGCTGGCCGGCTCCTGGATCAGCGCCAGGTGACCGTCTCGGGGCGCCGGCCGAGGACCCGCCCGACCTCCCGGGCGGCGTCCTCGCCGGCGTTCACCAGCACCGGCCGGGACGTGCCGGCGAACAGCGGCAGGTCCGACGTGCTGTCGCTGTAGACCGCGCGCCACGGCGGCGGGTGGCCCCGCTCGGCGAGCATCCCCACCTTCGACCCGCCCATCGCGCGGCGCACCCGCGGAGGCCGGAACGAGCCGGTCGACCCGACGACGTCGAGGTCGCCCAGGCCGATCGCCCGCAGGAAGCCGCGCGCCAGCACCTCCTCGCAGCCGGTCGCCACCACCACGTCGTCGCCCGCGGCCCGGTGGGCCCGCACGCAGGCGATGGCGTCGGCCACCGCCGCCTCGGGTTTGCGGGTCAGCGCCTCCGCGTAGGCGTCGGCGACCACCGCGACGTCGTCGCCGTCGGCCCCGCCGACCGCGATCCGGGTCATCAGCCGCGCGGCGAGGGGCCGCAGCTGCGGCACCGCCGCACCCGGCAGGAGCGCCGGGGACGCCAGCAGGAGCGGCAGCGCGCGGGCCGGCCGCCGGCGCAGGCGGCCATGCAGGAACAGCGTGGACGCGTCGCCGCCGAGCAGCACCTTGTCGAGGTCGAAGACGACGGTCGATGTCACAGCTCAGTGGTTACCGCGCCGGCGCGGCTCAACCACCGAGGCCGGCAGCGCGGGCGCGTTCCTCGACGGCCCGGACGGCGGCGCGCAGGTCCTCGAGGTGCAGCTGCACCATGCCGGTGAGGGACACGATCCGGCGCCGCCAGGTCAGGTTGATGCAGCCGACCACCCGGCCGCCCAGCCGGATCGGCATCGCGATCGACTCCCGCCCGTCGTCGACCTCCGAGCGCGGGCGGTCGTGGTCGCCGCCGAAGTCGGGGGCCCGGACGGCGTACCCGCGCCGGCGGGTGGTGGCGACGAGCCGGCGCACGGCGGCGTCGTCGTGGGCCAGGCGGTACGCGCGGCCCTCGCGGTGCCGCAGCCGCGCCAGCACCGCCTCGAACTCCGGGTCGGGGCAGAACGACAGGTAGGCGCGGCCGGACGCCGAACCGAGCATGTTCACCCGGTAGCCGTGGGGCCGCGGCGGCAGCGCGTCGAAGTAGGTGCGGGAGCTGTTGGTCTCCAAGGTCTCCATGTGGTCCAGCCGCGGCACCGACAGCACCGACGGCCAGCGCACCCGCGAGGACAGCTCCTCCAGCACCGGCGAGCCGATCTCGACCAGCCAGGCCTCGTCGTCGGTCTCCGCCCGCCGCTGCAGCGTGTGGCTGGGCAGGAAGGCGCCGTCGACCATCCGCTGCCAGACCAGCCCGTGGTTGTGGGCGGTCTTGAGGATCCGGATCAGCGTGGGCTTGGAGATGCCGGTCGTCACGTGCAGGTCGTGGAGGCTCGCGGCCCGCACCTCCTGCAGGACCTGCAGCACATGGAGGCCGCGCGACAGGGAGTCGATCGACCTGACCCGGTAGTCTCGCGTGCCGCCCACCTCCCCGTTTTCGCAGCGCGAAAAGTCCCCACAAGAGTGTTGCCGATCACATCCCGGGCGCGCCAGGGTGTCCCGCCATGGGGACGACGGGGTTCCACCGCCCGGGTTCGGTGGTCCGCGAGGGCGACCTGCTCTGGACGCCCTCGCCCGAGCGGGTCGAGAGCACGCGGCTCACCGCGTTCACCCGCTTCGCCGCCGAGCGCACCGGGCGGGACTTTCCCGACTACGCCGCCCTGTGGCGCTGGTCGACCACGGAGCTGGAGGAGTTCTGGTCGGCGGTCTGGGACTTCTTCGGCGTGCAGGCGTCGCAGCCGCCGACCGCCGTCCTCGCCGAGCGGACGATGCCGGGCGCCCGGTGGTTCCCCGGGGCGCGGCTGAACTTTGCCGAGCACCTGCTGCGCCAGGAGCGGCCGGGCGAGCCGGCGCTGCTGGCGGTCAGCGAGACCGCGCCGGTGCGGGAGCTGCCGTGGGAGGAGTTCACCCGGCAGGTGCGGCGGGTCGCCACCCACCTGCGCGAGCGCGGGGTCCGGCCGGGGGACCGGGTCGTCGCCTACCTGCCGAACGTCCCCGAGGCGGTCGTGGCGATGGTGGCCAGTGCGAGCATCGGCGCGGTCTGGGCCGCCTGCTCACCCGATTTCGGCGCCCGCGGGACGCTCGACCGGCTGGGCCAGCTGGCGCCCACCGTCCTGTTCGCCGCCGACGGCTACCGCTACGGGGGCCGCGACTTCGACCGGCGCGCGGAGGTGGCCGAGATCGTCGCCGGGCTGCCCACCCTGCGCGAGGTCGTCCGCCTCCCCGTGCTCGGCCTCGAGGCGCCCGGCACCCCGTGGACGGAGGTTCTCGCCGGCCCCGACGACTCCGACTTCGCCTGCGAGCAGGTCCCCTTCGACCACCCGCTGTGGGTGCTGTTCTCCTCCGGGACCACCGGGCCGCCCAAGGCGATCGTGCACGGGCACGGCGGGATCCTGCTGGAGCAGCTCAAGGCGCAGGCCTTCCACATGGACCTGCGCCGCGGCGACCGCGCGTTCTTCTACACGACCACCGGCTGGATGATGTGGAACTTCTGCGTCAGCCTGCTGCTGTCCGGGGTGGCGCCGGTCCTCTACGACGGCAACCCCGCGCACCCGGACGCCGACGCACTCTGGCGGGCCGCGCAGGACAGCCGCGCCCGCCTCTTCGGCGCCAGCCCGAGCTACGTCGAGCTCATGCAGAAGGCGGGCGTCGTCCCGAGGGAGCGCTTCGACCTCTCGGCGCTGGAGGTCGTGATGCCGGCCGGTTCCCCGGTCTCCCCGGCGATCACCGCCTGGTTCTACGAGAACGTCGGGGACGACCTCTGGGTCGCCACCGGCAGCGGCGGCACCGACATCTGCACCGGCCTGGTCGGCGGCGTCCCGACGCTCCCGGTGCGGGCCGGCGTGATCCAGGGCCCCTCGCTTGGTGTGGCGGCCGAGGCCTGGGACGACGACGGGCAGCCGGTCGTGGGCCGGGTGGGGGAGCTGGTCGTCACCCGGCCGATGCCGTCGATGCCGCTGTTCCTCTGGGGCGACGACGACGGCGCCCGCTACCGGGCCAGCTACTTCGAGACCTTCCCGGGTGTGTGGCGGCACGGCGACTTCTTCGAGGTGGACGAGCGCGGCGGCTGCTACGTCCGCGGCCGCTCAGACGCCGTCCTCAACCGGCACGGGGTGCGGATCGGCACCGCGGAGATCTACCGCGTGGTCGAGGACGACCCCGCCGTCGTCACCTCGCTGGTCGTGAACCTCGACCTCCCCGACGGCGGTTTCTGCATGCCGCTGTTCGTGGTGCTCGCGCCGGGGCACGAACTGACCGCCGAGCTGGAGGAGCGGCTGCGGCGCAGCCTGCGCGAGGAGTACAGCCCCCGGCACGTGCCGGACCGGATCGTCGCTGTCCGCGCCGTCCCCGTGACCCGCAGCGGCAAGAAGATGGAGGTCCCGGTCCGCCGGCTCCTCCTCGGCGCCGACCCCGCGTCGGTCGCCGACCCCCACGCCATGGCCGACCCCGACGCCCTGGCCGAGTTCGTCGCCTACGCCCGCACCCATCGCGACCACACCCTCTAGAGGAGAGAGCCATGGCCGAGCGCTCGTTCCCGCTGCCGTCCCAGGTGCCCGACGTCCCGGGCGCCGAGGGGTGGGAGCAGATGTACCCGTACTTCTCGCGCTTCCAGCCGGAGGACGACCAGCGGTTCTGGTTCTACAACTCGATGCACTTCCCGGAGGTCGTGCCGGCGTTCGACGGCATCACCTCGGAGATCCCGTACACCGCGATCGGGGCCAACACGAGCCGGCTGTTCCCCCTGCCCACGTCGATGGGGATCGAGTACCGGATCGTCAACGGGCGGGTGTACATCACCGCCAACCCGGTGACCGACCCGGCGCAGGTCGAGGCGCGGCTACCCCACTTCCAGGAGCGGGCCGGCTTCTACTACGAGAACTGGCAGCGCCTCTACGACGGCTGGCAGCAGCGCATCGAGGCGCTGATCGCCGACATCGAGGCGGTCGAGGTGCCGCGGCTCGGTGACCTGGACGACGTGTCGGTGGTGAGGGAGTCGCGCGGGTTCGCGAGCAACCACCTGCTGCGGGAGAACTTCCACCGCTGCATCGACCTGTACTCGAAGATGTGGCACCACCACACCGAGTTCCTGATGCTCGGCTACGGCGCCTACGTCGTCTTCTTCGAGTTCTGCAAGCGGGCCTTCCCGGAGATGGGCGACCAGATGGTGGCCCGCATGGTCGCCGGCATGGACGTCACCATGTACCGGCCGGACGACGAGCTGAAGAAGCTCGCCGCGCTGGCGGTCGAGCTCGATCTCGCCGACCTGTTCGTCGAGGGCGCGGAGCCGCACAAGGTGCTCGCCGCCCTGGAGGAGCGCGGCAACGCCGGTGCCCGGTGGCGAACGGCGCTCGAGGAGGCCAAGGACCCGTGGTTCCACGTCTCGGTCGGTGACGGCTTCTACCACCACCACCTCTCCTGGGGCGACGACCTGACCGTGCCGTTCGCCGCGCTGCCGCGCTACGTGGAGCAGATCGCGGCCGGGGAGGACCTCACCCGGCCCACCGACCGGCTGGCCGAGGAGCGCGAGCGGATCGCCGACGAGCACCGGGCGCTGCTCGGCAGCGAAGACGAGAGGGCCGCCTTCGACCAGATGCTCGGCCTGTGCCGGCTGGTGTTCCCCTACATCGAGTCGCACAAGTTCTACTGCGAGCACTGGTTCACCACCCGGTTCTTCCAGAAGATCCGGGCCTTCGGTCAGCTGCTGGCCGACCGGGGGGTGCTGCGCGCGGCCGACGACGTGTTCCACCTGCGGCACGTCGAGGTCGAGGACGCGCTCGCCGACGTGCAGCTGGCGTGGGCGTCGGGCGGCACGGAGCTGGGCGCGCGGTACTGGCAGCCGCTCGTCGCCCGCCGCAAGGAGATCGTCGAGGCGCTCTCCGGGTGGTCGCCGCCGCCGGCCCTGGGGCCGGTCCCCGAGGCGCTCAACGACCCCGCCGTGAAGATGCTCTGGGGCGTCACCGACGAGACCATCCAGGCCTGGCTCGGCGGCGAGGACGACGACGAGGACACCGTCCGCGGGTACGCCGCCTCGCCCGGCGTGGTCGAGGGCGTGGCCCGGGTGCTGATGAACGTCACCGACATCGGTTCCATCCGCGAGGGCGAGATCCTCGTCTGCCCGGTGACCGCGCCCAGCTGGGGCCCGGTCTTCGGCAAGATCGCCGCGGCGGTCTCCGACATCGGCGGCACGATGTCGCACGCCGCGATCGTGGCCCGCGAGTACGGCATGCCGGCCGTCGTCGGCACCGGCACCGCCACGGCCAAGATCCGCACCGGTGACCGCGTCCGCGTCGACGGCGATCGCGGGCTCGTGACGGTGCTCCGGTGACCGTGGTGACGCAGACGCAGGCGGTCCTGCACTTCTCGCAGGTCGGCAGGGACGACGTCCCGCTCGTCGGCGGCAAGGGGGCCAGCCTCGGCGAGCTGACCCGCGCCGGGATCCGGGTGCCGACCGGGTTCGCCGTGACGACGACGGCGTTCCGTGCCTCGGTCGAGCACCTGGACCTGGGCAGCAGGGTCGCCGTCCTGGACCCCGGGGACGACCTGACCGCTCGGTGCGCCCAGCTGCGCGGCGTGGTCGAGTCGGCACCACTGCCGGCCGAGGTCGCCGAGGCGGTCCGCGGCGCCTACGCGGACCTGTGCACCGAGTGCGGCGACCCCGACCTGCCCGTCGCCGTCCGGTCGAGCGCCACCAGCGAGGACAGCGCGGAGGACAGCTTCGCCGGCCTGCAGGACACCTACCTGTGGGTGCGCGGCGGCGACGCCGTGGTCGAGCACGTCCGGCGCTGCTGGGCCAGCCTCTACAGCGTCGAGTCGGTGACCTACCGGCGCCGGCGCGGCATCCCGGAGGCCGACCTGGGCATGGCCGTCGTCGTCCAGCGGATGGTCGGCGCCCGCAGTTCCGGGGTGATGTTCACCCGGAGCCCGCTCACCGGTGACCGCTCGGTCGTCGCGATCGACGCCAGCTGGGGGCTGGGCTCGGCCGTGGTCAGCGGTGACGTCACCCCCGACTCCTTCGTCGTCAGCAAGGTGACCGGCGAGATCACCCGGCGGAACGTGGCCACCAAGACCCGCTGGCACCGCCCCGACCCCTCCGGGTACGGCGTCGTCGAGCTCGACGTCCCGGCCGAGCTGCGGGACCGCCCATCGGTCTCCGACGCCGAGATCGCCGAGCTCGCGGCGACCGCCCGGCGGGTCGAAGCGCACTACGGCTGCCCCCAGGACATCGAGTGGGCGGTCGCGGAGTCCGACGGATCGGTCCACCTGCTCCAGAGCCGGCCGGAGACGGTGTGGGCGGAGAAGGACGCCGCGGCTCCGAAGGTGGCCGCGCCCACCGCCCGCCCGTTCGACCACGTGTTCAACCTGCTCGGCCGCAGGAAGCCGGGGGCGTGACGTGCACCTGACGCCCGACGACGTCCGCGACGTCCTCCGCGTCCTGGACTCCAGCGGACTGGCCGAACTGCACCTGGAGACGGCGGACCTCGCCCTCACCCTGCGCCGCGAGGGCGCCTCCGGCTGGACGGCGGAGCAGCAGGTGCGGCGCGCCCCGGTGCTGGACCGGGCCGCCGACCCCGCGCCGGTCGCCGCCGCCGGTGCGGCCCCTGCCGAGCTGGAGGAGGGGCTCGTGGCCGTCCACCCGCCGCTCCTGGGCACCTTCTACCGGGCGCCGCAGCCGGGGTCGCCGCCGTTCGTCGACGCCGGCGACCCCGTCGAGGAGGACACCGTCGTCGGGATCGTCGAGACCATGAAGATGATGACTCCGGTGCACGCCGGCGTCCGCGGGACGGTCGTGGAGTTCCGCACCGGCGACGGCGAGTTCGCGGAGAAGGACGCCGTGCTGCTGGTGGTGGACCCGGCATGAGGCGGATCCACCGGCTGCTGATCGCGAACCGCGGCGAGATCGCCGCGCGGATCGTCCGCACCTGCACCCGGCTGGGCATCGAGTCGGTGCTGGCCGCCTCCGACGCCGACCTCGACGCCCTGCCGGCCCGGCTCGCGGACCGGGTCGTCCGGCTGGGACCGGCGCCGGCCGCGCAGTCCTACCTCGACCCGGCAGCGGTGGTGCGCGCGGCGGTGGCGGTCGGCGCGGACGCCGTGCACCCCGGCTACGGCTTCCTCTCGGAGAACCCGGCGCTGGCGCTGGCCTGCGAGGAGGCGGGCCTGCTCTTCGTCGGGCCGACGGTCGCGTCGCTGCACGCGGTCGGCGACAAGCTGACGGCGCGCGAGCACGCGCTGGCCGCCGGGCTGCCCGTCGTGCCGGGCGGGGAGGCCGCCGATCCGGCCGCGGCGCAGGCCGTCGCGGCCGAGGTCGGCTACCCGCTGCTGGTCAAGGCGGTCGGCGGGGGCGGCGGGCGGGGCATGAAGCTGGTGCGCTCGGCCGCGGAGCTGCCGCGCACTCTGGACCTGGCGGTGAGCGAGGCGGCCGCGGCGTTCGGCGACCCGCGCGTCTACCTGGAGCGCTTCGTGGAGTCCGGCCGGCACGTCGAGGTCCAGGTGCTCGGCGACGGCACCCGCGCCGTGGCGCTCGGTGACCGGGACTGCTCCGTGCAACGGCGCTACCAGAAGTTGTTCGAGGAGGCCCCGGCGCCGCTGATCCCCGAGCCGGTGCGCGCCGGGATGCGGGAGGCCGCGCTCGCCCTGGCCGCGCACCTCGGGTACCGCGGCCTCGGCACCGTCGAGCTGCTCTACGACCGGGAGCGGCAGACCTTCTACTTCCTGGAGATGAACGCCCGCATCCAGGTCGAGCACCCGGTCACCGAGTTGGTGACCGGCCTGGACCTGGTGGCCGAGCAGCTGGCCGTCGCCGAGGGGCTGCCCCTGCGGCTGCGCCAGGAGGACGTCGTCCTCACCGGGCACGCCGTCGAGTGCCGCATCAACGCAGAGGACCCAGCAGCCGGCTTCCGGCCGTCGCCGGGGCGGGTCGAGCGGGTGGTGCTGCCGGCCGGCGACGGCATCCGGGTCGACACCCACGTGCAGGGCGGCTCCGTCGTCCCGCCGTTCTACGACTCGCTGCTGGCCAAGCTGGTCGTGCACGGAACCGACCGCGCCGACGCGCTCGCCCGTACCCGGGCCGCGCTGGAGCTGCTCCGCATCGAGGGCGTGACCACGACGGTGCCGGTGCACCGCGCCCTGCTGGACGACGACGAGTTCCGGGCCGGCGGCGTCGACACCGGATTCTTCGAGCGGTTCCTCCAGGGGGTGGGCCGATGACGGCCGTCGGGCTCGTCGACGTCTCGATCCGCGACGGCAACCAGAGCCTGTGGGGCGCCACCGGCCTCCGGACCGAGCACGTCCTGCAGGTCGCGCCGCTGCTCGAGCGGGTCGGCTTCCGGGCGCTGGACTTCACCTCCAGCACCGCCATGGGCGTCTCGGTGCGCAACCACCGCCAGGACCCGTGGGAGCGGATCCGGCTGACCCGCGCGCTGATGCCGACGACGAGGCTGCAGCTGATCGGCACCGGCTTCCGGTTCATCTCCTGGGAGAACTCGCACCCGGAGACGATGCAGCTGGTCTACGACCGGCTGGCCGCCAACGGCATCGACCGGGTCGTGGTGCTCGACCCGATGCACGACATGGACGCCGCCCGCGAGACCGCCCGGCGGCTGAAGAAGGCCGGCATCGACGAGGTGGTCGGCGCGCTGACGTTCACGATCAGCGAGGTCCACGACGACGCCTTCTACGCAGACCTGGCCCGGCAGATGCGCGAGTGCCCCGACATCGACCGGGTCTACGTCAAGGACCCGGCCGGCATCCTCTCCGCCGACCGGGCGCGCACCCTGCTGCCGGCGATCGCCGGGCAGCTGGCCGGCACCCCGCTGGAGCTGCACTCGCACGCCACGATCGGGCTCTCCCCGTTGACCTACTCGATCGCCCCGGACCTCGGGGTCGAGGTGGTGCAGGTCGGCTGCGGGGCGCTGGGCAACGGCTCGTCGTTGCCGGAGGCGCGGCGGACGGTCGCCAACCTGCGCGAGATGGGGCACACGGTCGACGTCGACGACCGCGCGCTCGAGCTCGCCTGCCGGTTCTTCGACCGGCACGCGGCGGCCGAGGAGCTGCCGGTGGGCACGCCGCAGGACTTCGACGCGGCGTTCCTGCACCACCAGATCGCCGGCGGGGTGCTGACGACGACGCGGCGGCAGCTGCGGGAGATCGGCATGGAGGACCGGTTCGACGGCCTGGTCGAGGAGGTCGGCCGGGTCCGCGCCGAGCTCGGTCACCCGATCATGGTGACGCCGTTCCCGCAGATGGTGGTCTCCCAGGCGCTGTTCAACACGATCGGCGAGGAGCGGTACGCGACCGTGCCCGACCAGGTGATCCGCTACGCGCAGGGCACGTTCGGCCGGCCCACGGCGCCGATCGCACCGGACGTGCTGGACCGGATCCTCGACCGGCCGCGGGCGCGCGAGCTGGCCGCCGAGCCGCCGCCGCCCGACCCGGCCGAGCTGCGCCGGCGCTTCCCCGGTGTCCCGGACGAGGAGCTGCTCCTGCGGGCGCACATGCCGGGCGACCAGGTCGACGCGATGATCGCCGCCGGTCCGGCGCCGAAGCACGCCAACCCGTCGCTGGCGCCGGTGCTCGTGCTGCTGTCGGAGCTGGGCTCGCGGACCTCGGTGCACGACCTGGCGGTGTCCAAGCCGGGCTTCTCGCTGGCGGTGCGCCGTGGCTGAGTCGCTGGCGCAGGTGCGCGGGTTCGTCCTGGACATGGACGGCACGCTGGTGCTCGGCGACCGGGACAACCGAGGGCTGGCCCCGCTGCCCGGTGCGCGGGAGCTCCTCGCGGCGCTGCAGGAGCGCGGCCTGCCGTTCTGCGTGTTCACCAACGGTACGGTCAAGACCCCGGCGCAGTGCGCTGACGCGCTGCAGGCGACCGGACTGCCGGTGCCGACCGCCGGCGTCCTGACCCCGGCCTCGTCCGCGGTCGACGAGTTCCGGCGGCGGGGGCACCGCCGGGTGATGGTGCTCGGCGTCAAGGGGATCACCGAGGTCCTCGAGGCGGCCGGGATCGAGACGCTGCCGCCGCTGCGCGGCACGGTGTGCGACGCCGTCTTCGCCGGCTGGTACCGCAAGGAGCTCACGCTCGAGGCGCTGGAGGCGGCGGTCGAGGCGGTGGACGGCGGAGCGCCGTACTACAGCGCCTCGCAGTCGCCGTACTTCGCGACGGCGGAGGGGCGCACGCTGGGGTCGTCGCGGGCGATCAGCGCGGTGGTCCACGACCTGACCGGGGCGCCGGTGACCGTCGTCGGCAAGCCGTCGCTGCAGGCGCTGCGGACGGCGGGACGGCACCTGGGCCTGCCGGTCGGCGACCTCGCCGTCGTCGGCGACGACCCGGAGCTCGAGGTGCCCATGGCGCACGCGGGAGGGGCCTTCGCCGTCGCCGTCCACACCGGCATCGGGCACGCGGGGTCGTTCGCGGACCTGCCAAGGGAGCTGCGTCCGCACCTCGACCTGCCCGACGTCGGCGCCCTCGCGGAGCTGCTGCGGGCGTGATCTCGGGCCGCCGTTGGCGCGCAGGTGGCCGGCGGTCGTCGCGGCGAACCCCTCGGCCACCGCCAGCTGCTCGCGCAGCGCTCCTACCCGGACGGCCGCCGCCTCGTGGAACGGACGAGCAGCAGAGCGCCGGCCAGGAACGTCGACAGCCGGGTGCGGGCCCTCGACCTCACGTTGATCATGGTCTGACCGATCATGGCGCACCCGCTCATGGCGCCGAAGAACCCGGTGACCATGTTGGCGATGCCCTGCCCCAACGACTCGCGCGTCTTGTCCGAGTGGGTGTCCGTGAGGTCGTCGACCAGCTGGGCGGTCATCAGCGACTCCTGGAACACGTCGCCGAGCACGACCGCGGCCAAGAGGCACTGCAGCTCGTGGTCGCGGGCCGAGGGCGCCACGACGAGCGCGACGGCCCAGGAAGCGGCGCTGATCATCGCCGGGCGGCCGCCGGTGAACGCGATGACCACGGCCATCGTGAACGAGGCGAACAGCCCGACCCGCGGGTCGACGCCGGCCAGGATCGAGAAGCCGACCGCTTCGGGGATCAGGGCGAGGGCATGCCACCGTTCTCGGGGCTCGGGGCTCGGGGCTCGGGGCAGCAGGGTGCGGAACGGTGGCGTTGGGGTTCCCGGGTCCCCTCCAGCATCTCGGACCCGACCCTCACGTGAGGAAGGGTCGTGGGATGTCCCGCACGCCCCGGGCGGCAGTAGTCTCCCGCGATGCTGCGTGCGCGAGGACTCCTCGTGGCGGCCGCGACCGCCACGCTCACCCTGCTCGGGACGGCGCCGGCGGTCGCCCACGGCGCGGACGATGAGACGACGGAGCAGCTGCAGACCGCCCTCGAGGCACTCGTCGCCGCGCCGGGCGGGCCGCCGGGCGCGGTGGTGACGCTCGGCTCCGACGGGGACCTCGCGGTGGTCACGGCCGGGGTGGCCGACCTGGAGACCGGCGAGCCGCCGCGGGTCGACGACGCCATGCGGGTGGCCAGCGTGGCCAAGGCGTTCAACGGCGCGACCGCGCTGAGCCTGGTGGCGAGGGGGGTCCTGTCCCTCGACGACACGGTGGGGGACCTGCTGCGCCGCCAGCCGGCCGAGTGGCAGGACGTCACCCTGCGGCAGCTGCTCGGGCACACCAGCGGCATCCCCGACTTCAGCGGAAGCGAGCGCTTCGTCGAGGCGCTGCTGGCCTCGCTCGACGACCCGCCGCAGCCCCGCAGGCTGCTGACCTACCTCGACGACCCCGACCTCGAGTTCGAGCCGGGCACCGAGTACCGGTACTCGAACAGCGACAACATCCTGGCCGCGCTGATGATCGAGGCGGTCACCCGCGACGACTACGCCGACGTGCTCCAGCGGCGGGTGCTGGACCGGGCCGGGCTGGACGACACCTCGCTGCCCGTCGGCGTCGAGCTGCCGGAGCCGTACCTGCACGGGTACGACGTCTCCGCCTCCCCGCCCGAGGACGTCAGCACGCTCGTGGCGGCCGGCTGGAGCTGGGCGTCGGGCGGTGTGGTGTCCACGCCGGCCGACCTGGCGCGCTTCATCGGCGCCGACGTCCGGGGGCGGTTGACCGACGAGGCCGCCCGCGCGGAGCAGTTCGCGTTCCGGCCCGGGTCGTCGGAGCCGCCGGGGCCGGGTGAGAACTCCGCCGGCCTGGCGCTGTTCCGGTACGAGACGCGCTGCGGCACGGTCTTCGGGCACACGGGCAACACCCTGGGCTACACCCAGTTCGCGGCCGCGACGGAGGACGGACGGCGGACGGTGACGGTCTCGGTCACCGCGCAGATCACCCCGTCGACGGCGCCCGAGCGGTTCGCGGAGCTGCGGGCGGTCTTCGAGCTCGCCACCTGCGCGGCCCTCGGCCGGGACTGAGGAATCCCTCGTCCTCCCGCGGGTACGGATCGGTTCCGATCCGCCTCCGGGAGGTGCTCATGACCGCCGCGCGTGAACCGCAGGAGATGGCGCAGGTCGCCACCGAGCTAGGAGCGAAGAAGACCCACCGCTCGTGGGACCGGGTGCTGGTCAGCGCCTTCCTGGCCGGGGCGTACATCGCCTTCGGCGGGCTGGTCGCGATCGCCGTCTCCTCGGGCTTGGACGCCGACCAGTGGGGCACCCTGCCGACGCTGTTCACCGGCGCCGCGTTCACCCTCGGGCTGGTGCTGGTGCTCATCGCCGGCTCCGACCTCGCGACCGGCAACATGATGCTGGTCCCGCTCAGCGCGATGCGCGGGAAGATCTCCGGCTCCGACGTCGCCCGCAACCTCACCCTGGTGCTGCTGGGCAACCTGATCGGCGCGCTGTTCGTCGCCTACTTCCTCGCCGTCCAGTCCGAGGTGATCGGGTCGGCCGGCAGCTCGGGCAACGCGCTGCTCACCTACGAGCGGCTGGAGGGGATCGCGCTCGGCAAGACGACCGAGCACACCGCGTGGGAGACCTTCCTGCGGGCAGTGGGCTGCAACTGGCTGGTCTGCCTCGCGGTCTGGATGTCGCTGGCGGCGACGACCGTCTCGGGCAAGATCCTGGCGATCTTCTTCCCGATCACGGCGTTCGTCGCGATGGGCTTCGACCACGTCGTGGCCAACATGTTCTTCCTTCCCGCGGCGATGTTCGCCGGCGTCCCGGAGCTCGGCTGGGGCGACGTGGCGGTCAACTGGCTGCTCGCCGCCGTCGGCAACCTGGTCGGCGCGGTCGTCTTCGTGGCGACGTCGTACTGGTATCTGTTCCTGCGCGACCGGCCCGAGAAGGCGCCCGCCGATGCCGAGCCCGCCGAGCGCGGGTGACGGCTCACAAGGCCGCGGCGACGTCCTCGAGGTAGCCGTCGACGACCGCCGGGGCGTCGGGGTCGCCGTCGTCGGACTCGAGGACGACGAGCAGCACCAGGCCGTCCCGGTGCACGTAGCGGGTCGCGGTCACCGGGGTGCCGTCGCGCTCCAGGCCGATCGCGACGCCCGTCCAGCCGGCGTGCTCGAGGTCGGCGGCCGTGCCGGTGAACTCGGCGCCGGCGTCGATGTCGCCGTCCCCGTCGGTGTCGTGGTCGGCGAGCAGGGAGAACTCGCAGCCGTCCGCGGCGGCGGCCGCGTCGTCGATCGTCCGGGTGGCCACGGCCGGGGCGACCTGCCAGGCCCACACGCGGATGGTGGAGCCGTCGCCGCGGTGGCCGGCGGTGGCGGTGGGCTCACCGAGGTCCGGGTCGACGGCGGGGCCGTCGGAGCCGCCGTCGGTCCGGCAGATCTCCTCCGGCGGAGCGCCGCCCGACGCCCTCTCGAACCCGTCCACGCCGGTGCGCAGCGCCGCCTCCAGCGCGACGCCGGCCGGCGTGCCCGTGCCGGTCACGAACGACGTGCAGCCGGCCAGCGAGGCGGCGGCGACCAGGAGGGCGGCGGCCCGCCGGACGGCGGTCACAGCGCCCCGGCCGCGGTCTCGAGGAAGGCCTCGGCGACGGCGGTGACGTCGCGGCCGCGGTCGTAGTCCGAGACCTGGACGAGCAGGACGACGTCGTCCATGGCCACGTAGCGGACCTCCTCGACGGCGGTGCCGTTCTGCTCCGTGCCGACCTCCAGGCCGCTCCAGCCGAACCCCTCGTAGGAGGAGGCGGAGGCGACGACGGAGGCGCCGTGGTCGATGTCCCCGTCGCCGTCCTCGTCGTAGTCGGCGAAGTAGTCGTACTCGCAGTCGTCCGCCTGCCCGACGGCGTCGTCGACGAAGTCCCGGGCCCGCTCGGGCGAGCTGACCCGCCAGGCCCAGGCGCCGAGCCCGGCCTCGCCGTCCTGGTGCCGCGCGCTGGCGATCGGGTCGCCGAGGGCGGGGTCGACCTCGGGCACGTCGTCGGTGCCGCCGCTGTCGCGGCAGACCTCGGCCGGCGGGAAGCCCGGCTCGGCCGGCTCGAAGCCCTCCACCGGGGCGGTTAGCGCGCCCTCCAGGCCCGCCTCGGCCGGCGAGCCCATCCCCGTCACGAACGAGGTGCAGCCGGTCAGCGCGGTGGTGGCGAGCAGGAGGGCGGAGATCCGACGAAGGGGCACGAGGCCGGGAGGGTACGGGCGGACGACGGCCCGCGCAGCACTCCGCCGCGCGGTCAGGCGCGGCCGGTGCGCAGGGCCCGCGCGACGTCGGGGCGGCCGTTGCCCTCGGCGACCGCGGCGGCGGCGTCCCAGTCGTAGGCGACGGCGCGGAAGTCCGCCGTCCAGGTGCCGCCGGCGTCGTCCACGACCGCGTACCGGGCGTGCGGCGACCCGGCCTCCATGACGTGCGGGTGCGGGTGGTCGTCGGCGTAGGCCGGCCAGCCGACGCTGCCCGGGTTGGCGACGAGCGCGCCGGCCGGCAGCCGCAGCTGCCGCTGCAGGTGGGTGTGCCCGCAGAGCAGCAGCGGCGTGCCGGCGTGCGGGCCGAGCCGGTCGGCCACCTCCTCGGGGATCGCCGGGCGGGCGCCGCCGGGGTCGACGGTCTCGAGCAGGTAGGTCAGGTCGTCGGTGGGGGAGCCGTGGAAGGCGAGCACGCCGGGCGCCGGCGCGAGGGTGAGCGGCAGCCCGGCCAGCCACGCGCGGTGGCGGTCGGTGAGCTCGTCGTGGGCCAGCCGGTTGGAGGCGCCCATGCGTTCCCGCGGGAACGTCAGCAGCTGCCGCTCGTGGGCGCCGCGGACGGTGGGCAGGTCGAGCTCCAGCAGCCGGTCGGCGGTGGCACCGGGCCGCACCGCGCCGGAGAGCACGTCGCCCAGGTTCACGACGACGTCGACGTCCCGGGTCGCCACGTCGGCCAGGACGGCGTCGAGCGCGCCGAGGTTGCCGTGGACGTCGGAGATCGCCGCGATGCGCACCGCGCGAGGCTACGGGCGGGTGCCGTCGGCCTGGATCAGCAGCCGCCCGTCCGGGGCGTGGACGGTGTAGTGGATCGTCTGCGCGCGGATCCGGCCGTCCTCCACGAGGTAGGAGTCGGCGCCGTCGCAGACGCGGTACGGCCCGGCGTCGACGGTCCACTCCAGCAGCGCCATCCGGCCGGCCACCTGCGTCGACCCGTAGGTCCACCGGCCGCTCGGGATCTCCTCGTACAGCTGCCGGGCCAGCTCGCGGACGCCGTCGTGGCCGGAGAAGACGCCGCGCGCGATCAGGACGACCACGTCCTCGGCCACGTTGCGGGCGAGGTCCTCCTCCAGCGCGCCCTCGGCGGCGAGCCGCAGGTGGTCGTCGAGCACCTCGCGGGTGGTCCGCGTGCGCAGATCGGTCATGACCGCCTCCCGGGTGAGCCCCGGGGACAGCTCAGACCGGTCTGATGGACAGCGTCAAGGCCCGGCGGCCCTCGTCGGTGCGGGCGGTGCGCAGCCGCTCCTCGGTCGGGGTGCCGTACTCGGTGGTGCGCTGGCGGGCGGGGCGGCCGATGGCGGCGGCGATCGCCTCGAGTTCGGCGATGGTCTTCAGCGAGCCGTTCTCGCTGCCGGCCATCCGGCTGATCGTCTCCTCCATGAGCGTGCCGCCGAGGTCGTTGGCGCCGCCGGTCAGCACCGCGCGGGTGCCGGCCTCGCCGAGCTTGACCCAGGAGGTCTGGATGTTGCCGATCCGCCCGTGCAGCAGCAGCCGGGCCACGGCGTGCACCGCCCGGTTCTCCCGCACCGTCGGCCCCGGGCGGGCCACGCCGGCCAGGTAGATGGGCGCGTTGTGGTGCACGAACGGCAGCAGCACGAACTCGGTGAAGCCGCCGGTGGCGTCCTGCTGGCGGGCCAGCGTGCGCAGGTGCCCGACCCAGTGCGCCGGGGTGTCGACGTGGCCGTACATCATCGTCGACGTCGTCGGGATGCCCACCCGGTGCGCGGTGCCGATGATCTCCAGCCAGGTCGCCGTGGGCAGCTTGCCCTTGGTCAGCACCCAGCGGACGTCGTCGTCGAGGATCTCCGCCGCCGTCCCCGGGACCGACCCGAGCCCGGCCTCCTTGAGCCCGGTGAGGAAGTCGGCGAACGACAGCCCGGTGCGGGCGGCGCCGTTGACGATCTCCATGGGGGAGAACGCGTGCAGGTGGATGTCGGGCTGCCGGGCCTTCACCTCGCGGGCGAGGTCGAAGTAGGCGGTGCCGGGCAGGTCGGGGTGGATGCCGCCCTGCATGCAGATCTCGGTGGCGCCGGCCGCCCACGCCTGGTCGACCCGGTCGCCGACCTGCTGCATGGACAGGGTGTAGGCGTCGGCGTCGGTGCGCCGCTGGGCGAACGCGCAGAACCGGCAGCCGGTGTAGCAGACGTTGGTGAAGTTGATGTTCCGGTTGACCACGTAGGTGACGTCGTCGCCGTTGACCTCGGCCCGCAGCCCGTCGGCGAGCGCGGCCAGCGCGGCCAGATCGTCGCCGTCGGCGCCCAGCAGCGCCAGGTACTCGGCGTCGGACAGCCCGGCCGGGTCGCGCTCGGCGCGCCGCAGCGCCGCCCGCACCTCGGGGTCGCCCACGGCCAGCGCGGTCGAGTGCCCGTCACGGGCGCTCTCGGTGCGCGAGCGCAGGTCGGCCCAGTCGCCGTAGACGGCGTCGAAGTCGCTGCGCCGGTCGCCGGTGCGCCCGACGGTGTCGATCTCCACGTGCAGGTCGGTGCGGCCCGACCCCGTTCCCAGCACGGTCCACGCCTCGTCCGGCTCCTGCCACGGCAGCCCGGCCGGGATCCGCTCCTCGACGGCGAGCCCGTCGGGGCCGGCCAGCGCGGACACGTGCGGGCGCACCCGCGGGTCCAGCCACGGCTCGGGGGCCAGCACGTACGGCGGCTGGGCGGCCAGCCGCTCGCGCAGCGCGTAGCCCGCCTCGGCGGTGAGCGCGGCCAGCTTGTCGATGTTCGGCCACGGCCGCTCGGGGTTGACGTGGTCCGGGGTCAGCGGCGAGACGCCGCCCCAGTCGTCGACGCCGGCACGGACCAGCAGCCCGAGCTCGGTGGAATCGCTCAGGTTCGGCGGCGCCTGCACCCGCGCCCTGGGGCCGAGCACCAGCCGCGCGACGGCGACCGAGGCGACGTACTCCTGCAGCTCCAGGTCACCCGAGCCGGCCATCGCGGTGCGCGGCTTGGCACGGAAGTTCTGGACGATGACCTCCTGCACGTGCCCGTGCCGGGAGTGCGCGGCCCGGATCCGCCGCAGCGCGTCGACCCGCTCGGCGTAGTTCTCGCCGATGCCCAGCAGCACGCCGGTGGTGAACGGAACGGCGGAGCGCCCGGCGTCCTCCAGCACCCGCAGCCGCACCGCGGGCTCCTTGTCCGGCGAGCCGAAGTGCGGGCCGCCGGGCTCGGCCCACAGCCGGGTCGCCGTCGTCTCGAGCATCATGCCCATCGACGCCGCCACCGGCTTGAGCCGCTGGATCTCCTCCCACGACAGCACGCCGGGGTTGAGGTGCGGCAGCAGCCCGGTCTCCTCCAGCACCCGGATCGCCATCGCCCGCAGGTAGCCCAGCGTGGAGTCGAAGCCGTGCGCCTCCAGCCACTCGCGCGCCACCGGCCAGCGGTCCTCCGGGCGGTCGCCGAGGGTGAACAGCGCCTCCTTGCACCCCAGCGCCGCGCCCGCGCGGGCGATGTCGAGCACCTCGTCGGGGGAAAGGTAGGGCGCCTTGCCGGCCGTGCGCAGCTGCCCGGGCGTGGTGACGAACGTGCAGTAGTGGCAGCGGTCGCGGCACAGGTGGGTGAGCGGGATGAACACCTTCTTGCTGTAGGTGACGATCCCGGACCGCCCGGCCGAGGCCAGGCCGGCGTCGCGCACCCGCGACGCAGCGGTGAGCAATCGGTCCAGCGGCTCGCCCTCGCCCAGCCCGCGGGCGTGCAGCAGGGTCTCCGCCTCGGTGGCGTCGAGCGCGACGCCGCGCTCGGCGCGGGTCAGCGCACGGCGCAGGGCGGAATCCGTCGGGGTCAGCGGCGCGTCCATCGGGCCTGACGCTAGCCGCACATGCCAACGGGACCTACGGTCCGGCCCGTCTCAGACGTCCCGGCGGGTGTACGACAGCGCCGCCAGGCCGCCGATGAGCAGCACCCACACCAGCACCCAGGCCAGGTAGGCACCGCTCAGCGGCGCGGTGCCGAAGAACGGCGACGTCCCCCCGGCGGGCCCGACCGCGGCCAGCAGCGAGGAGTCCTGGAAGGAGTACATCGCGCCCTGCCAGAGCCCGTCGGTGGGCAGCAGCACCCGCGAGACGGTCCCGACCCGGGCGACGCCCTCGTTGCCGATCACGTCGCCGACGCTGCCGACGACGCCGGCGATCCACGTCGCGCCGAACAGCCCGACGGCGACGATGCCCGACGCCATCGGGGAGATGAGGGTGGCCAGCAGCAGGGTGAGGGTGAGCAGCACCGCCGTCTGCGCCGCCAGGAACAGCAGCCCGACGACCGGGTTCGGCGGCCAGTAGCCGATCGTCGCCCGGACGACGAGGAACTCGGCCACACCGGCGACGGCGACGAACGCGCTGCCGAACGCCACCAGCCCCAGCCACTTGCCGGCCAGGACGGCGGAGCGCCGCACCGGCCGCGCGAGGATCGCCAGCGCCATGCCCGACTCCACCTCGCCGGACAGGCTCGGCCCGGCCAGGAAGGCGGTGCCCAGCGCGCCGATGAGGCTGAGCCCGAACATGACGAGGTTGAGCACCTGGGCCGCGATCAGCCCCGACTCGCCGCTGGTCAGCATGCCGAGCTCGTCGGCGAGCCGGGAGAAGCCCCACGCGGACAGGCCCAGCAGGGCGGCGGTGAGCACCGCGAGGGCGCGCAGCACCTTGCGGCGCGACGCCTCGCGCAGCGTCAGCCCGGCGACGGTGAGGACGACGCTCACTGCTCGGCTCCGGGCTCGTTCCGCTCCTCGCTCGTTCCTCGCTGCGATGCTCGCTCGCCCGTCGTCCTCGCGGGGCTCACCGGTCCTCCTCCTCGTGCCGCAGGATCCCCAGCAGCCGTTCCTCCAGGCTGATCCGCCCCGGCTCGACGGCGTGCACCCGCGCGCCGAGGCCGACCAGGTCGGCGATGAGCTCGGGCACGGTCGACCCGTCGTCCTCGCCGGACAGGGCCACGGTGAACTCGTCGCCGCTGCGGGTGACCGCCCCGGTCGCGGCCAGCCGCTCCTGCGCGGCCGCGCTCACGCCGGTCAGGCGCAGCCGCAGCTCGCGCTGGCCGAGCAGCTCGGCCAGCGTGCCCGAGGCGGCGACGCGGCCGCCGTCGAGGATGACGACGCGGTCGCAGACCCGCTCCACCTCGCCGATCAGGTGCGAGTTGAGCAGCACCGCCACCCCGCGCTCCTCGAGCGAGAGCACGATGTCGCGGACGTCGGCCCGCCCGAGCGGGTCGAGCGCGCTGGTCGGCTCGTCGAGGACGACGAGCTCCGGGCGGGCGACCAGCGCCACGGCCAGGCCGAGCCGCTGCTGCATGCCCTTGGAGAACCCGCCGACGCGGTCGCCGGCCCGGGCGGCCAGCCCCACCAGGTCCAGGGCAGCCCGCTGCTCCTCCCGGGGGATGCGCGCACCGGCGAGGCGGACGTGCAGCTCCAGCACCTCGGTCGGGCTCAGCCACGGCTGGTACCGGAAGAGCTCGGGCAGGTAGCCCACCTTCTCCCGGGCCCTCGGGTCGCGCCCGGGCCGGCCGAGGAGCAGCACCTCGCCGTCGTCGGGGCGCACCAGCCCGAGCAGCATCTTGATGACGCTGGTCTTGCCGGCGCCGTTGGGCCCGAGCAGGCCGACGACCTCGCCGCGGCCGACGGCGAAGGAGACGCCGTCGACCGCGGTCCGCCGTCCGTACCGCTTGCGCAGCCCCGAGCACCAGACCGCCGGGGACGGCGGCAGCTCGGCCAGCAGCTGCTCGGCGGAACGGACGGCGGTGGTGTCCACGGTCAGCGCAGGCCCTCGGCGACCCCGAGGACCTCGTCGCGGTCCAGCGAGCCGCCTACGGCGGTGACGACGCCGTCCTCGACCCACACCACGGCGGTGAGGGTGCCGTCCCGCGTGGCCAGGACCGTGGCGGGCTGCCCGTCGACCTCGGCGGCGCTCGCCGTCGCGAACTCGGCCGGCACCGGCAGCGGCAGCGTCGTGCCGTCGCCGGTGAACGAGCGCAGCTGCGCGGCGATGTCCTCGGGCAGGCCGGGCAGCGAGAGCAGGTAGTCGCGCGCGGTCTCGAACGGGACGCCGGAGGAGAAGGCGGTCGGCGCGGTCACCCGGGCGACGACCAGCCCAGGGGCGCCGGAGCCGCTGTTCCAGACCGCGGCCACGCCGGGGCCGGCGACCATGCGGAACGTGCTGCCGTCGAGGCCCGCCGGCGGGGGCGGCAGCGTCTCGCCGGCCGCGGCGGCGGCCTGCGCGGCGCGGTCGGCGGAGAAGGTGAACTCCGCGACGGCCTGGCCGCCGGCGGCGTACTCCGGCTCGCCGGTGACCCCGTCGGGCAGGTCGGCGACCTCGGGCACCTCGAGCCCGGTCGCCTCCTCGGCGGCCGCGGCGTCGGCGACGGTCTGCACGTCGGGCTCGGACACCAGCCGGAGGTCGCCGTACGCGGACAGGTCGGGCAGCCCGACCAGGTCACCGGCGCTGAACTCGACCGGCGCCACCTCCTCGGTGCGGAAGATCTGCAGCCAGTCGGCGGCGGCCGCGGCACCGGCGCCGCCGAGGATCACGGCGGCGCCGAAGGCGGCCACGACCGGGCTGCGCAGCAGCGACCGGCGGCGCCGCTCGGGCGCCGGCGCCGTCCGGGTCGCCGGGGCGGCGGCGGTGGCGGTGAACCGCCGCCAGGCGGCGTCGACGTCGACGGACGTCGAGGCCGTGAGCGCGCCGGCCGCGATCTCGGCGTCCTCGCGGGCGGCGGCGAGGCCGCGCAGGCACTCGGGGCAGCCGGCGACGTGCGCGCGGTCGGCGTCGGCGACGCCGGCCGGCTCGTCGACGAGCCGGCGCAGGGTGCCGTCGGAGGGGTGGCGGTCAGTTCTGAGACGCATGGCTGTTCAGCTCCTCGCGCAGGGCGGACTCGGCGCGGCGGACGGTGGTGCCGACGCTGCCGGGGGAGAGGTCGAGGGCGGCCGCCACGTCGGCGTAGCTCAGGCCGCTGTGGCGCAGGACGAGGGCGACGGCCTGCGTGCGGGGCAGGCGGGCCAGCGCGGCGCGGACGCGGCCGTGCTCGTCGCGGGCGACGACGGTGTCGGCGACGTCCGGTGCCGGGGTGTCGCGGGGTGCGGCGGCCTCCTCGCGGGCCGCGCGGCGGCGGCCCGAGCGGAGGTGGTTGAGCGCGGTGTGCGCCGCGGCCACGGAGAGCCAGCCGGAGGCCTCGGCCGCGGGCACGGAGGTGCGGCCGAAGGAGAGGAACACCTCCTGGGCGACGTCCTCGGCCGCGTGCCGGTCGCCGAGGACGCGGGCGGCCACGGCGACCACCCGCGGGTAGTCGGTGCGGAAGACCTGCTCGAGATCGGCCCGCACGGTCCCGCGCGCAGCCGTCACGGGCCTGCTCCTGATGGCTGGGGTGCGCACCCCGGCGACGACGTCCACACCCCTACAGCACCGCCGCGGCCCGGAATGTGACACCCATCCTTCAGCGGCCCGCGAGATTCCCGCGGTCGTCCACGTAGCGGCCGCGCAGCCGCAGCAGCGGGCGGCCGGCGGGGTTGAGCACCGGCACCCCCACGACCTCCAGCAGCGCGAGCACGTGGTCGCCGGCCTCGACGACGCGGTCGAGGCGGCAGTCGAGGGCGGCCAGGCCGTCCCGCAGCACGATGGCGCCGCTCGCCCCGGCGCGGGTCCACGGGACCGTCTCCAGCAGGTGGCGGGCGCTCGGACGGCCGGCGGAGGAGAAGCGGCTGGCCACGATCGCGTGCTCGGCGGCCAGCACGGTGAGGGCGCAGCGGCCGACGTCGGCGAGCACCTCGGCGGGGTAGCCGTCGGCGGCCAGGCCCACCGCGACCAGCGGGGGCGCGGCGGACGCGCTCATCACCGCGCTGACCGTCGTCCCGACGTCGTCCATGTCGTCCTGGACGGTCAGCAGGCACACGCCGGTGGCGTGGTGGCGCAGGGCGGCGGCGAACTCCTCGGCGTCGACCGGCCCCGCACTGGAAGTCATGGCGGTCAGTCGACCACACGGCCAGGATGGGCCGGGTGAGCAGCGCAGAGCAGAACACCTATGACGTCATCGTCCTCGGCGGCGGGTCGACCGGGGAGAACGTCGCGGACATGGCCGTCAAGGGCGGGTTGTCCGCCGTGATCGTCGAGGCGGAGCTGGTCGGGGGCGACTGCTCCTACTGGGCCTGCATCCCGAGCAAGGCGCTGCTGCGCGGGCCGGAGGTGCTGGGCGAGGCGCGCGCCGTCCGCGGCGCCAAGGAGGCGGTCACCGGCGAGCTGGACGTCGAGGAGACCCTCGCCCGCCGCAGCTGGTTCACCGGGGACGGCGACGACTCCGGCCAGGTCAAGTGGGTGGAGGGCGCCGGGATCGGGCTGGTGCGCGGCACGGGGCGGCTGGACGGCGAGAAGACCGTCGTCGTGACCGGCGCGGACGGGACCGAGACGCGGCTGACCGCCCGGCACGCGGTGGCGCTGTGCACCGGCTCGGACGCCGCCGTCCCGCCGATCGACGGGCTGCGGGAGATCGAGCCGTGGACGCCGCGGGAGGCGACCAGCGCCAAGGAGGTGCCCGGGCGGCTGCTCGTCGTCGGCGGCGGCGTGGTCGGCTGCGAGATGGCCACCGCCTACCGGGCGCTCGGCGCGGAGGTGACCGTCGTCGAGCTGGGGGAGCGGCTGATGCCGGCGCTGGAGCCGGAGGCCGGCGAGGCGGTGGCCGCGTCGCTGCGGGACAAGGGCGTCGAGGTGCGGCTGGGCGTCGGGGTGAGCCGGGCCCGCCGGGAGGGCGGCGAGGTGGTGCTCACCGTCGGCGACGAGGAGGTCCGCGGCGACGAGGTGCTGGTGGCGGTGGGCCGCCGGCCGAAGACGGTCGGCATCGGCGTGGAGACCGTCGGGCTCGAGGCCGGCAGGTACGTGGACGTCGACGAGTCGCTGCAGGTGCTGGGGGTGCCATGGCTGTACGCCGTCGGCGACGTCAACGGCCGGCGGCTGCTGACGCACATGGGCAAGTACCAGGCGCGCCAGGCCGGCCGGGCGATCGTCGCGCGGGCCCGCGGCGAGGTGGTGTCGCTCGAGCGCTTCTCGCCGTTCGTGGCGACGGCCGACGAGGTCGCGACGCCGTCGGTGGTGTTCACCGACCCGCAGGTGGCCAGCGTCGGCCGGACGGTCGCGGAGGCGGAGGAGGCCGGCCTGCCGTTCCGCCGGGTGGAGTACGAGATCGGGTGGACGGCGGGGGCGTCGCTGTTCGCCGACGGCTACCAGGGCAAGGCCATTGCCGTCGTCGACACCGAGCGCGAGGTGCTGCTCGGCGTGACGCTGATCGGCCCGGCGGTGGGCGAGATGATCCACGCCGGCACGGTCGCCGTCGTCGGGGAGGTGCCGCTGTCGCGGCTGTGGCACGCCGTGCCGTCGTTCCCGACCATGAGCGAGATCTGGCTGCGGCTGCTCGAGACCTACCGCGGCTGATCCGTGGGGTTCGGGGGCCGCATCGGGGTGGTGCTCCACCCGCGGCGCGACTGCGCGGCCGCGATCGGCCAGGTGGCCGCGTGGACCTCGACGCACGGCGTGGAGCTGCTCGCCTCGATCGATGACGTCGCACGGCTGGGGCTGGCCGGGGTCACGCCGGTGTCGCCGGAGGAGCTGGCGACGACGACCGACGGCCTCATCGCGCTGGGCGGCGACGGCACGCTGCTCGGGGCGATGCGGCTGGTGGCCGAGCGGCCGGTGCCGGTTCTCGGGGTCAACTTCGGGCGGCTGGGCTTCCTCGCGGAGGTGGAGGGGACCGAGCTCGCCGCGGCGCTGGAGGCGCTGACCGAGGGACGGGCGACCACCGAGAGCCGCGCCTGCCTGGTGGTGCGCAGCGGCGGGCGGGAGCACCTGGCGTTCAACGACGCCGTCCTGGCGCGGGTGCCGGGGGCGGGGCTGGTGCAGGCGACGCTGTCGGTGGGCGGGCAGCCGTATGGGCAGTACCGCTGCGACGCGCTGATCCTGGCGACGCCGATGGGGTCGACCGCGTACAACTACGCCGCCGGTGGGCCGGTGGTCAGCCCGGGCGCGGCCGGGGTGCTGGTGACGCCGTCGGCGCCGCTCAACGGGATCTCGCGGAGCCTGCTGCTCGGGCCGTCGGACGACCTCGTGCTGGAGCTGACCGACGGGTCGCCGGCGGTGGAGCTGGACGGGGTGCTCATGGAGCGGCTGGAGCCCGGGGCGGTGGTGGACGTGTCGCTGCGCCCGGACGCCGGGCAGCTGGTGCGCATCCAGGGCTCGCGGGCGGCGGCGCGCAGCCGGGTGAAGCTGTCGCTGCTGGACCTGCCGCTGCTGCCGCAGGAGATGGCGGCGCTGCTGCCGCCGGAGCTGCGCGACCGGCTGACCGATGCCGACGACACGGCCTCCGCGGGGACCTAGCCGCCCAGCAGGTGGAGGGCGAAGGCGGCGACCGAGGGGGCGTCGCTGAAGCGGCCGTCGCGGATGCGGGCGCGCAGCTCGTCCTCGGGCACGAACGAGCAGGTCATGTCGGCCTCGGTGGCCTCGCGGGCAGTGGGGCCGGGGGTGAGGTCGGTGGCGAGCCAGACGTCGAACTCCTGGGTGGAGAGGCCGGGCGCGAGGTCGAGGTGCCCGAGGTGGCGCAGGCTGCCGGCGCGCAAGCCGGTCTCCTCGGCGAGCTCGGCGCGGGCCAGGTCCTCGGCACTGCCGGTCGTCCCGGCCGGCCAGGTGCCCTGCGGGAACCCCGGCACGCGCCGGCCCACGGGGTGGCGGAACTCCTCGACCAGCCAGAACCCGCCGTTCTCGTACGGCAGCACGAGCGTGAAGTGCGGCTTCTCGACGACGCCGTAGATGCCGGCCGACCCGTCCGGGTACTCGACGGCGTCCTCGCGCACCCGGAACCACGGGTTGGCGTAGACCTCCCGGCTGCTCGTCGTCCGCACGGCGGGCAGCCTCCCACGCGCAGACTGTCGGGGTGCCGGCGGCCGGGGTGCGGGAGCTCGTCGAGTCGCTCGTGGCTGCCGAGCTCGGGCACCGCGTGCTGCGGATCGAGCCGCTGCAAGAATCGGAGCGCGGGCTGGTCCTGCGGGTGGAGGTTCACGGTCGGCCCGCCGGGGTGGTGCTGACGCTGACCGGCCCGGACGCCGATCACGAGCGCACGGCGGCGGCGACGGCGCTGGCGGCTTCGGCGGGGGTGCCGGTGCCTGCGGTGCTGGCGGTCGGGAACGCGGGCGAGTTCGGCTACCTGGTGCGGGAGCACGTGCCCGGTACCGAGTGGTCGCACGTGCGTCCACGGCTGGACGACGAGCGGGTGCGGGCGGTGCACCGGCAGCTGGCCGAGGTTCTGCTGGCGCTGCGCGGCGTGCCGCTGGACTCGTTCGGGACGCTGGACGCGGCGGGCCGGCCGGTCGGCATGCCGCTGGTCGAGGCGCTGCACCGGCGGGCCGAGGAACGGGTGGCGGACGACGAGTCGCGGGCGCTGCTGCACGAGATCCTCGACCGCGACGCAGAGTGCTTCGACGGCGTCCGGCCGGGGCTCGTGCACGACGACCTGCACCACGGGAACGTGGTGCTCGCCGAGTCCGGGGGGTCGTGGCGGATCACCGGCGTGCTCGACTGGGAGAAGGGGTGGGCCGGGTCGGCGGAGTCCGACGTCGCGCGGATGGCGTTCTGGGACGGCATGACCGGACCCGGCTTCTGGGAGGTGTACCGGGCCGCCGTGCCGGAGGACGACGGCTTCGCCCACCGGGCGCTGCTGCACCAGCTGGCGTGGTGCCTGGAGTACCCGGTCCGCACCGCCCGGCACGACCGGGACACCGCCGCCGTCTGCGCCGCGCTCGGCGTCGCTCCGCCGTCCCGCTTCCGCGGCCGGTAGCGAGCCGGAGCCGACCCCTTCCCCCGCAGTCCGGTGTGCGCGCTCGCTCGCTTCGTCACCATGCGGCCACATCCCGGAGGGCGCACGCGACTTCGGGTGTCGCAGACCCCCTGCGCTGCCGATGACTGGCTCGAGACGGCCGCTAGCCCGGCTGGTCGACGCGCGAACATCTCACGGGGAGAACGACATGACCGATCCCACCGGCGCCCAGGACCGCCCGCAGCCGATGCCACCCGTCCCGCCCCCTCCTCCCGGCGTCCAGCCGGACGCGCAGCAGTGGCCGGCCCCGCAGCCGCCGTACGGGGCGCCGCCGGCTTCCTGGGAGCAGCCCACGCAGCAGTTCGCCGTTCCGCAGCCGTCGTACGCCTCGTGGGAGCAGCCGACGCAGCAGTTCGCCGCCCCGCAGCCGCCGTACGGGACGCCGCAGGCGTTCTGGCCGCCGCCTGCGCAGCCCAGCACCGGGCCGCCGATGCCGCCGAGCCGCCCTTGGTACAAGCGGAAGCTGATCGCCATCCCGGCCGGGGTGCTGGCGCTGGCGCTGCTGGGTGCGGTCGTGGCGCCGAAGGAGGCCGACAGCGCTCCCGCCGCTGCCAGCTCCAGTGCGCCCGGGGCAGACACGTCGGCGCCGACCTCCGAGTCCTCACCTGCTCCGGCCGCGCCGGTCGAGGAGGTCGATCCGGCTCCTGCACCGGCTCCCGCGCCCGCGCCGGCCCCCGCGCCCGCGCCGGCCCCCGCGCCGGCGCCGGCCCCCGCTCCGGCTCCTGCACCGGCCCCGGCCCCCGCCGTGTCGGTCAGTCAGGAGAACGCCCGCGAGTCCGCGCGTGACTACCTCGCCTTCACCGCCTTCTCTCGGTCCGGCCTCATCGGTCAGCTGGAGTTCGAAGGCTTCTCGACCAGTGACGCCACCTGGGCGGTCGACAGCCTGAACGTCAACTGGAACGCGCAGGCAGCGAAGAGCGCCCAGCAATATCTCGACTTCACCTCCTTCTCGCGGTCCGGCCTCATCGACCAGTTGATGTTCGAGGGCTACACGCGCGAGCAGGCCGAGTTCGGGGTGAGCCAGACGGGCTTGTGACGGAGCACGACCGCGGGACGCAACACGGCGCGAGCGAGAGGGGCGCTGCGGCACCCGACCGGAAGTCGCGTGGTTCAGCCGGTCAGGTCTGCCCCGTAGAGGCAGGGGACAGCCGGACGATCGTGATCGGTGCAGCTGTGCGGGCCTCGGCGGGCGAACGCTGCAGGACGTCGCCGAGAGCGGCTCGGTCGGGGGCAGCTGACGGGCGACGACCGGTCGGTCAGGATTTCTTGCCGCCCTTCTTCCCGCCCTTCTTGCCGAGTTCGCTCTGAGCGGCCGAGCTCGTGCGAGGGTTCTTCTTGCCCTCCTTCTCCGCCTTGGCGTTGGCCTTCTTCGCCGTGGCGCTGCCCTTGCCGCTCTTCTCGGCCATGCCGCCCTCCAGTCGGGGGTCGCCGTCCGAGTACGGCCGGCTGGGACGCTCCCACTACCCCGGCCCCCGTGAGAAACGCTCCTCAGCAGCTCACTCGAGATCCCGCCGCTCGCCCCACGCTCGCCCTGGTGATCGGACAGGGCCGAGGGCACGCTGTGGACTGGGAGGGCCGATGACGATCCGGTGGCTGACCGATGCGGATCGAGCTGAGCTGGCGCGGATCCGGCGCGAGTGCCTGGAGCGCGGCGAGCTGTACTCCGTCTACGGCGAGTGGCTCCATGAGCGCGCTGGGCACCCCGAGGAGCCGATCAGGATGCCGCCGTTGTCGCTCGAGGCGGAGGCCCGGCTGCTGGAGCTCCTGCGGGCGCTGCACAGGACGGATCCGCTATGAGCGTCCGCTCAGGGACACGGGCGTGATGCCTCAGGCGGTGGGGGGTCGCCATGGCTCGTCCTCGTGCGCGAGCCACACCCGCTGGGGGTTGAGCGCGCGGATCAGCAGCTGGCCCTCATCGCTCGGCTCGTCGAGCTGGCCGGACCACACCGCCGCGTCGCCGGCGATCACGACCGGGCGCCCGCCGTTCTCGACGACGACCACCTGCGTGCCCCGGGTGTGGCCCGGCGCCGGGACGAGTCGGACCCCGGGGAGCAGCTCGAGCTCGCCGTCGACCGGCACGTACTGCACGCCGGGCGCGTCGACCCACTCGCGGATGGTGTAGCCGTCCTTGCTGCGGGCGTCCTCGAGCTCCTGGCGCTGGACGTAGGTCGGCTTGCCGGCGAAGAGGTGGTTGCCGCCGCAGTGGTCGAAGTGCAGGTGGGTGTTGACGACGATGTCGATGCTGTCGAGGTCGAAGTCCTGCTCGCTCAAGGGCCGGAGGCGCGGATCGAGGTCGGCCCCCAGCGGGTGCAACTCCGTCATGCCGGTGTCGACCAGCACCCGCGCCTCGGGGTGGTCGATGACGTGCACGTTGACCGGCATCCGCTCGCCCTCGGCGAGCAGGTCGGCCACGCGGACCGGCGTGATGGTGATGGCGGCGGGGGCGTTCACCGTGTCCCGACCTCCGAGGTAGTGGTTGGAGTTGAGGGGCATGCCGAGCTCCTTCACGGTTCGTTGGCTGGCACGCGGCCTGCTCGAGAGGTCGCCGGTCGACCAGCAGGGGCCTGCTGCGTGCGGTCACGCTCATGCGTAGACGGTGCGAGCTGGCACAACTCATCGGCGTGATCGGCACTCGAAGGGGCACGACCACTGCCGACGACCCCACTCGTTCGCCGATGGAGCTGCTGACTGCATCGACCCGATGAGCACTCTCGCGGACCGTGCTTCGGCGCTCGGCGTCCGCTCCGGCCCCTGACCGCGGTACCTCAGCGACGGTCAGAGCCGCTCAGCAGCGGGCGAGAAGCGCGGTCGAGCGGATTTCCATCGCGATCAAAGCCGCGACGGCCCGCCACATGTCCTTGCGGCCGGCCCGGGAAGCGCGCCAGCGCGTCGCACCAAGCGGCCCTTAGGGACACGGCGGCGACCGGGCGGAGCGTCATCGGTGCTGACGGCCTTGTGCTGATCTTGCGGTGGAGTCGACCAGGCCCTGCGACTGCCCCTTCATCGTTGGCCTGCCCCGCCGGTGGGCAATCTGTGCGGGCATCAGGAGGAGCCAACGATGGAAACCGTGAACGCGTACGTGCTCCGAGAGGTCGACGACCTGGACGAGGACTACCTGGAGGCCGAATTGCAGGAGGCGCTACCCCTGGCGCCCTGAGCGATTCGGGGCAACAACGCACGTTCCAGCCGTCGACCGGATCTGGTCTCAGGATGTCGACCCCCGCAGAAGAGCGTGATCCCCTCCAGGGAAACCGTGACATCCGCGGAGCGGCGCCCTTCTTCTCGTCGAGCGCTTGTCGCTTGGCGACGGTCCCGGTGAAGTGTCGGGTGGCCCGGCCACCTCGATCCTCCTCGGCTACCGCCGTCCCTGGGCGAGACCCGATCGGGTGCTCCAGTCCGTCTCGAGCCGGCCGTCCAAGCGGCTTGGCTGCCGAACGTGACGGTGGCCCGCCCTGCTGTCGCCCAGCAGGAGGACTGTGGAGATCCGGAGCAGTTCCTAACGTCTGGCGTATGCGCCGGTGGCCGATCCAGTGAGCCCGACGACTCCCGTGCTGGTGCAGGCGTCGGACGACTGGGGCTCCTCCCGTGACCAGTTCTTGCACGAGTCCGCATGGTCCGCGACGTGATCCATTCCGGGCACACACGTGACGCTGTGCGCACGTTCACGCGGGCAGACAAGATCGAGATCCTGACCCGTGCCGGCGCCGCTGCGAGCACCACCGGTGGTCGGGCGGACGCTGTGACCAGACGGGCGCGTTGGAGGCCGATCACGTCCATCCGCACAGCCGTGGCGGCTGGACCGACCTGTCCAACGGTCAGGCGTTGTGCCGACGCCACAACAAGGCCAAGGCCGCACGCGTGCCCTGGCGCTGGGAGCTCAACCGGCTCAGCAAACGCCGCGCGACCTACTTCCCTCCCGGGACACCCACCGAGGTAGTGCGCCACCGTCCCCGCTGGACCGCCCCGTATGAGGTGCCCACCTCGAGCGTGGGTGAGGCTGACGGGACAGTTCGGGGCTCGCGGCGCGGCCGCTGACTGTCCCTGAGCGGCCCACCATGAGACAGGCCCCGCCACGGCTGAGCCCCTGTAGCGCATCGCGATTTCCGCGCCACACCTAAGCCTGCTCGGCGCCCCAGCGTGCGAGCGCGACGATCGCCTCGCGCAAGGCAAGCCCGCGATCGGTCAGCGCGTAGGCCCGGGTGTTGTGCCGGAGCGGCAGACGGGTCAGTACGCCGGCCGCTTCGAGCTCGCGCAGGCGGGTCGCGAGCATGTTCGTCGGCACTCCGAGGTCGCGCTGCAGATCGCCGTAGCGCTGCGGCCCGTCAAGCACTCGCTCCACGACCAGTAGGGCCCACCGGGCTCCGACGATGTCGAGGGCCGCGGCCAGGTCGCTCACGCGGTCGGATCGGCGGCCGGCTTGATCCAGAACGGCGCGTAGTGATAGCCGTCGAGGTCGTCGAACTGACGCTGGTACATGAAGGGGTAGTCGTCGGTGTCACCGATCCGCCCGCCGGCGGTGCCGGCGCGCTCGGTGAGATCGTCGACCGCCTCGCGGCTGCCCAGGTCGAACGAGACGGTGACCTTCGAGGGCGTGTGGGGTCCGCCGACCAGCTCCTCGACGCCGCCGACGCTCGCGTACATCTCGCGGCTGCCGAGCGTGACGTACTGCTCGGGCGCGATCGCGAAGCACGACACGTTGTGATCGGACATCTCGGTGTTGGCGGTCCAGCCGAGGGCGGTGGAGAAGGCGGTGGCGCGCTCGACGTTCTCGACCGGGCAGGTGATGAAGAGGCTCATACGGGCCGCACTTGCAAATGCAAGTGCGACGTTCCGTCCGGCCGCGCGCTCGAGTTGGGTCGTGTTCCTAGGGAGCCACCAGGCTCGTCAGCCCGGCAGGTGCGCCCGGAGCCAGCCGATGACGTCGGCGGTGACCTCGTCGCGGACGGTCTCGTTGACCAGCTCGTGCCGGGCGTCGGGGTAGAGAGTGGCCGTGACGTCGGTAAGGCCGGCCGAGCGGTAGCGGTCGGCCAGTGCCAGAACATTGCTCCCGCCCGGGCCGCCGACCGGGTCCCGGTCGCCAGAGATCAACAAGAGCGGCAGGTCCGGGCGGATCTGCGACGGCTCGGCGGTGCGCTGGGCCTGCCCCAGGACGCCGCCGATGATCGCGTCCTCGGTGGGAAACCCGCACAGCGGGTCGGCCACGTACGCGTCGACCTCCGCGGGGTCGCGGCTGAGCCATTCGAAGCCGGTGCGCGGCTCGAAGCCGGCGTTGAACGCGGCCAGTCCCGGCTGGTCGGCGGGCAGGCCGGCAAGGACGCCGCCGAGGCCGTCGAGGGTCGTCGAGCCGCTGAGCACCACGCCGCCGTAGCGGACCGGCTCGGCCAGCAACGCTATCTGCATGCCCATCGAGCCGAGCGAGTGGGCGAAGGCGAACAGCGGCAGGTCCGGATGCTGCGAGGTGAGCAGGCGCGCGTGCGCGCCGATGTCGGCCACGAAGCCTTCGACCCCGACCGCGCCGAAGCTGCCCAGCGGGACATCGTCGGACACCGACGCGCCATGGCCACGATTGTCGGCGGCCGACACCACGAAGCCGGCCGCGTTCAAGGCCCGGGCGAACCGGTCGTAGCGGCGCCCGTGCTCGGCCAACCCGTGCACCAGCTGGACGATCCCGACGGGCCCGCCCGTGACGTCGTCCCATTCGTACGTGGCGATCGCGAGCCGGTCGGCCGGGGACGGGAAGCTGGCGGTGGTCGGCATGCAGGCATCATCCGAGGGGTGGGCGCTGCTCGCATCCGTCGTGTCACAGATCCTCCGCTCGCGAGAGCGTCGGAGGGCACGACGTCGCCCGCCTCGTCGGCGGTCTCATGAGCCACACGTCGACCACCGCGACGGCTGGCTCGTCTCGGCCTACGAGGAGGGCTGGGGCCTCCGCCTGCCGCAGTAATCGGGGCGTCCTTGAGCGGCCCACTCAGGGCGAGAAGCCTACTCGAATCGAAACCGCAGTCCAGACTCCCCTCCGCCTTCGGCAGGGGCATGGGGCGTGAGACCGACGCAGCGGCGTCGAAGCTCCAGTCGGGTTGTCGGCCGTTCATTCCAAGGCGCCTGGCTTAAGCGCCAGGCACATAGCGGAGTGTCACCGCAACCGCAGAGTGGTCGGAAAGCCTGCCCGTCCCTTCCCACGCGCCTTCCCAGCCGACCCAATCCGCCCCCTCGATGACGCAGCCGACGGGGGCTGCGGCGCAGATGTGGTCGATCGGGGGGTGTTGCAGGAGCTCCTGCGGGAGGTGCTCACCGTCCGTGAAGCAAATCAGATCTGCCTGCTTCATGCAGTCCCGTAGGAGCTGCCGCCCTGCGGACGTCCCGTAATAGTGCTTGGCGCCGAGTGACTGATTGAAATCTCCGGCGACGATGAAGAGGGCCTTGGAGTTCTCATCGCGCAGCGCCCGCCACTCAGCGCCCTGCTGGGGCGTGACTCGCATGAACTCCGACCAGTTCGGCACCGGAGCAGCCGGATCCGGCACCGGTCCCGGATCCGTGTGCCACGGCAGCACGGTGCCGTAAACAACGATTCCGCCAGCTAACTCCGCCGCAGCCGTGCGCACCGGGTCGTTCGTCACCAACTGACGAACTGGGAGTCGACTCCAGATAGTGACCCAACGGCCTCCGTGAGCGGCCGTCGGCCGCTGATCGCTGGACACGGCAACGTATGGAGCCGGTAGGGCGAGTGCGTCATGAGTCTCGGTCAGCACTAGAACGTCGCAGTCAGCGGCGAGCAATCGCTCGAGGCGCGCGGCATTCCTCTCCGACCCGGCCGCGTACTCGACGTTCCATGTCCCGATTCGGACAGACCGAACTTTCATGCGTGCTCCCCATCAGACGGTTCCATGCCAGTCGGCATGGTGGCCCAACCTGGCATCGATGCCCGGCACTGCTAGTAGCCCGGCGCGTCCACGTCGCAGTACGGGTATCCCTGAGGCCGCCCGCGCGGCGAGCCAGGAGGTATCCCACAGCGGCCCACTGAGGGACACCGGGTGGACGATGACGGTCGATCTCTTCCTCAGCTAGTAAACGGAATTCGCGACGGTACGTCTAGCCGCGCCAATCGACACTGCCAGCTTCTGGTGAAATGAGTAACGGAGTCAGGGCCCTGGCCAGCGCAGTTGGGCCGATCATCTCACTTCAGTAGAGATTGGCTCGAGGAGGAAGAGTTGTGAGTTGCTGTCATATTCCACAACTCGAGCAATGATATGAAGATTGTCCCCTCGGCCGATGAAGTCCGGAATGTTCGAGCCCGTGAGGTGTAAATCATTAGTGATGTTGACATCTCGAAACTGGAAGTACGGGCCAGTCATGGCTGTTTCGCTAAAATCCCCGGCGCCGACAAGAATGTCGTATCTCGTCTCATACTCGCCGTGATTGAGCATAGAAGCGATGTTTCCGTCGAACTCGATGGTTCTGCCCTGATACTTGGACGCAAACGCTGCTACCGCAGCACCGCCGGGATCCGACACCTCTAGGAGTGCTGCAAGTTCCTCATTGTTTTCCGCAGTCAGGATCTCCTCGGTGGCGGACTGCGTAGGAGCAGCTTCGGACTCGATCGCTTGCGGTTCCTGAGTGGAGTCCGCAGAGAGTCTCTCGCTCGGCGCGGCTTCGGCCTGAGTCGGTGATGCGGCCAGCTCTGAGGTGCCGCCTTCGCTCTGATTCTCGGTGACGACGCCGATGACGATAATGACAACGAGCAGGACCACACCAACCGCCAGTGCCAAGAGACGCCAATGCGCCTTCGGCTTCACGCGGCGGAAGGTCAACTCAGTGCGCAACAACGACCCCTGACTCTGGGTGTCGATCTCCCAGCCAGCCTTCTGCCACTTCGCGATCGTCCTGGCTTCGGTCCCTCGGACGGCCCGCACGGACTTGAACTCGTACTGCGCATCGTCGTCCGCGTCGGCGGACCTCTTCATGACCTCTTGCACGACCAGCAGCGTCCGTCGTGCGCCCTCAGCAGCCGCACCAACACGCGGAGAGCGCTCTGAACCCGTGACGAAAGTGGTCCAAGCGACAGAGCAGTCATGGGCCACACCTTCCGGCGCGCAGATGAAGAGGAGCGCCCCCACTCTTCCTCTGCGCGGTATTTCTGAAGCCGCCCTCAGGGACACCGCCCGGAGGGTGATTGAGGGACGACTTGTCGGCTGTCCGGCATGACGACGAGCCGACAGGTCGGTTCCTCAGGTCGAAGATCGAAGATCGAGGATCGAGTCGATCTAGAAGGGTGGTGGGTCGTCGTCCGGTTCGGCCGGCGGTGGCTGGGGTTCGGGTGGCCGTCGTCGTCGGAAGCCAGGCGGATAGGTCGTGCGGGTGATACCCGACGGCGTGGTCACGTGAAAGGTGCCGTCAGGGGTTATCACGAACCGCCAACCCTTGAAGTGGGTCTTCAGCCGGTGGTGGGTGCGGCACAGGCAGCACAGGTTGGCGCAGTCGGTGGGCCCGCCGTCGGCGTGCGGGATGACGTGGTCGTGGTCGGCCCAGCCGGCCCGGCCCGGGCAGAAGGGGTAGCGGCAGCCCCGGTCCCGGGTGGTGACGAAGCGGCGCTGCGCGGGTGTGGGGTCGTGGCGGTCGACGCCCGCCGGCGGGTCCAGCCCCTCGCCGCGCCGCACCCGCCGGGCCAGTTCGTCGTAGGTCAGGCTGGCCAGCAGCCGGCCGTGGGCGTCGGTGAGCGCGAACTCCAGCTCGCCGCCTGCGGGGGTGGCCAGCCCGAGCGCGCCGACCCGGCGCAGCAGATCGGCCAACTGCGTCGGGGTGATCGCGAAGCCGTTCACCTCAGCGGGCGCGGTGGATGTGCCTTCGAGCGCGGCAAGAGCCGCGGTGATGGTCAGCCGCGCACGGACCCCGCCGGCGCCGGGCAGCGCGGCACCGCGCACCAGAAGGGAGAAGATCTCGTGCCGGATCCGCCCGATCGGCCGGGAGTCGCCGTCGGCCTTGGCCATCCGGGCGAGCGTGTCGAGGAAGTCGTGGGCCTCGGCGGCCTCCTCGGCGCGCAACGTCGCCCCGAGGGTGGCCATGCCGTCGCCGTCGGGCTGGACGAACACGTCGGCGTTCTTCTCCGCCGCCTGCCGGTTCTCGTCGGCGGAACCGGGGTCGAGCTCGAGCAGCACCGCCAGGAGGCGCTTCTTCAGCGGCCCGAACCCCAGCCCGGCCGCCTCCGGCAGCACGATCGCCTCCACCCGCCCGGCCAGCACCGGATCGGTGTGCGCCAGGGTGTCGGCGAGGATCTGCCCGCGCCGCTCGTCCAGCTCCCCGGCCCGCAGCGCCTCCCAGGTCAGCGGCAGGTCGTGCCGCCACGTCCACGCCCGCCGCGCCCGGTGCGCGGCGGTGAGGCGGCCGACGCCGAGCACCATGCCCAGCTCGTCGGGGAAGGACTCCGAGACGCCGGGGAACTCCGGGTCGGTCTGCCGCCAGTCCGTGCTGCGCGCCCCCGGGCTGCCGGCCGGCGGATCGTCCGCGTCCGGGGTGAGCTCGGCCAGCCGGAGGATCAGCTCCGCGTCGTAGGCCGCGTCCATGGCCTGCTGCCGCACCCTCCGCTGCAACGCGGCGGCGACCTGCTCCCGCGACAGCAATGCCACCGGTACCCGTGCGGGGCTGGCCGGCTGATCGACCAACCAGTCGATCAGCACACCCTCGATCGTCGAGGAACCGGAGATCCGCGGCACAGCCGAAAGCTACGGAGCAGGTACGACAGTTTCCGCAGCTCAGGGCAGCGGGAACGGGGAGTCGTCCGGCGTGGGCAGGTCGCCGTCCGCCGTCGCCGTCACGGTCATCCCCCCGAAGGTGGCGACGCCGCCGAGCAGGGTGAGGAACGCCGTGTCGGCCGCGTCGCGGCCGGAGCAGATCCGCACCAGGGACGACGTCGGAGCCAACCGGGTCGCGTCGACCACGCACCAGGTGCCGTCGACGTCGGCCTCGACGACGGCGTGGAAGTCCATCGGGTCCAGCCCCGGCGCGTAGACGGCGACCAGCCGGGCCGGCCCTCCAGCGCGCGCAGCAGCGTGACGGTCAGGTGCGCGTAGTCGCGGCACACGCCCTGCCCGGTCAGCAGCGTGTCGACGGCGGTGTCCACCGGCCGCGACGAGCCTGAGGTGTAGGTCAGCCGGCCGTGCACCCAGTCCGCGACGGACCGGACCAGCTCGGCCCGCGGCAGCGCGCGGTCGAACTCCGCCGACGCGAAGCCCTCGAGCTGGTCCGACGGGCAGTACCGGCTCGGCCGCAGCGCCTCGGCCCACGCCGCGGGCGTCACCGTGCGGCCCAGGCCACCGGACGACGCCGCGGCGGTGTACGTGATCGTCGTCGTCCCCTCGGCCAGGGCGAGGCGGTGCACGCGTGCGCCGTCCACCTCGAACTCCTCCGGCTCGACCGGCGACCCGCCGGAGACGACCGTGAGCGTCTCCTCGACCGGTGACGCCACGGCGACCTGCAGCAGTCCCGTCGCCGGGGCGGGGGACTCGATCGTGAGCGAGGCGGCGACGTCGATGCGCATGCGCGCATCGTTGCCCTCATGGTGCACCGGACGCGCTGTGTGCTCGGTCACCGTGGTGCCATGGTCGCCGTGCGAAACGGTTCGTGGCGGCGCTACATCGCTCTGGGCGATTCCTTCACCGAGGGGCTCTCCGACCCCGACCCCACCCGTCCCGGGGAGTACCGCGGGTGGGCCGACCGGCTGGCCGAGCACCTGGCGGCGGCCGCCGACACCGAGGTCGAGTACGCCAACCTGGCCATCCGCGGCCGGCTGGTGGGGCAGGTGCTCGACGAGCAGCTGCCCGTCGCGCTGGCGGCGCAGCCGGACCTGGTCAGCCTCGTCGCCGGCGGCAACGACCTGCTGCGGCCCGGCGGCGACCCCGACGCGCTCGCGGCCCGCATCGAGGACGCGGTCGTCCGGCTGCGCGCCGCCGGCGCCGACGTGCTGCTCGCCACCGGCGTCGATCCGCGGCAGACGCCGATCATCCGGCGGATCCGGGGCCGCGTCGCCGTCTTCAACGCCTCCCTCTGGTCGATGGCGGCCCGGCACGGCGCCGCCGTCCTCGACCAGTGGGGCGCGACCTGGCTGCAGGACTTCCGGATGTGGGACACCGACCGCATCCACCTCACCGCCGAGGGGCACCGGCGGATCGCCCTCGCGGCGGCCGAGGCGCTGGGCGTGCCGGTCGCCGGGGACGACGGGTGGCGCACCCCGCTGCCGCCGCTGCCGCCCCGCCCGCTGCGCACGGCCGTGAGCGAGGAGGCGGCGTGGGTGCGCGGCTTCGTCGCGCCGTGGGTCGGCCGGCGGCTGCGCGGGACGTCGTCCGGTGACGGGCGGACGGCGAAGCGCCCGGTGCCGCTGGTGCTGCCGCGTCCGTAGGTCAGCCGGCGTCCTTGGCGGAGACGATGGTGTTGCCGCCGTCCACGACGAGCGACGTGCCGGTCGTGTACGAGGCCCCCGGCGAGGCGAGGAACGCCACGGCCGCGGCCACCTCGTCGCCGGTGCCCGGGCGGCCCACCGGGGTCGCCCGGCCCGCGGCGATCTCCTGCGGGTAGGACGCGGCGGTGGCGATCCACCCGGGGCAGAGCGCGTTCGCGGTGATGCCGTGCGGCGCCCCGTCGAAGGCCAGCGACCGGGTCAGGCCCAGCATCGCGGCCTTGGCCGTGTGGTAGCCGACGTCGTTGCCGTAGGCGACCGCGATCCCCGCCATGGAGGCGACGTTGACCACGCGCCCGTAGCGGCGCTCGATCATCCCCGGCAGCGCGGCGCGGGTCACGTACATGGTGCTGCGCAGGTTCCGGTCCAGGGCGAGGTCCCACTGCTCGTCGCTGATCTCCGCCAGCGACGCCGGTGACTCCGGGGTGTGCACCGAGGCCAGCCCGGCGTTGTTCACCAGCACGTCGAGCCGGCCGAAGGCGTCGACGGTGTGGGCGACCAGCGCCTCCGCCTGGGCTCGGTCGGTGAGGTCGGCGACGAAGGACTCGGCCGCCACGCCCTCCTCCTGCAGCTCGGCGGCCCGCTTCTCCGCGCGCTCCGTCGTCCCGGTCACCACGACGCTCGCCCCCAGGCGGCCGAGCAGCCGGGCCGACGCGAAGCCGATCCCGATCTCGCTCCCCGAGCCCGTCACGAGGGCCACCTGTCCGGTCAGGTCGAAGGCTGCGGGCACGGTCACGGGCGTCTCCTCGAGGGCGTCACAGGGGGTGGTCGAGACGCAGATTAGGACGATCGTCCCAGAGTTGGACGCTCGTACAGGAAGTCAACGAGAACGTCACGGCGGGGAAACGTCGCACCCAGATCCTCGGTCCGCCGGCGCTCGGCGGGAGCGCCCTCGGACAAGGAGCCGTCATGCGGCACAGGGGCACCGTCGGAACGCTGGGGCTGGTCGCCGCCCTGCTGCTCACGGCCTGCGGCGGAGCCGGCGAGGACCGGTCCGCGCCCGGCACGACGCTGACCACGCCCCTGGCCGCCGACCCGCCCGCGCTCGACCCGGACACCTACTACCAGCCCGACGGTCTGCTGATCATGACCTCGACCTACGAGGGTCTGCTGCGGTACGGATCCGGCTCCACCGAGCTCGAGGGGCTGCTCGCCACCGACTGGGAGGTCTCGCCCGACGGGCTGACGTACACCTTCACCCTGCGGGACGGCGTGACCTTCTCCGACGGGACGCCGTTCGACGCCGAGGCGGCTAAGGCCAGCTTCCAGCGGCGCATCGACATGCAGGGCGGGCCCTCGTACATGCTCGCCGAGGTCGTCGACATGCAGGCGGCCGACCCGCTCACCTTCGTCGTCACCCTGGCCCGGCCGGTCGCCCCGTTCCTGCACTACCTCGCCTCCCCGTACGGGCCGCTGATGACCAGCCCGACCGCGGTGCAGGAGAACGAGGTGGACGGCGACCGCGCGGCCGGCTGGCTGGCCGACCACACCGCGGGCACCGGGCCGTACGTGCTGACCGAGGTGACGCCGTCGACGCAGTACCGGATGGAGGTCAACCCCGGCTACTGGGGCGAGGCGCCGGCCGTCGAGGAGATCGTGATGCCGGTCGTCAGCGACTTCACCATCCAGCGGCTGCAGCTCGAGCAGGGCGACCTCGACATGGTGCTGCACGGCCTGTCCCGCGAGGACTACGCGGCCCTGGCCGAGACCGACGGGCTCGAGGTGCGCCAGGAGCAGGCGCTGCTCAAGGCCCAGGTGTGGGTCAACCCCGACTCGGCGGTCTTCGGGCCGGTGGAGGCCCGCGCCGCCCTGCGCGACGCCCTCGACCCGGCCGAGCTGACCGAGCAGGTCTTCGGCGCGCAGGGCGCACCGTCGACGGACTTCTACCCGGTCGGCATGCTGCCGGACGGCGCCGTCCCCGACGTCCGGGACGACGACGGCGCCGCCGCGCTGCAGGAGCTCGGCGGCGGCCCGGCCCCCGTGGTCATCGGCTTCCAGGGCGGCGACAGCACGCTGCGCGACCTGGCCAACCGCCTCCAGGTCACCCTCCAGCAGGCCGCCATCGACGCAACCGTGCAGGACATGCCGTCCGCCCAGGTGTTCAACCTGCCGGCCGACCCGGCGCAGCGACCGGACCTGTTCGTGACGGTCTTCAACCCCGACGCCGCGCACCCCGACACCTGGTCGCGGATCTACCAGTACGCGAACGCGCCGGTGAACCTGCTCGGCTGCACCGTCCCCGAGGCCGACGCGCTGCTCGACCAGGGGCTCGTCGAGCCGGACCCCGAGCGGTCGCAGGAGCTCTACGTGCAGGCCGCGACCGCGTACCGCGACTCGCTGTGCTGGATCAACCTGGCCGACGTCAACGACACCATCGCCACGCGGGCGGGCTACACCGGGTGGAGCCACCAGCCGGCGTGGATGTGGGACACCGGCTTCGCCACCCTGGAGCCGGCCGGGTGAGCCGCCCCGCTCCGGGCCCGTGCCAGGCTGGCCGGCGATGACGACGACCAGCGGTGCGGAGACCGACGCCCCCCGAGCCACGGGCGGCGTCACCAGCCGCGGGGCCCAGCGCAAGACCGAGATCGTCGAGGCGGCGGTCCGCGTCATCGCCACGGTCGGGCTGTCCGGCCTGTCGATGCGCGCGGTGGCCGCGGAGGCCGGCATGCCGCTGGGTGCGCTGAGCTACTACTTCACCGGCAAGTCCGACCTGGTCCTCGAGTCCTTCCGCGCGCTGTCCGCGGCGGAGATCGACCGGGTGGTGACGGCGGCGCACGCGCTGGACCCGGCGATGGCGCCCACCGAGATGGCGGACCGGCTGGCCGACCTGGTGCTCGACGGCCTGGTCCGCGCGCACGGCACGATCGTCGCCCGGCACGAGCTGGTGGTGGAGGCCAGCCGCAAGGACGAGCTGGCCCCGCTCTTCGCGGCCTGGTACGTGACCATGGTGCCGCCGCTGGCCGGCCTGTTCCGCCAGCTGGGGTCCCGCGAGCCCGACGTCGACGCGCGGCTGGTCCTGGCGACGATGGCCGGCCTCGAGGCCGACCACATCTACCGGCCGCTGCGGCCGGCCGACAAGCGGTCGATCCGGGCCGTGCTGCGCCGGCTGTTCCGCGTCCTCGCCGACGCCCGGAGCGCGCCGGGCGCCTGATCAGTCCTCGGCCGGCTTGGCTGGGTGGGCGACGGCGTCGTCCTCGCTGCCGTACCCCTCAGCGTCGTCCTCGACGTGCGGTCCGGTCAGGCCGCCGAGCGCGCCGCTGAGGTCGTCGGTCTCGTGCCGGACCGGCGACAGGGGCAGCCGGGCGGCGACCTCACCGGTGAGCGGCGCCGGGGTGTCGGCGACAGGCGTCGCCGGCGGGGCGTCGGTGACCTCGCCGATGAGCACCTCGGCCGGCGTCGGCAGGGGAGCGGGGCGGCCGAAGGCGAAGCCCTGGGCCATCGCGCAGCCGTGCCGCAGCAGCCAGTCGGCCTGGTCGAGGTCCTCGATGCCCTCGGCGATGACCTGCAGGCCCATGCCGCGGCCGAGCTGGAGCAGGCCGTGCACGAGCGCCGCGGTCGACGGCTCGGTCACCACGTCGGCGACGAAGGAGCGGTCGATCTTCACGGTGTGGATCGGCAGCCGGTGCAGCGCGGTGATGGCCGAGTAGCCGGTGCCGAAGTCGTCGAGGGCGAGCGTGACGCCCTGCTCGGTGACGACGGCGACCGAGTGCAGCGTCGCCTCGGCGGCGAACAGCGCGGTCGACTCGGTGATCTCCAGCTCCAGCCGCTCCGGGGCGAGGCCCGACTCGGCCAGCGCCTCGGCGACCAGCTCGCTGAAGCCGTCCTCGGCGAGGTGGCGGGCGGAGATGTTGACGTGCACGCGCAGGTCCGACGGCCAGGTGGCGGCGTCGCGGCAGGCCTGCTTGAGCACCCAGGCGCCGAGCTTCGAGGTCAGCCGGTTGTTCTCGGCGGCGGGCAGGAAGACGCCCGGCGGCAGCAGCCCGCGGCTCGGGTGCTGCCAGCGGATCAGCGCCTCGTAGCCGAGCAGCGTCTCGTCGGCCAGGTGCACGATCGGCTGGTAGAAGAGCCGCAGTTCGTCGTTCTCGATCGCGTGCCGCAGGTCGGTCTCGAGCTGGAGCTGGTCGACCTCGCTGCGCGACAGCGCGCCCTCGTGCACCTCGATGCGGGCGCGGCTGCCGTCGGCCTTGGCGCGGGTCAGCGCGCTCTGGGCCTGCCGCAGCAGGTCGTCGGGGGTCAGGTCGTTGCCGAGGGTCAGGCCCACGCTGGCCGAGAGGGTGATCTCGCGGTCGTGGACGACGAACGGCTCGTCGAGCACCGACAGCAGCCGGTCGGCGAGCGCCCGCAGGCCGTCGAGGTCCTCGACGTCCTCGGCCACGACGAGGAACTCGTCGGCACCGAGCCGGACGGCGGTGTCCTCGACGCGGGTGCTCCACCGCAGCCGGTCGGCCACCTGGGAGAGCAGCAGGTCGCCGGCCTCGTGGCCGAGCGCCTCGTTGACCGCCTTGAAGCGGTCGATGTTCAGGTGCACGAGGCCCACCTGCAGGCCCCGGCGGCGGGAGAGCGCCACGGCGTGGCGCAGCCGGTCGGTGAGCGCGCGCCGGTTGGGCAGCCCGGTGAGCGGGTCGGTGAACGCGCGGCGGACGAGGTCCTCCTCGGCACGGCGGCGGTCGGTCACGTCGACCAGCGACAGGACGACGAACTGCGGGGCGCCGGTGGTGTGCCGGACGACGTCGTGCGCCTGGACCACCCACAGCTCGGTGCCGTCGGAGCGGCGCAACCGGCGCTCGCCGTCGAGCAGCAGGTTCGGGTCGAGGTCCTCCTCGCCCGGGCCGGGGAGCACCTTGAGCTCGGTCACCGGCGGGTCGTCGGGGTGGGCGAGCAGGTCGACGTGCCGGCCGGTGAGCTCCTCGACGGTGCGGCCGGTCAGCCCGCACATCACCGGATTCGCCACGAGGATATGCCCGTCGACGGTGACGAGGGCCTTGGCGATCGGGGCGCCGAGGAAGAGCGCCTGGAACATCTGGCCGCGGTCGGCGAGCAGCGTGTCGATGGCCCGCAGTCGGTGCGGGGCCGTGCCGCGTGCGGGGAGGTTCACCTGGACAGGGTCGGGCATGCGGACGCCGAAGTGGCGGAACCTGCCGACGGAGAGTCGTGTTCGCGTCGCTACACAACGTGATGAGCCAGCGGGATGTCCGCGTCGTCTCGGCAAGGTGCGACAAGCGTCGCCGCTGCTGACCGCAGACCTGGCCAGGCGGGAATCATCAGACCCGGCCGCGGCGCTCGCACTCCTCGTGGACAAGAAGATCGGGTTCCTGTCGTTCGGGCACTGGCAGCCCATCCCCGGCTCGCAGGTGCGGACGGCGCGGGACGCCCTCGTGCAGAGCGTCGAGCTCGCCGTCGCGGCCGAGGAGCTGGGGGTGGACGGCGCGTTCGTCCGGGTCCACCACTTCGCCCGCCAGCTGGCCTCGCCGTTCCCCTTGCTCACGGCGATCGCGATGCGCACCCGCGGCATCGAGATCGGGACCGGCGTGATCGACATGCGCTACGAGAACCCGCTCTACATGACCGAGGAGGCCGCGGCGGCCGATCTGCTCAGCGACGGGCGGCTGCAGCTCGGCGTCAGCCGCGGGTCACCCGAGACGGCGCTGCGCGGCTCCGAGGCGTTCGGCTACGTCCCGCCGGAGGGGTCCGGGGACGCCGAGCTGGCGCGGGAGAAGACGGCGCTGTTCCGCGCCGCGATCGCCGGCGCCACCGTGGTGGACGCCGACCCGCGGATGACCGGTGGGGTCGCCGGCCGGCTGGCCGTGCAGCCGCAGGCGCCGGGGCTGGCCGACCGGATCTGGTGGGGCTCGGGCACCCGGGCGACGGCCGTCTGGACGGCCGAGCAGGGGATGAACCTGATGAGCTCCACGCTGCTCAGCGAGGACACCGGCGTGCCGTTCGACGAGCTGCAGGCCGAGCAGATCGCGCTCTTCCGGTCGGCGTGGTCCGCCGCGGGCTGGGAGCGCGAACCGCGCGTCTCGGTGAGCCGCAGCGTCATGCCGCTGGTCACCGACACCGACCGCGCGTACTTCGGCGACCGGTCGGAGGGCAGCGACCAGGTGGGCCTGCTCGAGGGGGTGCGCGCTCGGTTCGGCAAGAGCTACGTCGGCGAGCCCGACGAGCTGGCCGAGGACCTGGCCAAGGACGCCGCCGTCCGCGAGGCCGACACCCTGCTGCTCACCGTCCCGAACATGCTGGGCGTCGACTACAACGTCCACCTGCTCGAGACGATCACCAAGCACGTCGCCCCGGCGATCGGCTGGGTGCACCCCGACCGCCGGACCAGCTGAGCGTCCCTCGCCGGCTGGAAAGGGTGCCCCCGAACGGGCGAGTCCGGAGGACGCGGCAGTCGGTCGCCGGGGGATGACCTCGAGGATCCCGCGGATGTCCGCTCACCGACGGGAGACCTCGTGACCTTCTCGCCGCCCCCGCACGGTCCGGCGCACCGGGCGGTGACGACGCCGGTGCCGATCCCCGAGCCGCGGTCGCCCGAGATCACGTGGACGGTCCCCTCCCGGCGGCGCAGCGCCTGGCCGTGGTCGCTGGCGATCGCGGCGCTGGTCGCGGCGGCCGTGCTCGCCGTGGTGCTGCTGCCGCTCAGGGTGGGCGACGCCCCAGCCGACAGCGATCCCGCCGAGCGCTCCGCGACGTCGGAGTCGACGGGCAAGGTGGACGGGGCCGTCGACAGCGGCTGGCACGACATCGCCCTCCTCGAGGGCTGGGTGGCCACCGGGGACGGTGCACGGTTCCGCGTCGTGGACGGGATCTGCTACCTGCAGTTGCACGTCGCCCTTCCGGGCGGCGTGTGGGGTCCGAACGCCCCGATGGCCCAGCTACCGGAGTTCGCCCGACCGGCTTGGCACCTGGGATTCGTCGGAACCCGCGCAGGGCTGCCCTTCGGCGAGGTGAAGGTGTTCGCCGACGGCCGCGTCTTCGTGGTCGCACCCAGCGCGGCGGCCGGCGGCGACATCACCGTCTCGGCCGCCTTCCCGGTGGGCCGGTAGGCCGCCGCACGTGCGAGGGCGGTGGCACCGGATGCCCGGTGCCACCGCCCTGGCGGCTGCGGCTCACGCGTCCTGGACCTCGTAGCTGACGCTGGTGTCCTCGGCGACCGTGGCGGTCACCTGGATGCTGCGGGACGTGTCCTCGAGGTTGGTCACGGTGCAGTCCAGCGTCGTCCCGGCCGGGTCGACCAGCAGGGTGCGGTCGCCGGTGTCGCAGTCGGTCGCCAGCTGGACGTCCACGCCGGTCTCGGACTCGATGTCGGCCGCGATCTGGGCGCTGACCTCCTCCTCGACGGCGGCCACCGGCACGACGGTGTTGTCGAGGGCGAACTCGGCGTTGCCCTCGTCGTCGGTCTGGGTGACGGTGTAGGTGATCGGCTGGCCCTCGAGCGAGGCGCTGCAGCTGAAGGTGGCGCCGGCCTCGAGCTCGACGTCCGTCGGGCAGCTGACGTCGGCCGGCGTCACGCCGGCCTGCTCCTCGGTGAACGCCGTGAGCTGCCGTTCGGCGTCGGCGGCGTCCACGTACGAGGTGCCGAACAGCAGGATGCCGCCGACGACGAGCCCCCCGATCAGGACCAGCGCGCTCAGCACCGAGCCGATGATCAGCCCTGTCTTCTTCTTGGGCGGCTGGTGGCCGTAGGGCGACGCCGGCTGGCCGAACGGCGCGGGGGACGGGCCGAAGCCGGGCTGGCCGTAGGGCTGCTGTCCGTACTGCTGGCCGTAGGGCTGCTGCCCGACGGGGGGATACGTCGACTGGGTCATGGTGTCCTCCTCCTGGTGTGGCACCACGGTGGAGGACGGCTCTTCGGGCGGACTTGACGAGCGCTGGTGCCGGACTTGGACCGCTGCTTGCGGCGCCATGGGGATGCCCGGCAACCGGGGGATCACGGACCCTGGTCGATCCGGTGGCGGGCCGCCGACGGCCACGGCAGCCCGCTCGGCAGGTCGGCGCGCCACGGGTACACGGCCTCCACCCACCAGGTGGCGCCGGCGCGGGCGTGGTCGGCGTGGACGTCGTGGCGGGCGGGATCCGCGCCGTCGCTCTCGCCCGGGACGGCGAGGTCGAACGGCGCCGGGTCGGCGCGCAGGGTGCGCATCCGCTCGGCCACGGCGGCGGTGTCCGCGACCTCCCATCGGCCGTCGAGACGCATCGGGACGACGCCGTCCCACCGGGCCGCCCGGACGAGGGGGCGGGTGCCCGGCCAGGTGCCGCCGACCCACACCGGGATGCGGGGCCGCTGCAGCGGCGGCGGGTGGCAGACCGCCGACCAGGCGGGTCCCCCCGCCCGGTAGAAGCGGCCCTCGTGGTGGACCGGCTCCCCGCTCCAGAGCCGGTCGAGCAGGGTCAGGTGCTCGTCGAGCATCTGCCCCCGGGTCCGGTGGTCGGCCTCCTCGCCGACGTACTCCCACTCGAACGGGAACGCACCGGTGCCCACCCCGAGCGTGAGCCGGCCGCCGCTGAGCCGGTCGAGCGTCACCGTCTGGCGGGCGACCACCACGGGGCGGCGGCGGGGGAGCGGCGTCACCAGGGTGCCGAGCCGGATCGTCGTGGTCGCGCAGGCCGCCGCGGTGAGCGCGATCCACGGGTCGACGACGGGGATCGGACCCGGGCCGAAGGCGAACAGGTGGTCCCAGAGGAAGAAGCCGTCCCAGCCCGCCTGCTCCGCCGCGACCGCCCACTCCGCGACGACCGCCGCGTCGACACCGTCGCCGAAGCAGGCGAGGGAGAGCCCGAACCGCATCCGCCGACCATGCCCGGGGCGGCGGCCGCTCAGTCGTGCCGCGGCCGGACGGGTTCGCGACGCGGGTCGCCGCCTGCGGGCCGACCGCCCGAGCGCGCCCGGCAGGGATCGAACCTGCGACCAAGTGCTTAGAAGGCACCTGCTCTATCCGCTGAGCTACGGGCGCTCGGCGACAGATCATCGCACTTCTCCCGGCCCGCTCCGCGTTGCGCCGAGCGGCCCGTTGACCCGGCGCCACCGGAGCACCACCATGCGCCGGACGACGGGAGGTGCGCCGTGGGGAAGCCGACGGTGCCGGGGTCCTGGGCCGGCGCGGAGCGGTACGAGGCCTACGTGGGCCGGTGGAGCCGGCCGGTGGCGCGGCGGTTCCTGGACCTCCTCGCCGTGCCGGCGGGCCGCCGCTGGCTCGACGTCGGCTGCGGCACCGGTGCCCTGACGACGGCGGTCCTCTCCGCCGCGGCGCCCGCCTCGGTCACGGGCGTGGACCCCTCCGCCGACTTCGTCGCGCACGCCAGGGCCACCGTGACCGATCCGCGGGTCGTCTTCGAGCAGGGGAGCGCGCAGTCGCTCCCGCTGGCGGACGGCTCGGTGGACGTCGTCGTCTCGGGACTGGTGCTCAACTTCGTCCCGGACGCGGCGGCCGCGCTGGCCGAGATGCGCCGGGTCGCCGCGCCGGGCGGGCTGATCGCGGCCTACGTCTGGGACTACGCGGGCGGCATGGAGCTCATGCGCCACTTCTGGGCCGCGGCCGCGGAGCGTGACCCGGTGGTCGGCGACCTGGACGAGGGGCTCCGCTTCGCGCTGTGCCGCCCCGGCCCCCTGCGCCGGCTGTTCGAGGACGCGGGCCTGGACGGCGTGGCGGTCGGGGAGGTCGTCGTGCCGACCGTGTTCGCCGACTTCGACAACTACTGGACGCCCTTCCTGGGCGGCACCGGACCGGCCCCGGCCTACGCGGCGGCGCTGGGCGAACCCGACCGCGCCGCGCTGCGGGAGCTGCTCCGCCGCCGGCTGCCGGTCGCCGAGGACGGGTCGATCCGCCTCACCGCGCGGGCGTGGGCGGTGCAGGGCCGGTCCGGGTCGTCGCACGGCACGAGCTGAACACGGCGGAGGGACCCCCGGTGGCCCGGCGTCCACAGGCGCGGTCGTCGTCCACAGATGCCGGCGGCGCCCACCGCTCGGTACCGGCCGGGGCCACGGTGGTCCCACGCCGGCACCGCGCCGGCCTCGCCCGGCAGGGCGTTCGCACACCCGCGAGGAGCACCGTGAAGGAAACCGGGGTCACCGTCATCGGCAACGTGGTGGCGTCGCCGCAGAAGAACCGCACCGCCAACGGCAGCGTCACGAACTTCCGCCTCGCCTCGACGTCGCGCCGCTTCGACAAGGGCGTGCAGGGGTGGGTCGACAGCAAGCGCCTGTACGTCGACGTCGAGTGCTGGGGCGAGCTGGGCGGCAACGTCTCGCACACGCTCAGCAAGGGCGACCCGGTGATCGTCTTCGGGTGGCTGTACACCGACGAGTGGGAGTCCGACCAGGGCCGGCGCAGCAAGGTGAAGCTCCGCGCCGCGGCCGTGGGGCCCGACCTGAACAAGGGGACCGCCGAGTTCCGCCGGACCGCCCGCCCGCAGCTCCCGTCCGCCGACGCGGTGCCCGAGGACGGCGCGGCGTCCGCGGAGAGCCCGCCGGACGAGGAGCCGGACGCGTCCTTCGGGGAGTTCGACGGCTACCCGTACGAGGTCGAGGACGCGGGGGAGGAGGCGCGCACCCCGGTCCCGGTCGGCTGAGGGGGTGGGGCCGGGGCTCCCGCACGGGATCCCCGGCTCCTCCGGCCGGGCGCGGCGGACTACACGCGGGGGTGCCGGTGTTGCACGTCCAGGACTCCGACAGCACCGTCCCGGGACCGGCACTCCACCACGCCGCCGGGAACTGGGAGGATCGGAGCGAGGACGCAGGGGGCCGGCCGGCCCCGCCCCCGTTCGCGACACAACGGAAGGCCCGAGAAGCCCAGTGGCTCAGTACATCTACTCGATGGTCCGTGCGCGCAAGGCGCACGGCGACAAGGTGATCCTCGACGACGTCACCCTGGCGTTCCTGCCCGGCGCCAAGATCGGCGTGGTCGGCCCCAACGGCGCCGGCAAGTCGACGGTCCTCAAGATCATGGCGGGTCTCGAGCACCCGTCCAACGGCGACGCCACCCTGGCGCCCGAGGCGACGGTGGGCATCCTGCTGCAGGAGCCGCCGCTCAACGAGGAGCTCGACGTGCGCGGCAACGTCGAGGAGGCGGTCAAGCCGCTCCGCGACGCGCTGACGCGCTTCGAGGAGGTCAGCGCGGCGATGGGGGAGCCCGACGCCGACTTCGACGTGCTGCTGGCCGAGCAGGGCGAGCTCATGGAGGTCATCGAGAACGCCGACGGCTGGGAGCTCGACGCCCGCATCGAGCAGGCCATGGACGCCCTGCGCTGCCCGCCCGGCGACGCCGACGTCACGGTCCTCTCCGGTGGTGAGCGCCGCCGGGTGGCGCTGTGCAAGCTGCTGCTCGAGGCGCCCGACCTGCTGCTGCTCGACGAGCCCACCAACCACCTCGACGCCGAGAGCGTCGCGTGGCTAGAGCAGCACCTGGAGAAGTACGCCGGCACCGTCGTCGCCGTCACCCACGACCGGTACTTCCTCGACAACGTCGCCCAGTGGATCCTCGAGCTCGACCGGGGCCGTGCCTACCCCTACGAGGGCAACTACTCCACCTACCTGGAGACCAAGGCCGCCCGGCTCAAGGTCGAGGGCGCCAAGGACGCCAAGCGGCAGAAGCGCCTCAAGGAAGAGCTCGAGTGGGTGCGCTCCGGCGCCAAGGCCCGCCAGGCCAAGAGCAAGGCCCGCCTGGCCCGCTACGAGGAGATGGCTGCCGAGGCCGAGAAGTACCGCAAGCTCGACTTCGAGGAGATCCAGATCCCGCCGGGCCCGCGGCTGGGCAACGTCGTCGTCGAGACCAAGGAGCTGACCAAGGGCTTCGGCGACCGGTTGCTGATCGACGACCTGTCGTTCACCCTGCCGCGCAACGGCATCGTCGGCGTGGTCGGCCCCAACGGCGCGGGCAAGACCACGCTGTTCAAGATGCTCGTCGGCGAGGAGAAGCCCGACGACGGCGACATCAAGGTCGGCGAGACGGTCAAGATCTCCTACGTCGAGCAGAGCCGCGGCGGCATCGACCCGAAGAAGACGCTGTGGGAGGTCGTCTCCGACGGCCTCGACCACATCAAGGTCGGCAACGTCGAGATGCCCTCGCGCGCCTACGTCGCCGCGTTCGGGTTCAAGGGCCCGGACCAGCAGAAGCCGGCCGGCGTGCTGTCCGGCGGTGAGCGCAACCGGCTGAACCTCGCCCTGACCCTCAAGCAGGGCGGCAACCTGCTGCTGCTCGACGAGCCGACCAACGACCTCGACGTCGAGACGCTCTCCAGCCTGGAGGCCGCGCTCGAGGAGTTCCCCGGCTGCGCCGTCGTGGTCAGCCACGACCGGTGGTTCCTCGACCGCGTGGCCACGCACATCCTCGCCTACGAGGGTGAGTCGAAGTGGTTCTGGTACGAGGGCAACTTCGCCGACTACGAGAAGAACAAGGTCGAGCGGCTCGGCGCCGAGGCGGCCCGCCCGCACCGCGCGACCTACCGCAAGCTCGCGCGCGACTGAGCGAGGACCCCGCTGCCCCCCGCGCCCCGCAGGCTCGGCGAGGGGCCCCGCAGCAGGGGCCGTTCCAGCACGTCACCGGCCGGCCGGAGCACGCGCTCCGGCCGGCCGTCGGCGTTCCGGGGTTAGGAGCGGACGAGCACGTTCGCCCGGCGGGCGATCCGCCACCCGCCGTCGCGGCGCACGAACACGTACAGCGCCCGCATCTCCGGCGGCCGCCCCGCATCCGCGTCGGCCGCGCTCGACCACGCCTCCTTCGTCGCCACGGCGACGCCCTCGGCCGGCGTCGTCACGTCGGTGAGGCGGTAGTGCGCCGTGGCGTCGCGCAGCACCGGCTGCGCCAGCCCGGCTACCGCGGCGGCCACGGCCTCCTCCCGGCCGCGGAGCACCCGGCCGGTCGCGTCGACCAGGACGGCGTCGTCGGCCACGTCGGCGGTCAGCAGCGCGGGGTCGTTGCTGTTGAAGCCGTCCTCCACGCGCCGGACCACCTCGCGCAGCGCCGCCAGGTCGGCGGCGTCGTCGCCCCCGACGTCCTCCGCGACGCCGGTGTTCTGCCCGGCGACGATCCGCCAGTCCCCGCCCTCCCGCCGCCACGTGTACGTCGGCCGGCCCAGCGAGCGGGGCGACAGCGGCCGGCCGTCGGCGTCGAGGTACTCCTGGTCCACCCAGGTGATCGCGACGTCCGGGGTGGGGAAGCGGACCTCCGCGACGGTGTAGCTCACCGACGCCCCGCTCATCGCCCCCGGCAGGACGCGGCGGGTGAACGCGGCGATCTCGTCGAGGCCGACGAGCCGGCGGCCGCCGCCGGTCACCCAGACGGCGTCGGGGGAGAACAGGGCGAGGAAGCCGTCGACGTCCTCGGTGCGCTGCGTCTCCTCCACGACGGCGACCAGGTCGACGAGGCGGTCGACGTCGGCGTTCGGGCGGTCGGGGGCGGGTGTCGTGTCCACGGGCAGCAGTGCACTTGCTCGAGTGCGCTGGAGGTCAAGCCCGCTCGTGGTCACGGCCGGTGGTAGGGCAGGGTGTCCCCGTGCGGTACACGGTGCAGGTCCCGATGCGCTGGTCGGACATGGACGCCTACGGCCACGTCAACAACGTGGTGTTCCTGCAGTACTTCGAGATGGCCCGCGTCGACCTGTTCTTCGAGCGGGCCTCCCTGGAGGAGCGCACCGGCCTGCGCCGGGGCACCGTGGTCGCCGCCCACGACATCCAGTACAAGCGGCCGGTCGTCTACTCCCCGCGGCCGCTGGACGTGCAGATCTGGGTGTCCGGCATCCGCGCGGCCGCCTTCACCTGCCACTACGAGGTCGTCGACCACGGCACGCTCGCCGTCACCGGCAGCACCCTGCTCGTCCCGTTCGACTTCTCGATCAACCGCCCGCGGCGGCTGACCCCCGACGAGAAGGAGTTCCTCGCCCGCTGGACCGACGACCCGGCGGGCGAGGAACCCGAGAGCTAGCGCCGGCGGCGGTTCACGACCGCCCAGGCGCTGCCGAGCACGGCGGCGGCGATCGCGGCCTTCACCAGCCCGCCCAGGATGAACGGGTAGAAGCCCGCGTCCAGCGCCTGCGCGGCGGTCATGCCGGTGCTGACCGCCAGCCACGGCACGCCGACGGCGAAGATCACGGCCTGGCCGGCGATGAACAGCGGGACCGACTTCCACGGCGTGCGGTCGGCACCCCGCCGGGCCGCCAGGCCCATCAGGTACGCGGCCGGGATGAAGCCCAGCACGTAGCCACCGGTCGCGCCCAGGACGACGTCGACGCCGCCGCTGGCCTCGGAGTAGAAGGGCAGGCCGACCGCCGCGGCGAGGATGTAGGCCACCTGCACGGCGACCCCGCGCACCGGCCCGAGCGAGGCGGCGACCAGGACGACGGCCAGCGTCTGCCCGGTGATCGGGACCGGCGAGCCCGGCACGGGGACGGCCACCTGCGCCAGCAGGGCGGTGAACAGCACGCCGAGCGCGACCAGGCCGGCGTCCCGCGCCTTGACGGCGGGGACGAGGTCGGCGAGCACGAGCGGCCGCGAGGGCAGCGCCGGCGAAGAAGCGGTGGCCACGAATCCTCCAACAGTGGTCGGGGGCAGATCACCGGCAGTCTGCCGCATCGCCGCAAGGTCTCCGGCACGAGGCCGGTCGGGCGGCGCGGACGGCGGGCCTGCGGACACGCCGACCGGTTTGCGACCCCTCCCGGAACCGTGTTGGCTCGGATCCGTCCGGAGCCCTCGGCGAAGGCGAGCACGGCGTGGCAACACGGTGGTGGGAGTCCCTGGTCTCGTGGGGACTCCCCCCGAGGACGCCGCCACCCGAGCCGCCGACCGCCGACGAGGCAGCGCACCGGGAACCGCCCGGTGCAGCGCACGACGACGCGGCACCGCCGCCGCGCACCCCGGCCGTGCACCCCGAGACGCCCGGCTCGTCCGGTCGACCCGGGTCGCCCGCCGACCCGGACCGCAGCACTCCGCTGCGCCCCCACCGAGAAACGACAGGAGTTCCACCCGTGGCACAGCTCGACAACGTCATCGCCGACCTGCTCTCGATCGAGGGCGCCAGCGGCGCCGCCATCGTCGACGTCGACAGCGGCATGGCCCTCGCGGCCGGCGGCGCACCCGGTTTCGACCTCAACGTCGCCGCCGCGGGCAACTCGAACGTCGTCCGCGCCAAGCTGCGCACCATCAACGACCTGGAGCTCAAGGACGAGATCGAGGACGTCCTGATCACCCTGGAGCACCAGTACCACCTGATCAACGTGCTCAAGGGGCAGGGCAACGCCGGCCTGTTCATCTACCTCGTCCTCGACCGGATGACCGGCAACCTCGCGCTGGCCCGGCACAAGCTGCGGGCGGTCGCGCAGAAGGTCAGCGTCTGAGACGGTGCCGACGCCCGGCCCGGACGGGGGCCGGGCGGGCGTCGGCGGCGGGGACGGGACCGACCGGGGCGGGGTGACCCGGTCGGGGTCTCAGGAGGCGGCGCCGGCCGCTTCCAGGATCCGCTCCCGCACCGCGGCGAGCTCCAGCTCGCCGGTGTCGATCCAGCGGGTGACGCGGCCGTCGGCCACGACCCCGACCCGGTCGCAGCACTCGGCCAGCTCGTCCGGGTCCACCGACACCACGACGACGGAGGTGCCGGCGGCGGTCGCCTCGTCGAGCAGCTGCCGCACCTGCCTGCGGGCCCGCACGTCGAGGCCGCGGGTGGGCTCGTGGACGACGAGGACGTCGCGGTCGGTCGCGGCCATCCAGCGGGCCAGCGCGAGCTTGTGCTGGTCGCCGCCGGACAGCGCGCCGACCGACGTGCGGATGCTCATCGTCTTCACGTCGAGCTGGTGGACGGTGTTGATGACCCCGCGCAGCGAGGCGATCTCGGCGTGCAGGGTGGTCATCGCGCCCCACGGCTCCTGGATGAGCGTGCGCGCGATGGTCTCGCGCGGGTCGACCCCGTAGGCGTCGTCGTCGGGGCGGTAGGCGGGCAGCCGCAGCGTGCCGTCGTCGGCCGCGGGCGGCTCGCCGTGCAGCAGCAGCTCGTCGGTGATCGCGGGCAGCTCACCGGTCAGCGCGCCGGCGATCTCGCGGACGCCGGACGACCGGTGGCCGGTCAGCCCGACCACCTCGCCGCGGCGCAGCAGCAGGTCCACGCCCGCCACCCGGCCGGGCACCCGCAGGTTGCGCACCTGCAGTGCCACCTGGTCCGAGGCGGAGGGGGACGGGGCGGAAGGCGCCGGCTCGGGAGCGGCGACGACGGCGGGGCGGGGCGGCACCGACACCGGTTCACCGACCGTCGCCGCGATCAGCCGCACCGGGTCCAGCGCCCCGCTGGGGCTGTCCAGGGTGATCCGGCCGTCGCGCAGGACCAGCACCCGGTCGACGACCTCGAGCATCTCCGGGAGCCGGTGGCTGATGTAGAGCACGCCGCGCCCCTGGCGCCGCAGCCGGTCGGCGACGGCGTGCACCCCGTTCACCTCCGACGGCAGCAGCGAGGCCGACACCTCGTCGAGGACCACCAGCCGGGTGTCCTCGGCCAGCACGCGGGCGATCTCGACCAGGCCGTGCACGTAGTGCGGCAGCTCCCCGACGCGGGTGTCCGGGTCGACGTCCAGGGTGACCTCGGCGAGCAGGACCTGGGCCTGCCGGCGCAGGGCCTCCTGCGGGCGCCCGGCCTGCGGCGTGCCGCGGAAGACCGCCTGGGCGACGGTGAGCCCGGGATCGATCCGGACCAGCTGCTCGACCACCCCGACGCCGAGCCGGCGCGCGTCCTCGCCCGACAGCGGGGCGAAGGGCCGGCCGCACAGGTTCATCCGGCCGGAGTCGGCCACGGCGATCCCGGCGACGATGTCGCCGAGGGTGGACTTGCCGGCGCCGTTGGTGCCGACCAGCCCGACGATCTCGCCCTCGGCGATCGAGAACGAGACGTCCCGCAGGACGCGCCGGGCCCCGAACGACTTCGTCAGTCCGTCGACCTGCAGCAACGTCATGGGCGGGCGCGCCTCCGGGAGAAGGGGTCCCCCGACCACCGGGTCGGTCGACCGGTTGTGCACGTGCCCCCCGTGGCGCTGTGTTACGGAACTGATGCTACCCGGGTGCGGTGGCGGCGCCCGCCGGGAGCGCGGACCTCCGGGCACTGCCCCGATGCTCCTATGGATCGTCAAGCGGCTTGGGCCGGTGGTGGTGAGGTGAGCAGGTAGTAGAGCTCGCGGGCGATCAGTCGTTTGAGGCATCGGATGATGTCCTTCTTCGACAGCCCTTCTTCGGT